>CAYSLC010000358.1:1845-4021 GCA_964431545.1 uncultured Desulfobacteraceae bacterium | reverse complement strand
TTCCGGGCGATGGCCTCGGTCTTGACCGATCCCATGTAGATGGACCGGATGGACAGAGTCTGAAACTGGGATTTCTCGGCGACGAGGGTCAGCGGCGCGCTCTCCATGGACAGAAGCCGGACGATCTCGATGCCGGACAACGACGGCGTGCTCTCCGCCAGGGCCCGCACCAGATGCTGCGGCTCCCCGCAGGAAGACCCGATGAAGACCCGGTTCCCCGGTTTGATCATCCCGATGGCGGCCTTTGCGGTCCGCCGCTTTTCGATGTAGCTGTCGGCCCAATAGCTGCCCATTTCAATGCCTCTTTTCCACCGATGTTCAGCCTGAACCCTGTCTGCCCAGGCTGGATTGAGCCCCAATCCACAAAAACCCCATCACCCATCACCCATCACCCATCACCCATCACCTATCACCCATCACCTATCACCCATCACCCATAACCCATCACCCATAACCCATCACCTATGACTCATCACCCACCCTCTCCACCAGCTCCCGGGGCGGCTGGCACGGCAGGTAAATCGTGAATTCCGCCCCTTCCCCCACCTCGCTTTTGACGGTGATGCCGCCCCCCAGCCCCTTCATGGTGGCGTAACAGATGGAGAGGCCGAGGCCCGTGCCTTTGCCCACGGGTTTGGTGGTGAAGAAGGGATCGAAGATTTTCTCCAGATTTTCCGGTGGGATTCCCGTGCCCGTGTCGGCCACCGACACGCAGACCCCTTCGTCCCGGTCGGCGGCCCGGGTCCGGATGGTGATGGTTCCGTAGGGCTTGCCGTTGTGGGCATCCACGGCGTTGGTGATCAAATTGAGGAACACTTGCTGGAGCTGGGACGGATCGGACAACACCGGCGGCAAATCCGGCTGGAGTTCGGGGATGAACTTGATGCCGCCCGTTCTGGCCTCCCGGGCCATCAGGTCGATCACCTCCCGGACAAAGCTGTTGACGTCGATGGTGTCGAGCATGGACCGGGTCCGGCGGGAGAACCGGAGCAGGTTGTGGGTGATCCGCTTGCACCGCCCGATCTGGACCTGCATCTGGTCCATGGACGCAACAAACTGCGCCTTGAAGGCCGGGTCCGCGATGGGCGCCTGCCGCTCCGCGTCCCCCAGAAGCTGGCATTCCGTCAGGATGATGGCCAGGGGGTTGTTGATCTCGTGGGCCACCCCGGCGGCCAGTTCGCCGATGGCCGCCAGCTTGCCGGTCTGCATGAGCTGCCGGCCCAGGTCGTCGGCGGCCGCGTCCCGCCGCCGGATGGTGGCGATCATGTGGCGGGTGATGAGCACCGAGACCACCAGGATGGTCAGCCCGCAGAGGTGGAGGAACACCAGCGTGGCAAACGTGAGGTGATTCACGTCCTCGAAGACCTCGTCGTATTCCTGGGAGATCACCAGCATCCACCGGGGTTCGTCCAGCCAGGCATGGGCCAGGACGCGCCGGGCCCCGTCCGGTTGGGCACCGTTCTTTGACGCCGCCGGAAAGTCGATCCGGGCCCCGTCGTGGAACGTCGTGGGGACCCCCGCGGCCTTGTCCATGATCCGGCCGGAGAAGCGGGGCGTGGTCTGGTAGATCCCCTCCCGGTTGAGCAGGTAGACCTCGCCGGTCCGGCCCATGCGGACGTTTTCCACCAGGGAGCGGAAGGCCTCGGTGTCGATGGTGGCCCGGAGGATCCAGCTCTCCGCGCCTTCGGTCCGTTTCACGGCGATGATGAAATGGGGCTCTTTCCGGAACCCCATGAAGACGTCGCTGATGTGGACGCCCCGCTCCATCACCTGCCGGAACCACTCCGCCCCGCGGTAGTTTTTCCCCATGAGGTCGTAGGGGCCGACATAGGCCAGATGGTCGCCGTTGCCGCCGATGACGCCCAGGTCGTTGATGGCCCAGTAGTCCCGGTTGATCATTTCGAAGATGTCGTTGAGGGTCGCGCCCGCCGTCAGGTGGTCCCGGGCGTGGGAATAGGCGATGAGCTGGAGCTGGGAGGTCCGCTTCCGGAGAAAGAGTTCGATGATCTTCCGGTGGTCCTCGATCCGGGTCTCCAGGGCCTGGACGGCCCGGTCCCGGGCGAACCGCGTGTAGTGGAGGTTCATGGCCCAGCCCACCAACAGCAGCGGGACCACCGACAGGAGCAGGGTCAGAAAGACGAATTTCCTGAACAGCCGGGAATAGTTGGCCTCCCGG
>CAYSLC010000358.1:0-1745 GCA_964431545.1 uncultured Desulfobacteraceae bacterium | reverse complement strand
GGGAGACAGGGGTGGAACCTAAATGAAACACCCGGGCCAGTAGCGGGAGTGGACATCCATGACCTTCCGGAGGGCGTCGCCCCCGAACCGGTCGCCGTTGCGGCCGGTTTTGACTTTGGCGGTGTCCGTGACCGACGCGTCGGTCAGCTCCTGGACCAGCCGCAGACCGCATTCCGAAATGCCCCGGACGCTGTAGCCGCCCTCCATCACGAACAGGATGCGGCCGTCGCAGATTGCGTCTGCGATGTCCGTCAGGAGCCGGGCCATGAGCCCGTACCCCGCCGGCGATACGTTCATCTGCCCCAGCCGGTCGTGGGTGTAGAGGTCGAAGCCGCAGGCCACGAGGATCATGCCCGGGCGGTAGGCTTCGGCCAGGGGGCGGACGATTGCGTGGATGATCCGGCCGAAGGTCCGGTCGGTCTGGCCCCGGTGCAGGGGGATGTTGACGGTGTAGCCTTCGCCCCGCCCGGCGCCCACCTCCCCCAGGCTGCCTGTGCCGGGGTAGCCGGGGAACCCATGGGCCGAGATATAGAGCACCGCGTCGGTGTCGTAGAAGGCGCTCTGGATGCCGTTGCCGTGGTGGGCGTCGATGTCGACGATGAGGACCCGTTCCAGGCCGTGGCGGCGCTTCAGATACGCCGCGCCCAGGGCCGCGTTGTTGAAGAGACAGAACCCCATGGCCCGGTCCGGTTCGGCATGATGCCCTGGCGGACGGATGCAGGCGAACCCGCGCCGGCCCTCCCCGGCCATGATCGCGTCGGACAGAGCGAAGACCGCGCCCACCGCCAGTCGGGCCGCTTCGTAGGATCCGGCCGAGGCCTGGGTGTCGGTGTCGAAGGTGGACAGGGGCTTGCCGGCGGTGGCGGACACCCGCTCGATGTAGGCCGGCGTGTGGATCCAGGCCAGTTCCCCGGGGGTTGCCGGCCGGATGGGGACGCAGCGGCAGCGGCCCGCCACCGAGGGATGGTCCAGGGCCTCGATCATGGCCCGGTACCGTTTGGGGGATTCCAGATGGCAGAGGTTGTCCAGGTGGGCGGCGAAACGGTCGTCCCGGGACGTCAGCAGGGCGGCGGCCGGGGGACGGGGCGCCTCCCGGATGGTGATGCGGCCGACATCCGAGGCCGTGGAGAGCAACGCGGCCGCCTCGGGGATTCGTCCCTCGGATTTCATCAGGGATTGGGCCGCCGTAACCGCGATGTCAGCGTGCCGCCCCGCCAGCAGGCAGGCCCGGAGGAAATCGAGAATGCGCTTCCGCTCCCTTTCCCCGTCGCGGCCCCTTGCGAGCCGCCGGGCTTTCTCTTCGATGAGGCCGCAAAAGGCCGCCATGACCGGGTCCGGCGGGTCGGGCTCGTTTTCCAGAAGGGTCAGCAGGGTGAGGGGCAGCGGTCCCCGGGGCGTCCCCATCACGTACCGGGCGGGACCCCGGGGCGAAAACCCAACGGCGTCGTAAAACGACCGGGCCCCGATCTCCGAATCGAGCACCAGGTTCCGTGCCCGGCCCAGGCCGCCCTTCCAGAGCAGCCAGACGCCGCCCACCAGCAGGGTGCCCGCGCCGCGGACGACGAAGGGCGTCGGACCGGAATAGGCCCCTTGTCCGCCCCGGGCCGTGGCGATGTACCGGATCTCCAGATCCCGGGTAAAAAAAGAGGGTTTCAAATGAAGGTAGGCCAGCCCCTGGAGCCGGGGTCCACGGTCTTTCAGGTGGACGATGCAGGCCAGGAGGTTCGGGTGGTCGCCGCGGCGGA
>CAYSLC010000357.1:0-4075 GCA_964431545.1 uncultured Desulfobacteraceae bacterium | reverse complement strand
CGGAGGGTCAGGTCGCAGGACCGGTTGGATCGCTGGACCATCCGATATTGGACGTAGGCGACGCCCCGGAGCAGACGGCCCACGTCGATGGGGTTGACCGGGGCCCCTTCCGCCGAGCGGAAGAGGACCGGCTCCCGGCCCTCGACCAGCCGGACCCGGGGGGTGGGTTCGCCGCAGGGGCAGGGCGCAGGATCCAAGGTCCCGAAGTCGCCGGTCCGGTACCGGAGCAGGGGAAGGTACGGGTTCCGGCCGCCGGTCACCGCGATCTCGCCGGTCCCGCCGGGGGGCAGGGGGCGATGGTCCGGGTCGAGGATCTCCACGTGGATGTCGTGGGGCAGGAGATGGAAGCCGTTCTTTTCCCGGCAGGCGTAGCCGATGGGGCCGGTCTCGGAGACCGAATACCAGTCGACCACCGGGCATCCGTACCGCTCCTCCAGGGAGGTGCCGAGGGCATCGGACAGGGTCAGGGCGGTGGTGAAGAGAATCCGGGGCCGGCCCCCGATCCCCATGCGGAGCATTTCGGCGAAAGCGACGGGGTCGCCGGTGAGGACCGGCGGGTCCATCTCCCGGAGGAAGCGGTCCGGGTCTCCGATCGACCGCCATCCGTCGGGGTGGAGGTTGATCTTGGCGAACCCGGCCTCCCGCCAGACGGTCATGATGTTGGGGAAGACCACCGACAACGCCTGGGCGCCGATGTTGACGCAGGCGGTCATTCCGGGTCCGAAATCGGGCGCGACCCCATACCGGCCCATGACATATTCCATCATGGCCGTGGCCTTTGCCAGGACCCGGGGATGGGTGGGGACGGCCAGGGCGTGGCCGGTGGTGCCGGAGGTGTCGTAGACGATGAGGCGGGATAAGTCGGCGTTCCGGGGCACCAGGGTGTGGAGGGCCGAGGCGATCTCCCCCCGGCTCACCGGTGGGATGGCGGCCCAGTCCCGCTCCGGGTCGAGTCCCTCCGGAATCCGATCCCGGAAGGCATCCACCTCGGACCGTATCCGGCGGACCCATGTCAGGATCTCGGGAGGGGGGACGGGGGAATGGGGCCTCCGGGTTCCGGCCATTGCCTCCCGGAAGGCGGCGTAGGCGTCCAGATCCTCCCGGATGATCCGGTCTCCGGTCTCGAAGTTCCAGATGGGGGCGTGAGGGTGCTGCCGGATCCGCAGGAAGTTGGCGAACCCCGCCCCGGTGATCAGGGGGTTGCGCTCCCGGCGGTCGTTGGGGACCCGGGCCTCGGCCGGCGGCGATACTTGGTTGAAATCGTCGTACACGGTCATTCCCGCATCACCTTGGCCGCCGCCTCCCGGGCCTTCTTCTTCGCCAGGGCCTCCCGCACCTTTTTGGCGTGCTCCTCGGCCTTCCGGGCCTCCTCCATCACCCGGTGGCGCTCCACACTGTCCAGGGAGGCCAGGCGGTCGGCCGCCGCCTCCGGGGTCTCTCCGTTCGGGGTCAGTCCCAATCCGTCCAGGCAGCGCCGGGCCAGCTCCTCCCGACGGTCCGGCTCCAGAACGAACCGCTCTGCCGGGACCAGGCCGCCCAGGGGCCTCAATCCCTCCCGGAGAAGGGCCGCCGCCGGTTCCACAAAACCTCCTTTTCCGCAAAACCAGGGGTCGTGCAGCAGCCAGGAAGCCACCAGGATCAGGGTGAACCGGCCGGCCTCATCGGGGTCGTCGGTTTCGAATTCCCGGACCAGGGCGGGATCGGCCGGACCGCCGGCCATCGCCGAAAGGAGGTCCCACACCACCGCGGCCACATGGATGGCGCCGCCATCCCCGATCCGGGGCGCCCGAAGGAACTCCCGGGGGCACCGGGAGAGCCGGTGGGTCAGGTGGGCGACGGTCGGGGCGTCCGGCGGGACCGGTTTCCCCGTTCTCCGGTCTCCCCGGCCGGGGGACACCTTCGATTTCCGACCGGCGGCCACCGCGGACTCAGGATCGGGCCGACGCGGCGTAAAGGGGCATCATTTTGTTGAACAGAGCCGCCATCTCCTCCGCGATGGCCGCCCCCTTCTCCACGGCCTCCGCCTTCTCCAGTATCCTGGCGATCTGGAGGTCGGCCCGCCGGTCCTCGGGAATTTTTTTGAGAAATTCGGAGAGGGAGGCCACGGCTTCGGATTCGCCGTCGGGTCGCTCCAGGGACCACCCCTCCCCTTCCGGCCGGAGAACCCCGTTGAAGCCCGTCGCCGACATGTCCCGGACCACCAGGTCGTGTTCGACGCAGATCTCAAGCAGCCATGCCTCGTTCTCCCCGTCCGAAAGCCATGCCAGAAACGGCTCCCAGTCGGAGGCCCCGGATCCTTCGGGATGCTCGATGTAGAAGCCGTAGGAGAGGGTGGACGTATCCACCTTTGCGAAGAACTTGGCCAGGGTGGACTCATCGGCTCCGTCTTTGAGTCGGCCGTCGAGCCACGCCACCAGCGGGATCTTGGAGGCGGCCCAGGAGTTGAAACGGAACCGGTCCGAGGCGAGGCGCGAGGTCACGGCGCCGCCGATGTTCTGGCGGTTCCGCCAGACGGTTCCCCCCACCACGTCCTTGAAGTCATCCTCCTGGAAGCCGGGAAACGCCTTGGCGGAGCGCTGGGACCGGCCCGCGCCGGACTTGGCCTTCTGTTTCGCCTTGGCCGCCTTCTCCTTTTCGTCCTCCATCCGCTCGATGATCCGTCGCTGCAGGTCGACGGAGGTTGAGATCTGCTCGCCGTGATCCCAGCGGATGGTCATCTCGTCGCCCTTGATGGAGAGGACCGTAAAGGGCCCCTTCATGTTCTCATATGTTTTGCCGACCTCGAACTCCACTCTGTCGTTCATCTGTGTCCTCCAACTGTCTACGGTCTCCGGCCGTCGGTTCCGGAGGAGCGGAGGGCGGGTTGCGTTCAAGACCCGCCGCCGCCCTTCCGGGACCGATGTCCGAAAGCCTATGCGTATTGTTTCCGGCTGAACTCCCGGGCGAACCGGACCAGGCTCTCCCATTCCTCCAGCCCATGGACCTCCCAGCCGTCCCGTCGCATCCGTTCCACCGGCGCCTGATCCGTGCGCACCCGGTGAAGGACGTAGGTACCGCCCCCCGCCGCGGCCTCCAGAGCCTTGCGGGCCACTTCCCACCCCTTTTCCCGGCCGAGCATGCTGAAGATGTCGGAATCGGTGATCACAAGGATATGGGTCTTCCGGCGCCCCTCCCGGTCGCCGTCGAGAAATGCCGTTTTGAGCCGGCCGATGCCGAAGGCGAAGCCGGTGCCCAGATAGCCGGTGAGCACCTTCATGACCTCATCTTCGGTCCGGACGAACCCGGCGGTCTCGCTGTACTCCCCCGGCTCCCCCGACAGGGAGGCCATGACCCGCGCCCCGGCCCGCAGCGCCGACAGGGCCATGATCGTCCCGGCCAAAACCGGGAAGGAGAGCTGGAATCGCGGATTGGGCATGGAGCCGGAACAGTCGATGCCGAGATAGAGGTCGACCGGATGTTCCTCGGGATCATCTCCGGGCGCCTCCCCGTAGACCTTCTGGACCGTGGTCACCCCGGGCACCACCACCGGGCTCCGGGTCATGGTGCCGATCCAGTCGATCCCGCCGATGGGGGAGCCGATGTCCCAGTCCTCCTCCCCCTCGGGGAGCGGATCCGTGGACCGGTCCACCCGCCGGACCGGGAAAGGGATCAGATGGGGCCGGGCCCGCTCCCGGTAGTACCGGGCCACCATCTCCACGGGGTCGAGGCGAACCCCGAGCCCCTTCATGAGTTCCGTGTACTCCGCCGGCGAGCGGTATTCGTTCTTCCTGCCGCCCACCGTCTCCCGTCCCCCGGCCTCGGGTCCGGTTTCCGAATCCTCTCTCTTTTCGTCCTCCCCTTCCCCGTCCGCCTCCCCCAATTCGGGGTCGAGGGACGGATGGATCGCCCCCCCGGCCTCCCCGGGGTCGATCTCCGCCAGGCCGTCGGGGACGGTATCCCCGGAGCCGGCCCGCTGGGCGTCCATAATCGGCGCCAGGGCCGCCTGGGCCCCCTTGCCGTCGTCCGCCAGCAGGTAGGGCAGGCAGAGGGCCGCGAACCGGCCGGCCCCGTCGAGCCACTCCCGGGCGTAGGCCCG
>CAYSLC010000356.1:0-4085 GCA_964431545.1 uncultured Desulfobacteraceae bacterium | reverse complement strand
ATTTACCGTATATTCAATAGGTTTTTCTTTAAAAATCTTAAGTCAACGACATTGACATAAACCTGGTGGGATAGGGTCCACTAGAATCCGGCCGAGTCAATCAGGCTATGAACTTCACTATTTTGTCTTCGGCGGATGAACAGTCACCACCGGACAATCCGCATTCAGCACCATATAGCGTGCATTAGAGCCGAACCTTCTCTTACTGACGCGTGACTTTCTTTTGACGCCCAAAAAAATCATATCGGCTTTTTTGCGCTTTGCAAAATGCAGGATCTGCTCGCCGGCCTCCATGTCATCCACCAGCAGGTGCGTGTCGAATTTGATGGCCGTGTCGATGAAAAAGGGCCGGACCTCCTTTTCCAGATCCTCTTCTTTTTCCTTGAGACGGGCATATTTGATGGGCTCGTCTCTTACGATCGCCGACGCCACTTCGACCTCGGCTCCCCACACCGCTGCGTGCTGTATGGCCAGTCGGAGGGCCGCTGTACCGGCCGGTGTGTTTTCATAACAGGCGATGAATTTCATATCGGGGCCTCTCTATTGCGCCACGTCCAGGGACTGTCGAACGGTCCGGTTTTGAAGCAGATTGTCCAACCAGTCGGGGTCCATTTCCGGGACGGATGAGAGCAGCAGGTCGGTGTATTCGTGGTGCGGCGGGGCCAGGATTTCTTTCTTAACGCCCTGCTCCACGATACGGCCCTGGAGCATGACCACGATCTCATCGGCGATGGCCTTGACGGTGGCCAGGTCATGGGTGATGAACAGGTAAGAGACCTTCAAATCGTTCTGCAGGTCCCGCAACAGCTTCAGGATGCCTTCGGCCACCAGTTGGTCCAGGGCCGACGTGACCTCGTCGCAGATGATCAGGTCCGGGTTGGCCGCCAGGGCCCGGGCAATGCAGATGCGTTGTTTTTCTCCGCCCGACAATTCGGTGGGGTACCGGTCGTAGTATTTGGCCGACAGCTCGATTTTTTCGAGCAGCTCCATGACCCGCTCTTCCCGCTCTTTTTCGCCCATCCCGAAATAAAATTGCAGGGGCCGCCCGATGATCTTGCTCACCTTCTGCTTTGGATTCAGGGCTGTGTCCGGCATCTGATAGATCATCTGCAGCCGGCGCAGGTGCTCCCACTTTCGGTGTCGGAGGTCCGGGGGCAGGGGGTCCCCTTCGTACAGCACCCGGCCTTCGATGGGCGGCAGCAGCCCGGTGATCGCCCGCGCCAGGGTGCTTTTGCCGCTGCCGGATTCCCCCACCAGGGCCACGGTCCGTCCGCGCCGGATTTTCAGATCGATGTCCTCCAGCACATTGACGTCGCCGCCGTAGGTGGCGGTCACGCCCTGGATTTCCAGGATGACGTCTTTTTCGGTTTGAGACAGGTCCTTGTCCTCGACCAGGGTACGCACCGATAGTAATTGCCGCGTGTACTCTTCTTTTGGGCTTTTCAACATCGGCCGGGTATCGTTTTCCTCCACCAGTTCGCCGTAGCGCAGCACCATGATCCGGTCGGCGATCTGGGCCACCACCGCCAGGTCATGGGTGATGTAGATGGCCGCGGTGTTGAACTCGTCCACGATCTTTTTGATGGCCGCCAGCACCTCGATCTGGGTGGTCACGTCCAGGGCAGTGGTGGGCTCGTCAAAGATGATGATGTCGGGCTGGCAGGACATGGCCATGGCCACCATGGCCCGCTGCAACTGGCCCCCGGAGACCTGGTGTGGATAGCGGTATCCGATGTGCTCCGGGTCGGGGAGCAGGAGGCGCTTATAGATGTCCACCGCGTTTTTTTTGGCCTCCTCGAAGCTCGTCACGCCGTGCTGCACCGGAGCTTCGGCGTACTGTTTGATGAGCCGGTGGGCCGGGTTGAAGGAGGCGGCCGCGCTCTGGGCCACATAGGCGATGCGGTTGCCGCGGATGCTCCGCAGCGTCTGTCTCGGGGCGTTGAACAGCTCCTGGCCGTCGAAACAGATGGAACCGGAAGTGATCCGGCAGCCCTGACGGGTATAGGCCATGGAGGCCAGGCCGAGGGTCGATTTGCCGGCCCCCGATTCGCCGATCAGGCCCAACACTTCGCCCCGGTCCAGGTTGACGTCGATGCCTTTGACGATGGGCATCCATCGTTCATCGCTAAAGCCGTCGATCACGATGTCTCGCATTTCCAACAGTCGGCTCATGGGACCTCTTTTCGGTAGGGCGTTAATCTTTCAGGCCGCTGGCGATGTGAAGGAACCAGTCCACAATCAAATTGACGCCCACGGTCAGAAAGGCAATGGCGGCCGCCGGCCACAGAGGCGAAAAGATGCCGAAGGCGATGGCACCGGCGTTTTCCCTCACCATCCCGCCCCAGTCGGCGGTGGGCGGCTGAATGCCGAGGCCGAGAAAGCTGAGCGCCGCGATGAACAGGAACACAAAGCAAAACCGCAAACCGAACTCGGCCACCAGGGGCGGCAGGGCGTTGGGCAGGATCTCGTGGCGCATGAGCCACCAGATCCGCTCGCCCCGCAGCCGCGCGGCCTCCACGAACTCCATCACCTCGATGTCCATGGCCACGGCACGGCTCAGCCGATAGACCCGGGTGGAGTCCAGGAGGGCGATGGTCAGAATCAGCGCGGTCACGGACGTGCCGACGACGGACAGCACCATGAGGGCAAAAATCAGGGTGGGAAACGCCATCAGAATATCCACGATGCGGCTCAGGGTGAGGTCCGTCCAGCCACCCAGCGTGGCAGCAAAAAACCCCATGATCGTCCCCATCAAGAACGAGAGGAGGGTGGTGACAAAGGCGATGGCGACAGTGTTGCGGGCGCCGTAGAGCAGCCGGGTGAACATGTCGCGACCCATTTGGTCCGTGCCCAGCAGGTGGTCTTCGCCGGCATCCACCCACACATCGCCCGTCACCTCGGTTTCGCCATAGGGCGCGATGGCCGGGGCCAGGATGGCGGAAGCGATGACGATCCCCACCATGACCATGCCCAGGCGGGCGCTGAACGGCGATTGGCGCAGCAATTTATAAAATGCCGTCATGCTTGTCTTCTCCTTTATCTCATCCTTTATCTGGGGTTTCGCAGCCGCGGATTGCTCAGGATCGACAACACATCGGCCAGCAGATTCAGGCCGATGTAGGTGACCGCGAAGATCAGCCCACTGGCCTGGACCACCGGAATGTCCCGTTTGGACACCGAGTCCACCAGAAGCTGGCCCAAACCGGGATAAACAAACACTACTTCCACCACCACGACCCCCACCACCAGGTAGGCCAGATTGAGCGCCACGACGTTGATGACCGGGGACAGGGCGTTGGGAAAGGCATGGAGCACGATGATCCGCAGCCGCTTCAATCCTTTCAGCCGGGCCATTTCAATGTATGCCGAAGACAAGATATTGATAATGGCCGCCCGGGTCTGGCGCATCATGTGGGCGGTGACGACCATGGCCAGGGTCAGACAGGGCAGGGCGATGGCGAACAGCTTGTCCGCCAGCGACATCCCCTCGTGGATATTGGAGATGCTGGGGAAAATGACGATCTGGACCGCCAGCAGCGCGATCAGGATGTAAGCGATGAAAAATTCGGGGAATGAAATCGTGCTGAGCGTCACCATGGAAATGGTTTTATCGAACCATGTGTTGCGGTAAAGGGCCGCCAGGATCCCCAGGATCAGGGAGATCGGCACGGCGACGACGGCGGCGCTGGCCGCCAGAAAAATCGTATTGGAGAACCGCCAGCCGATGAGATCGGTCACCGGCCGGCCGCTCGCCAGGGAATTGCCCATGTCGCCGGAAAAGACCCCGCCGATCCAGGCGACATACCGGATGTGGGGCGGGAGGTCTAGCTTGAGTTCCTTTCGGAAAGCCGCAACGGTCTCCGGGGTGGCGGATTGCCCCAGCACCGCCTCGGCCACGTCTCCCGGCAGGGCCTCCACGCCAATAAAAATCAGGATAGAAATGACAAAAAGCGTCAAAAGCCCCAGTCCCAAGCGCTTCAACACCATTGAAGCAATCGGATTCATCTGTAACAATCAGCCTCCTTATCTAAGCAAACCACCATCGCTCGGGCGCGCGGAACCCATCCAGTTCCCAATCCGCCGCC
>CAYSLC010000355.1:0-4093 GCA_964431545.1 uncultured Desulfobacteraceae bacterium | reverse complement strand
GAATGTGTCGGAACAGACGGAAGAAACCGCCTACCTGATCATCAAATCCGGGAACGACGCCCTTTGCCTGGACCGCATTGTCGGGTCCTTTCCCATCCAGGTCCTGACGTTCGAAGTGGGCGAGCGCCGGCCCCTGGGAATCGGCGGGGGAAGCCTTGCCATTTTATCTTCCTATCCGGATGACGTCGTTCACCGGATCATCAAGGCCAATGCGGAGAAATACCCCAATTTCATGGGCAGAACGGGGGAGGACGTCCTGAAAATGGTGGCAAAGACCCGCCGCGACGGCTATGCCCTGAGCAAAAAAAATGTCAACCCGGAAACGGTGGGGGTCGGCGTGGCCATCAAGGATGGAAACGATAAGGTGTTGGGTGCCATCAGCGTCGCCGGGATTCTGAGTCGGATGAAACCCGACCGGCGCGGTCGGATTGCGGGGATTATCCGCTCGGAAATCGACGGGGCCGGATAATCCCTTTTTACGGACGATTGACAAAAGGAGGGTTCACCATGAAGCGCTTCGAGAAATTGACGACAAAGGCCGTGATGGTTTTCCTGGGGATATGCGGATTGTCCCTGTGCGTGACGGGGGCGCTTTTTGCCGCCGCCCCCAAGGCCGGCGGCGAGATCAAGGTCAGGATCCGGACGGATCTGGTCAGCACGGACCCGCACAAAAGCACGGCGCTGGTGAACGCCACCGTGCTGTGTCATGTGGTGGAACCCCTGCTGGCCTATGACAAGGGCCTGAAGATCGTCCCGGTCGCGGCGGAAAGCTGGGAGGTGGACGACGATTATAAGACCTACACTTTCCATCTGTTGAAGGGGAAAAAATTCCACAACGGCCGGGAGATGACGGCCGAGGACGTCAAGTACTCCATCGGCCGCATGATGGATCCGCAATTTTGCGCCCGGGCCAAACTGTTCGAGAATGTGGATCGGGTCGAGGCGGTGGACAAATACACAGCGAAAATCCATCTGACCCGGTCCGAAGCGGGGTTTCCCCATGCGCTGGCCTATATCGCGCCCATCATGGCGATCCTGCCCCGGGAGGAAGTGGAAAAGCAGGGCGGCGACATCACGCACCCCGTGGGAACCGGGCCGTACAAATTTGTGGAATGGAAGCCGGACCGCCATGTGATCCTTGAAAAATTCGACGACTACAAAGGCCAGACCGGACCGAGGAGCGGCATGGGCGGGGAGCGCATCGCCTACTTAGACAAAATTACCTTCGTGCCGGTCCCGGAGGAATCGGTGTCCGTGATGTCCCTGCTCAACAAAGAGGTCGATCTGATGCAGGGCTTTCCGCCCAAATACATGGAGAAATATGAGAGCGAATACGCCGCCAAGGGCGTGGTCGCCCAGGAGGTGCCGGGGCTCATCTGGGTCGGCCTTCACATCGGCGTCACCCAGCCGGTGATGGATAACGAGACCTTTCGCAATGCCTGCGCCTATGCGGTGGACATCGAACAACTGGCCAAAGCCGCCTTCATGGGGCATGCCCGGGTCAATCCCTCGGCCATCGCCCTGGGCAACCAATACCGGAGCGCCGTTTTCGACAAATGGTACAAACCGGACCCGGCGAAAGCCAAGGAACTGCTGAAGGCATCGGGATACAACGGCGAGGAAATCGTTTTCGATACCACCAAAAAATATGATTACTTCTACAAAATGGCCGTGGCGGCCCACGCGCAACTTCAGGCCGTGGGCATCAACGCCAAACTCAATGTGGTCGATTGGCCGGTGCTGCTGCAGAAACATTTGAAGGGCCAGTCGCAGATTCACGTCATGGGCGCCTCCCCCATGCCGGACCCGGCGCTGGCCTACGCCTATCTGAATCGGAACAAATTTCTGGAGGTCTATCCGGATGCGGAAGCGCTGCGGCAAAAGGCGCTCAACACGGCGGATTTCGAGACGCGGCAGAAGGTTTTCGAAGAGATGCACGAGCTTTGCTACGAGCGGGTGCCGTGGATTCTTTCCTGCAACTACAACTACATCAACACCTTCTGGAACCATGTGAAAGGCTACCAGGCCCTGGGCACCGGCATCACCCGCCTCTGGGGCGTTTGGCTGGATAAATAGTCGAAACCCGATTATCCACCCCTCTCCCGCCGATCCAATTTTCGCATTGGCGGGGGAGGGGCGGTTGCAATCCATATGATCCGATACACCGTAAAACGACTGGTCTACATCATCCCCACCCTGGTCCTGGTGGCCGTGATGGTGTTTCTGCTCATCCACATGATCCCCGGCGACCCGGCCCTGGTAATGCTCGGCAGCGACGCGTCGCCGGAAGAAGTGGCGATGGTGCGGGATGCATTAGGGCTCAACAAACCGATATATCAACAATTCCTGCTGTGGATCGGACAGATGGCCAAAGGGGATTTCGGGGTCTCGATCCAGACCGGCATCCCCGTGATGGCGTCCATCCGGGAGCGCTTTCCCGTCACGCTGACGCTGACCACCCTGGCGCTGGTCTTCTCCCTGATCATTGCCCTTCCCTCGGGCATCCTGGCGGCGGTCCGGCACAACAAAAAGAGCGACTACGTCTTCATGATCGGGACCATCGTCGGCGTGTCGGCGCCGGGCTTCTGGCTGGGCCTGATGGCGCTGCTGATCTTTTCCTATAAGCTGGGCTGGTTTCCCTCCACGGGCTACGTGGCCATCTGGGAGGATTTCTGGATGGGATTCCGGTACATGCTGCTGCCGTCCATTTCCCTGGGCCTTTTCATGGCGGCGGTCGTCGCCCGCATGGTCCGGTCCTCCATGCTGGAGGTCCTGCGGCTGGAATATGTGACCCACGCCCGGGCCAAGGGGCTGGGCGAATGGAAGGTGATCACCAAGCACGCCCTGAAAAACGCATTCGCCCCCACCCTGACCACCATCGGGACCCAATACGGCATGCTCCTGGGCGGGGCCGTGGTCACCGAAACGGTCTTCAGCCTGCCGGGCCTGGGCAAATACATCGTGGTGGCCATCAACATGCGGGACTACCCCGTGGTCCAGGGCAGCATCCTGTTCATCGCCGTCGTCTATGTCCTGATCAACCTGGTGGTCGATCTTTTGTACGGGTTCTTCGACCCCCGCATAGAATATCTGTAACCGGGCACGGCCATGATCCGACGCTTTCTGTCCAACAAAATCGGCATGATCGGGCTGGCGGTGATTGTTCTGAACCTCCTGGTCGCCATCCTGGCCCCGCTGTTCGCCACGCACGACCCCCTGGCCATCAACATCGACCTCATGGCGGCCCTACCGTCGGGCGACCACTGGTTCGGCACCGATGAATACGGTCGGGACATCTACAGCCGGGTCATCCATGGGTCCCGGATCTCCCTTTACATCTCGCTGCTCTCCGTCATCTTCGCCACGCTCGCCGGCGGCGTTATCGGCGCGGTCGCCGGGTACTTCAGCGGGCTTGTGGACAACCTGATCATGCGCATCATGGACGCCCTGATGGCCTTTCCCGCCATTCTTCTGGCCATCGGCATCCTGGCCGCCCTCGGCCCGAACCTGTACAACGTGGTGGCGGCGCTGGGCATTGTCTACACGCCCCGGTTCGCGCGGCTCGTGCGCGGGTCGGTCCTTTCGCTGAGGGAAAAGGAATATGTCGAAGCGTCCCGGGCCCTGGGACACGGGGACCTCTTTATCATTTTCCGGCACATCCTCCCCAACTGCACCGCCCCCATCATCGTCCAGGCCACGGCCAGTTTGGCCTACGCCATCCTGGCGGAATCGGCCCTGAGTTTTCTCGGGCTCGGGGCCCCGCCGCCGGCGCCGTCTTGGGGCAACATCCTGTCCGAGGCCCGCAATTTCATGATGGACAATCCCATGATGACGGTGTTTCCGGGCCTGGCCATTACCCTGGCGGTGCTGGGGTTCAACCTTTTCGGCGACGCCCTGCGCGATGTGCTGGACCCGAGGCTCAAATGACGGCGGCATTCCCCGTTCTCGAAATAGCCGACCTCCGGACCTTTTTTTTCACCCGGGAAGGCGTGGCCCGGGCCGTCGACGGGGTCGGTTTCAGCCTGGGAAAGGGCGACATGGGGGGGGTGGTGGGGGAATCGGGTTGCGGCAAAAGCATCACCGCCCTGTCCAC
>CAYSLC010000354.1:0-4118 GCA_964431545.1 uncultured Desulfobacteraceae bacterium | reverse complement strand
GGGGATCGTGGGCCAGGCCACGGGCTGGATGTTCTCCTTCGTGGGCGGGTTGACCGGGATCTTGATCATCCTGGCCATCGGACTCTACCTCGCCTATGACGCGGACCTCTACCTCGGGGGCGTGCGCAAATTGATTCCGAAAAACAAGCGGGACCGGGGCCGGCGGGTCCTACACGGCGTGGGGGCCACCCTGTACTGGTGGCTGATCGGCAGGCTCGTCTCCATGTTGATCATCGCGGTTCTGACGGTGATCGGGCTTTCCCTGATGGGGATCCCCCTCGCCCTCACCCTGGCCGTGTTTGCGGGTTTGATGACCTTTATCCCCAATATCGGTCCGCTCGTCTCGGTGATCCCGGCGATGATCCTCGCCCTTCCCGAAGGGTGGGGCCAGGCCGGCTATGTGGCGCTCCTCTATATGGGAATCCAGACCGTCGAAAGCTATTTCGTCACCCCCATGGTCCAGCGGCAGATCATCTCCATGCCGCCGGCCCTCATCCTCTCCGCCCAATTGATCATGGGGATGATCCAGGGGGTCTTCGGGATCCTGCTGGCCACCCCCCTGGTGGCGGCCGTGATGGTGGCGGTCAAGCTGATCTATATCGAGGACAATCTCCACGACGGTGACGTGACCATCCCCGCGGAGGATCTGGAGGAGAACCACTCCATGGCCATGTCCTCCGCGCCGTAGACGGAAACCAGGTCCCGAATCGATGCCGGGAGGGATTGTTTTCCCGGCCCCTTTCCGGTATGGTGTGGATGGAGGAGGAACGACCTTCCTCGAAAACCATCGGGAGCGCCTCCATGAAAACCACCCTGTTGATGGCCATGACCCTGGACGGAAAGATCGGCAGGAGTCCCGACCACTTTCCCGACTGGACCGGCGCCGAGGACAAGCGCCTGTTCGTTACGCTCTCCCGGAAGGCCGGCGTCATGATCATGGGGTCGAAGACCTTCGACACCATCGGCCGCCCCCTGCCCGGCCGCAAGACCGTGGTCATGACCCGGAATCCGAACCGGAAATCGGAATGGGAGAACCTCGAATTCAGCCAGGAGGACCCGGCCCGGATCCTCGCCCGGCTGGAGGAAGAGGGATATACGGAGGCGATCCTGGCCGGCGGCGCCCTGGTCAACTCCTTATTTGCCGAGGCGGACCTCATCGACCGGATCATCGTCACCGTCTCGCCCAAGATCTTCGGCTACGGCCTCTCCCTCTTCACCGAGGAGATCGCCATGGAACTGAGGCTGGAAGCGGTGGAACGCCTGGGGCGGGATCTGGTCTGTCTGACCTATGGGGTGGTCCGCTCGGAATCCTCGATGGACTGACGGGGGGCGGACGACGGGTCCCTCATGGCGCCGCCGGCGGGGTCGATCACTCCGGCTCCCGATAGAGCGCCAGCACCCCGGAGCGGGTCAGCTTCTTGATCCCCATGGGCTCCAGGAGGTTGATCAGCGCGTTGATCTTCTCCTCCCGGCCGCCCACCTCGATGATGAAATGCGAAGTCCCGGTGTCGACGATCTTGGCCCGGAAGATCTCCACGATCCGAAGGATCTCGGTGCGGTGTTTCGGCTTGGCCTCCACGCAGATGAGGGCCATCTCCCGTTTCACCGCCGACTCGTCGGTCATGTCCCGGAGCTTGACCACGTGGATCATCCGGCGGATCTGCTTCATGATCTGTTCGAGCTTGGCGGGATCGCTCTTGGTGGTGATGGTGATGCGGGAGAGTTCGGGATCGGCGGTGGGGGCGCCGCAGATGGTCTCGATGTTGTAGCCCCGGCCGGCGAACAGGCTGGTGATCCGGGCCGTGACCCCGGGCTCGTTCTCCACGAGCATGGTCAGAATGTGCTTTTCCTCGGTCATGTCGAAAAGGCCTCGTCTCAAGGGGTTGATGCCGTCCTCGTGGGCCGGGGACCCACCACCATCATACCCTCCTTCACACTCCTTTGAAACCCGAAATGTGCTCCCCCTTCAATTCCATCTTGCAGCGCGCCCGGGGGGGCGGAAACCCTAAAACAGGTGGAGCCGGCTCCGGTAGGCCTCCACCACCCGGTTCGGGTCGTCGGTGATCACCAGATTGTCCTTGATCCATTCCGGGGCCCGCGCCCGGCGGACCATTTCATGGATCTGCGCCTCCATCCCCCCCCAGAAGTCCCCGTTGCTTTCCGTGTCGAAGAGGATCACCGGCACCGGCTCCATGATGGAGAGCTTCATGTTGCACAGGGTGATTCCCAGCTCCTCCAGGGAGCCGAGACCGCCCACGTTGAAGATGGGGAAGGAGGCGATCTCGAACCACTTCTGGCGGCTGTGGCGGCAGGAGGCCTGGAAGACCTGACAGAAATCGACGTCGGTGGTCATGGGCTGGTCGGTGATGTCGAGGTAGTTGGCCCCCGAGAGGATCCCCCGCTTCCGGGCGAAGGTGTTGGCATGCTCCATGACCCCGCTTCCCCCGCCGGTGAGGATGCCGATGTTTTTGCCCCAAAAGCCGATCAGGGCGTCCATGAGGTCCCCCAGGCGGGAGACCCCTTTGGCCGACAGGGTCATGGTCGATCCGTAGAAGGCGAAGAGCATCGACTTGTGGAAGTCGGCGAGGCGGTCCGGCAGCACGAAATATCCCTTGCCGTCCCGTATGGTGTGGACCATGAGGCTCTGGTTGAGGCCGGAGACCCAGTAGACGTCCACGCCGAAGGCGTGGTACTCCTGGAGCCGATGGTGATCGAGCTGGGAGAGGAAGGGCCCGTGTTCGCAGGAGGCCTCGAAGAAGTAGATCGCCTCCAACGACCCCTCATAGGCGAGGTTGACGATGTCCAGGTGCTCCAGGATATTGGGAAAGTACTTCAGGGCCAGGGTCACGGGCCCGTTCCGGGGGGCACCCTTGATTTTGGCCGTGGCATAGCTGTGGGCGCAGGCCGACCGGGCGGAGAAATCCTGGCGCGCCGCCGGGCAGTGGGCCTTGGTCACCGGACACGGCCGGTCCGGCCCGTTCATATAGAGATGGGTGACCTCATCGTCCCCGGGTCGCTTCCGGATGAGGGCCATCGGCTTGTCCCGGTAGTGGCAGGCGGACCCGGGGAGATCCCGCGCAAACCGCTGTTCGATCCCCCGCATGTCCTCGTAGTTGAACCGGATCACGCCGTTGACGAAGTGGACCGGCCGCATCCGGGCCTTGGGGGAGCGGTAGATCCGGGCCAGGATCAGGGGGTTGACGATGGGCTGGGCACCGGTGTTGACGATCTCCAGGTAGATCCGGATCCCCCGGGTCTTGATGGGATCGAGGATGGTGGCCGGAAGGTGGCTGCCCAGCTCCATGTTCCCCTTGGAGCGGCTCTGGAGCACGACGTAGTGCTCGTTCAGGTACATGGAGCAGGTGGTGATGATCCCCTGGCCGGCCGGGAGGATCACCGCCGGCACCTTCCTTCGCACCTGATACCGGTTGAGCATCTCCCGTCCCTCCTCCTTGAAGAGGATCCGGCCGATGGTCTCCCGGTCCAGGGGCCCTTTGAGATCACAGACCACTTTGTGGGGGGAGATGAGGATGTTCCCCTCGCTGGAGATGGTGGTGGAGACCGGCAGCTTCAGCTCCGCGCGTTCGATGGCCCCGATCACCTCTTCGGAGGAGAGCCGGGCCCCGGGGTCGCAGAAGACCAGCCGCCCCACCGGGAACCCAGCGGTGAGAAAGTCCCGGAAGACGTCGAGGCCCGGATACCCCTCGATCACCGGGGAGGCCGTAAGGGTCAGGACGGCGCGGTTGCCGTCGAGATGATCGGGCTGGGGGGCTTCACAGGTGATCCGAAGGCCGAGCCGGGCGATCCGGGAGCGTTCGCTGAAAATCAGGTGCTCGGGCCGCCCCTTCAGCTGTTCCACCAGGGCGTCGGAGAGGCCGAAGGCCGTCCGGAAAGTTAGGGACCGGTCGTCCGAGGAGAGGACCTCGGTGATCAGGCCGTCCTCGGATTGGAGAAATCCGCGGTAAAAGGGATTGTTTGCCTCGTCGATGTACATTCTTCCAGCTTTCCAGCGGACGCCGCAGGGATGCCCTCGGCCGGCGCCCCTTTGTGTTCGGGGTGGATCTATTGTAGAATAGGGACCTATAGAGGGTCGCCTCGGTCGTGTCAAGATCAAACCG
>CAYSLC010000353.1:0-4180 GCA_964431545.1 uncultured Desulfobacteraceae bacterium | reverse complement strand
CCGAGGAGAGATCGATCCGAACGGAACTCCGCCGAGAAAGATCCGGCCCCCGAGCGACGCCGGTTTTTCAGGCACGCCGCCGCCATGGGCGCGGCGGCGGCCCTGGGGCTGGTCTCCCGGAGAACGCCGACCGCCCCGACGGAGGCCGCCGGGGAACCGCCCCCGGCGGGATACCGGCCCACGGACCACATCCGCAAGTACTACGAAAAAGCGTCGTTGATCTAAAGCGAACACCGGGTCTTTCGAACCCGGTGGGAAGATAAGGAGACGGACGATGACCCGACCCCACCGAACCGGCCAGGGGGATGCCCCTGAGCCCAAACAAACGCCGGCAACGGAGACCTCTCCCTCCCCTTCTTCGGGCGCCATGGACCGCCGCGCGTTCCTCCGCCGTTCCGGCCTGGCCGCCGGCGGCGCCGCCGTCGCCGGCATGCTGCCGCTCTCTTTCATGGAGCGGGCCGAAGCCAGGGAGAACATCCCCAAGGATGGCGTGAAGACCGAGATCCGGCGGACCATCTGCCCCCACTGCTCCGTGGGGTGCGGCGTCATCGCCGAGATCCAGAACGGCGTCTGGACCGGCCAGGAGCCCGATTTCGATTCCCCCATCAACCTGGGATCCCACTGCACCAAGGGGGCCTCGCTCCGCTTCCACGACATGGGAAACCGGCGGACCAAATACCCCATGAAGCTCACCGGCGGCAAATGGCAGCGGATCTCCTGGGACCAGGCGATCCAGGAGATCGGGGACAAGTTCCTCCGGATCCGGAAAGAATCGGGGCCCGACGCCATCTTCTGGTGCGGCTCCTCCAAGGCGAGCAACGAAGGCGCCTACCTCCAGCGGAAGTTCGCCGCCTTCTGGGGCTCCAACAACGTCGATCACCAGGCCCGCATCTGCCACTCCACCACCGTCGCCGGGGTGGCCAACACCTGGGGCTACGGCGCCATGACCAACTCCTACAACGACATGCACAACGCAAAGGCGATGCTCTTCATCGGCAGCAACGCCGCCGAGGCCCACCCCGTGGCCATGCAGCACGTCCTCCGGGGCAAGGAGAACGGCGCCGTCATGATCGTGGTCGACCCCCGCTTCACCCGGACGGCGGCCCACTCCGACCTCCACGTCCGGATCCGGCCCGGCACCGATGTCCCCTTCGTCTGGGGGCTTTTGTGGCACATCTTCGAAAACGGCTGGGAGGACAAGGACTACATCGCCGCCCGGGTCTGGGCCCTGGACGATGTCCGCAAGGAGGTGGAAAAGTGGGACCCGGCCCTGGTGGAGAATGTCACCGGCGCCAGGGAGCGGGAGGTCTTCGAGGTGGCCCGGATCATGGCGGAAAACCGGCCCGGGACCCTCGTCTGGTGCATGGGGGGCACCCAGCACCACATCGGCAACAACAACACCCGGGCTTACTGCATCTTCCAGCTCGCCCTGGGCAACATCGGCGTCCCCGGCGGCGGGGCCAACATCTTCCGGGGCCACGACAACGTCCAGGGGGCCACCGACGTGGGCCCCAACAGCCACACGCTGCCCGGCTACTACGGCCTCTCGGAGAGCGCCTGGCGCCACTGGGCCCGGGTCTGGGATGTCGAGTACGAGTGGCTCGTAAACCGGTTCGACCGGTCCCGGAAGTACCTCACCCAGGACGGCAAGGAGAAGTACACCATGAACATCCCCGGCATCCCCGTCTCCCGGTGGATCGACGGGGTGCTCCTCGACGCCGAGGACCTGCAGCAGAAGAGCCCCTTCCGGGCCGTCTTCTTCCAGGGCCACGCCTGCAACAGCCAGACCCGGGGGCCGGACATGAAGGAGGCCCTGGAGAAGCTGGAGATGGTGGTGATCTCCGATCCCTACCCCACCCACATGGCAGTGATGAGCGAGCGGAAGGAGGGGACCTATCTGCTGCCCACCTGCACCCAGATGGAGACCTACGGCTCGGTGACTGCCTCCAACCGCTCCCTCCAGTGGCGGGAGAAGGTGATCGAGCCCCGGTTCGAATCGCTGCCCGACCATGTGATCCTCTACAAGTTCGCCAAAAAGTTCGGCTTCGCCGATCAAATGTTCAAACACATAAAGGTCAACGGCGAGGAGCCGCTCATCGAGGACGTGCTCCGGGAGATCAACCGCGGCACCTGGACCATCGGCTACACGGGCCAGAGCCCCGAACGGCTCAAGGCCCACGCCAAGTACCGGCGCCATTTCGACACCACCACCCTCCAGGCCCGGGGCGGTCCCCTGGCCGGCGAATACTACGGACTGCCCTGGCCCTGCTGGGGGCCGCCGGAGATGAAGCATCCCGGCACCCCCATCCTCTACGACATGAGCAAACCGGTGGCCGAGGGCGGCCTCACCTTCCGGGCCCGGTTCGGCGTGGAGCGCGACGGCGAAAACCTGCTGGCCGAAGGCGTCTACAGCGTCGGATCGGAGATCAGGGACGGCTATCCCGAGTTCACCTACGGCATGCTCCAGCAGCTCGGCTGGGCCGGGGAACTGACCGAAGAGGAGATGACGATCATCCGATGGGTGGCGGAAATGACCCCCGAGAGTTCGTCAAATAAACCGAAGGAGGAGCCCACCGACGGAGAGTCGGAAAGTGAAGTGGATGCCGCCGGTTCCGGAGGCGGGTCATCGCAAGGAGGCAGCGCCGACAGCAAACAGCAATCCCACGGCTCGGGCGGGCTGGGCAAGGTCAACTGGAAGACCGATCTTTCCGGCGGCATCCAGCGGGTGGCCATCGCCCACGGCTGCGCCCCCTTCGGCAACGCCAAGGCCCGGTGCCGGGTCTGGCAGTTCCCGGACCCGATCCCCGTCCACCGGGAGCCCCTCTACACGCCGCGCTACGACCTGGTCCCGCGGTTTCCCACCTATGACGACCGGAAGGCCTTCTGGCGGCTGCCCACCCTCTATGCCTCGATTCAGGAGAAGGACTACAGCCAGGAGTATCCCCTGGTCTTCACCAGCGGACGGCTGGTGGAGTACGAGGGGGGCGGCGCCGAGAGTCGATCCAACGCCTGGCTGGCCAAGCTCCAGCGGGAGATGTTCGCCGAGGTCAACCCGGTGGACGCCAACACCATCGGCATAAAAGACGGCCGGTATATCTGGCTGGAGGGGCCGGAAGGGGGCCGCATCAAGGTGAAGGCGATGGTGACCGAGCGGGTGCCGCCGGGGGTGGTCTGGACCCCCTTCCACTTCGGCGGCTGGTATCAGGGCAAGGACCTGAAACACCGGTACCCGGACGGGACCGCCCCCTTTGTACGCGGCGAAGCCTGCAACACCGCCACCACCTACGGGTACGATTCGGTGACCCAGATGCAGGAGACCAAATCGACCCTCTGCCGGCTCGTGCCGGCCTGAAAGGAGTAACCCGAAATGGCACGGATGAAATTCATGCTCGACGCCAACCGGTGCATCGAGTGCAACGCCTGCGTCACGGCCTGCAACAACGAACACGACGTCCCCTGGGACATCAACCGGCGCCGGGTCATCACCCTCCAGGACGGCGAACGGGGGGAGAAATCGATCTCCGTGGCCTGCATGCACTGCACCGACGCCCCCTGCGCGGCGGTCTGCCCGGTCGACTGCTTCTACACCACCGTCGACGGCATCGTTCTCCACGACAAGGATCTGTGCATCGGCTGCGGCTACTGCTTCTTCGCCTGCCCCTTCGGTGCGCCCCAGTACCCGGAGCAGGAGGCCTTCAACGTGCGGGGCAAGATGGACAAATGCACCTTCTGCGCCGGCGGCCCGCTTCCGGACAACACCGAGGCCGAATACCGGAGATACGGCCGGAACCGGATCGCCGAGGGCAAACTCCCCCTCTGTGCCGAGATGTGCGCCACCAAGGCGCTTCTGGCCGGCGACGGCGACGTGGTGGCCGAGATCTACCGGCAGCGGTCGATGCAGCGGAGCGGACGGCCCCAGCCCGCCTGGGGGTGGGACCGGGCGTACAATTTCTGAATGATCCCGCCCCGACGGGCGGAAAGGAATAGCCATGAAAACACGATGGAAAATTCTTTTCCTGACGACAGTGATCGGCATGGCGGCGGGCTGTTACCAGTCGCCGGATATCCACTACTACGAGCCGGGGGAGTACAAGGGATCGCCCGATCCCCTGCTGGAGAGACTTCACGCGGAATCGTTGCAGAAGCAGCTTCTGGAGCGGTTTCAGGGGCAGACGGATCG
>CAYSLC010000352.1:0-4231 GCA_964431545.1 uncultured Desulfobacteraceae bacterium | reverse complement strand
CGTGCCTCGCGAACGACGGATCCTCGATCCCGTGGAGCAGCAGGTTGGTGACGCAAAGCATGTGGGGAAGCTGCTTCTTCTCCGTGGCCCGGAGCCCCGCCTGCATCCGCCCTTCGTCCTCCGGCGTCTTCACGTACCGGTCCCGCATGTGGCGGATGGCGCAGGTGAGGAACCCCCCGTGCCGCAGGCCGGGTCGAGCAGCACCTCCCCCGGCTTCGGATCGATGCGGTCGGCCATGAAGGCGGTGACGGCCCGGGGCGTGTAGTACTCCCCGGCGTTGCCCGCGCTCTGGAGGTCGTTTAAAATCTGCTCGTAGATATCCCCGAAGTGCCGGCGCTCGGCCAGGTTGTTGAAGTCGATGGCGCTGATCTTGTTGACCACCTGGCGCATGAGCTGGCCCGACTTCATGTAGTTGTAGGCATCCTCGAACACCGACCGGACCACCCGCCGCCGGCCGTTGCCCGACGCCCCCGGCAGCTCCTTCAACCCCGGAAACAGCTCGTCGTTGACGAATGCCATGAGGGCGTCGCCGGTGACCCCCTCCGGATCGGCGGCCCAACTGCGCCACCGGAGCCGCTCCGGGATCGGGGACCGGTACCCCTCCTGCATCAGCTCCAGCTCCTGGTCCTGATCGTCGATGATCTTGAGGAAGAACATCCAGCAGAGCTGGGAGATGCGCTGGGCGTCGCCGTCGACGCCCACGTCCTGGCGCATGATGTCCTGGATCGATTTGACGATGGTTCGCACGGACATAAGCGATCACGCCGCTTTCGGGTAGAGGGCGGATTGAAGGTCCCGGACGGCCTTGCGGAAGCCGTCGGGTCCGCCGAAGGGTTTGAGCAGCTCCATGGGCGTCCCCATCTCGTTGAAGGGGCTCACCCGGAGGATCCGGGGATCGTCCAGGCCCGCCATCCCATCGTCCCGGTACTTGTCGAGCAGGGCGTCGAGCACGGCCCGGGCCTGGTCCCCGTACCGGGCGAAGACGTCCCGCACTCGGACCTTCTCGGCCCGCTCCCGCCGGGTGAGGGGCGGCTGGTCAAAGGCGATGTGGCAGATCAGGTCGAAGGGGTCGAGATCGGCCCCCACCTCCTCGGCCAGGGGATCGAGGAGGAGCCCCTCGGCGGCCAGCTCGTCGATGACCGCCTGCTTGCGCTCGGCCTCGTTCCAGCTCCGCAGGAACTCGTCCAGGCTGGCGAACCGGCCCCGGAGGGTCTTCCGGGTGTAGTCCCGGAGGCTTTCGGTCACCAGCTTGCCGTACCGGTCCAGGTATTCCACCCGCTCGGCCGCCACCCAGACCGGGTTGCCCTGGATGTAGTACTTCCGGGGCCGGTCCCCATCGTCCGGGCCGTCCGGGATGTCGATGTCGGGCGGCTCGGGATCGACCAGGACCGTCTCGTCCTCGCCGGGCGCCTCGGGGACGAGGTCCGCCTCGTCCTGGTGCGTATCCGCGTCCGCCGGCGGGGTCATCGGCTCGTCTTCCGCCGGCTCGTAAACCTGGACCGGCTCGCCGTCGAAGGCCGGATCGGCGAAGTGGTGGGTCGCCTTCCGGAAGTCGAGGATGGTGAAGTAGTACTTGCCCGTCTCCTCGTGGATCCGGACCCCCCGGCCCACGATCTGCTTGAACTCGGTCATGGACCCCACCTCCCGCTCCAGGACCACCGCCCGGCAGGTCTGGGCGTCCACACCGGTGGAGAGGAGCCGGGAGGTGACCGCGATGGCCGGGTAGGGGCTCTCCGGGTCGATGAAGTTGCCGAGCTGGGCGCACCCCTCCGGGTCGTCGCCGGTGATCCGCATGACGTACCGGTCGTTCTCCGCGCACAGATCCCCGTTCTCGTTGATCAGGGCCTGGCGCATCCGGGCCGCGTGTTCCGTGTCCACGCAGAAGACGATCGCCTTCTGGAGCCGGTCGCCGCTCCCCTTGAGGAATTCCGTCACCCGGGCCGCCACCCGCCGGGTCCGCGCGTCGATGACCAGGTTCCGGTCGAAATCCTTCTGGTTGTAGATGCGGTCCTCGATCTCGCACCCTCGGTCGTCCATCTGGCCCCTCCGGGGGCGAAAGCCGTCCACGTCCACGTCCAGGTGGACCTTGATCACCTTGTAGGGCGCCAGGAACCCGTCCCGGATCCCCTGCTTGAGGGAGTAGGTGTAGACCGGCTCGCCGAAATAGTCGATGTTGGAGACGTACTCGGTCTCCTTGGGCGTGGCGGTGAGGCCGATCTGAGTGGCGCCGGAGAAATACTCCAGGATCTCCCGCCAGGCCGAATCCTCGGCCGCGCTGCCCCGGTGGCACTCGTCGATGATGATCAGATCGAAAAAGCCGGGGGACAGCTCCTTGAACAGCTTCTGGCGTTCATCGGGGCCGGTGATGGCCTGGTAGAGGGCCAAATAGATCTCATAGGACGTGTCGATGCGCCGGTGCCGGGGATCCACGGCCGTGGGGAGTTGAACCGCCTCGCCGTCGGCCCGCTCGATGGTCTTCGATCTGGTGCTCAGCTTGGCCATGGCCGCGCCAAAGGGCCGGAAGTCGTTGACCATGGTCTGGTCCACCAGGATGTTCCGGTCGGCCAGGAAGAGGATCCGCTTTTTGACCCCCGCCTTCCAGAGCCGCCAGATGATCTGGAACGCGGTGAAGGTCTTGCCGGAGCCGGTGGCCATGACCAGGAGGATCCGGTCCTGCCCCCGGGCCACCGCCTCCACCGTCTGGTTGACGGCGATGCGCTGGTAGTACCGGGGCTCCTTGCCGCCCCCGTCGTCGTGGTAGTCCTGGAGGCAGACGCGCTCCTGGGCCGGGGTGAGCCCCTTCCAGACCCGGTATCCGGCCCAGAGCGCCGCCGGCGTCGGGAAGGCGTCCAGGGGCAGTTCGGTCTCCACAACGCCGCCCCCGCCCGTCCGGTCGTGGAAGAGAAACCCGTCCCCGTTGGAGGAGAAGACAAAGGGGATGTCCAGGGTCCGGGCGTAGTCGAGGGCCTGCTGCATGCCGCCGCCCACCGGATGGCGGTTGTCCTTGGCCTCGATCAGGGCCACGGGGAGGTTGGGCCGGTAATAGAGGATGTAATCGGCCCGCTTCGCCTTGCCCCGTGTCACCAGGCGGCCCCGGACGATGATCCGCCCCTTGGTGAACCCCACCTCCTCGCGGATCTGCGACAGGGGGTCCCACCCGGCCCGCGCCAATGCCGGCGTGATGAATTTGGTGCAGATGTCCCGTTCGCTGAGGGCTGATTTGTCCATGGTTTTCTCCGTCCCGGTGATGCGGCCCCACCCGCGGGGGATCGGTCATGGGGATCATTTGCCACCATTGGCGGGAAAAGTCAAACGATTCCGAAACGGCTCCTGGGGGGATGGGGCGAGCCCGCCGGATCGCTATCCGCTTGACGCGGGGGCGTTCTTCCAGTAGCTTGATGCTAGAATCAGGGAGAGGCGAATACCTCCCGTCCATTGCCTTTCCGCCTCGGAACGACGGACCTTGTCGGAGGACCGAATCGAGGGTGACATGTGGAAGAACCATCACCAGAAGGCCGTCTATGAAGACCTCCATTCCCTGCCGGAGGGCATGATCGGCCAGATCATCGACGGGGAACTCCTGGCGGTTCCCCGACCCTCGTTCCGGCACAGCAACGTCGCCTCCGGCATCACGGGCGAGATCCGGGGGCCGTTTCAGAGCGGGCGGGGCGGTCCGGGGGGCTGGATCATTCTCTACGAACCGGAGATCCGCCTCGGGGATGATCTTCTCGTTCCCGATCTGGCGGCGTGGCGGAGGAAACGCCTTCCGGAGCCGCCGGAGGCCAACTATACGACCATCCCGCCGGACTGGGTCTGCGAAGTCCTTTCGAAAAGCACGGTCCGCGTCGACAGAATCCGCAAGATGCCCGTCTATGCCCGGTTCGGCGTCGCCCACTGCTGGCTCGTCGATCCCACGGCCCGAACCCTGGAGGTGTTCCGGTTGGACGCCGGAAAATGGGTACTGCTCTCCGTCCACGGCGAGAACGACACCGTCCGGGCCGAACCGTTCCACGAGATCGAGATCGCCCTCGGGAACCTGTGGTGGGAATGACTCCGCGGCACGCCGGCGCCATCCATCGCTTCTACGACAAATCTCCTGGAGCCTCTCATCGAAACCCGGAACTAGGTATCAAATACTTCATAGGGAGCCCCGATCCTTTCGTAGAAGCTCAATTCCCCGGAATGGAAGCCGGGAAAAATGGGTTTGGCGCGGCCCGCGCTGCCGGGGGCT
>CAYSLC010000351.1:0-4238 GCA_964431545.1 uncultured Desulfobacteraceae bacterium | reverse complement strand
TCGCCGGATTTTTCATCGCCCTGGCCGGATTCTTCATCCTTCTGAAACGCTCCGGTTAAAATCTCGTGGGGGGCGGAGCGAAACGCGCCCCGCCCCTATTCCATGGGTGTAATCCCCATGCCGTTGCCAGCCTCCAACGGCCGACCGGTTCGTTCATGTCATCGCAATAGATCGATATCCGCTTTGTGGGGTATCTTGCCTCCAATGATCCGATTTTTCGAATCATTGCGTATGGTGTCCCCAAAACTCCGAACTACCCCCTGTACCGGTTTTGGGGCAGCCCTGAAAGGGCCACACATACCAGCCCAGGGGCATCGCCCTGGGAAATTGTTGGAATTAGTGGTGGATAGCCCTGTAAGGGCGAGACATGGAGAAGGAATTGAATATCTGCGCTCTGGAAAAAGTGTTCCGCCCTTACAGGGCTCGAATAATTTCCGGCATCCAACCCCTGGGCCACCCCCAGGGCTGGTATGTCTCACCCCTCCGGGGTTTTGGGCCGCCGGCCAAGGCTTGAAACAATGGGTCTCTCCAAAATCCGTTGGAACGAGAAATTTTCGATACCTGCGTATGGTGTCTGGGGAACTCCCGGAACTCCCCGGAAACTCGCCGAAACTCCGTGAGACCCCCCGCGGAGCGTGGATTGAACCCGCTCTGGCACTTGTGCGGCACAGGATATCCCCCTATACTTCCACTTTGCAGGGTAGGATCGCCGGAGGGCAGACGGTTGTTGATCCGGAGATCATAAGAATCCGATCAGCAGATCATCCGATGCATGTTCGGGAGCGGAAGATCGGAAAAAGCGAATACCTCTTTGTCAAGCAATGTAGCGGTGCCAAATTCTCCGCCACGAACCGTCTTCGTTTCACCATCGAAAAGGAAACTATATGAAAGGACCGGGTACAGCCTTCGTGGCGCTGGCGGCTTTTTGCTGGGGATTATCAGGCGGGATCGGCGGTATGCTTATGGCCCGCGGTTGGAGCGCTTTCGTGGTGTCGTTTTACCGGGGTGCGATCGGCTTGTTGTTTGTTCTCGTCTGGCTAGCATTGCGTCCGCGCGACAGCGGATTGTCCAGTCGCCGATTATGGCTCTGGTCGGCGATGGCCGGTCTTGGCGTAGCCGGCAACTTTGCGTTCTATTTCGTGAGCATCTCGGAGGGAAGCGTCGCGGTGGCGGCGACACTGATGTACTGCGCGCCGGTGTTCGTCTATCTCTTGTCGTTCGCGCTCAAGATCGAAAGAGCCACCCCGCTGAAGTGGGCCGCGATCGGGTTCGTGTTGCTCGGGGTCGTGCTGCTGACACGGATTTACGAACTCGGGGCGGGCGGCGTCACGCCGATCGGCGCCGGAGCCGGGCTGCTCTCCGGGCTCTCCTATGCGGTATTTATTTTCGGTTTCAAGTATGCGGCGCCGCACGGCAGCCCGCAGGCGATTCTCGTGATAGCGTTCACGGTGCTCGTCACCATCCTCATCTGGCCGAGCGACGCCGACCAGACCGTTGCGGCCCTGAGCACGCCGAGTTGGCCGCTGTTCGCGACACTGGGGGTGATCGGCGCGGGATTGTCGTTCATTCTCTACATCGTCGGCCTCAACCATACCGCGCCGGCCGTGGCCTCGATCGTGGCAATGGTCGAACCGGTGACCGCGTCGCTGTTCGGCGTCGTGGTTTTGAATGAAAGCCTGGTGGGCTCGCAGATTTTCGGGATGGCGCTGATATTGACCACGGTGACGGCGTTGAGTGTCTATTCAAGCGCTCGGGGGGCATCTTCCCGATGACCGCTTTTTCAGGATCGCTTTGCCTTTTTCGGTCAATCGATATTTCTGAAGGCGGCTTTTGGGTTTATGAGGAATGGTCGGCTCCAAAAGGCCTGATTCGACCGCCTGGTTTAAATGCGCCGACCGGAAATGCTCCCGGTGCTTATAGCCGAGATGTTCCATCATCTGTCTGCGGCTTTTCGGTTCTTCACAGAATGAAAGCAGCCCCTGAAGATCTCCGTTCACATGTTCGGTGACATGCTCGGTGACATGCTCGGTGACATGCTCGGTGACATGCTCGGTGACATGCTCGGTGACATGCTCGGCGACTTGCTCGGCATCATTCGAACCTGTTGATTTATATGCCGTTACGCGGAACCCGCCCGACACTTCCTCGAAACGCGGCTCGGGCAGGCCGTAGCCGGCGAAACCGTCGAGGACCCGGCGGATGCCCGTACCGTATTTTTCGATCAGACCCACTTCTTTAAACATGTCGGCGATTTTCCGGTTGCGGATGCTGGACACGTAGTCGCCGGAAAGCAGCTTTTCCACGGTCAGTCCCGGCATCAGTCGACCGGGGTTGTAGATTTCGATCCGATCATCGAAAATTTTCACGATTGAATCGGACGTGCTGGTGTAGTCCCGATGGACGATGGCATTGATCACGATCTCGCGCAAAGCCGGCATGGGGTAATCCCACCGTTCTTCCCTTTGGGCCGCGCCCGTGATGATGTAGGCTTTGTTGATGTGCTTTTTAACGAAATCCATCACGCCGTCCACTTCGGAAAACAGGTCGGTTTTCAGACGCGCGCCGTCCTTGATCAGCGTTTGCGTCTGGAAACGGCCCAGTTCGATGGTGCTCTGGCTCGATTCCTCCGCCATGAAAAGGAGAAAAGCGGCCCGGGTGAGACGGCCGTCGCGCAGAAGTTCGAATTTCCGCAGCATCGTCAACGGGTCCTCCAGGACCGGCGTTTCCTTCGCGCGACCGATCCGATGGAGGAATTGCTGTACCTTTTCGAGGGAGATATCGGCTTCCGAATGGGTGTCGTCGATGGTGCAATCCCATTTACTATCCACATCGAACGCTTCGGCGTCCGGGATCAGGGCGTTGGAGGTGACGAGTTTGACCTGATTGATCCAGTTCTGAAGCGTCTCTTTCCCGATGTCGATGCCGACGATGCCGCCATCGTCCCCGACGCCGATGAACAAATGACCGCCATTGGTGTTGGCGAAGGCCGCCAGGCTTTCGATGGCTTCACGATCGAATGACTGTTTGAATTCGACGGCGTCGGATTCGCCTTGTCGGATCATCGACAGCGCTTTGTCTTTAAATTTCATCAAATCCTACCACCCCCCAAAGCAATTCCCGGTAAGCGTCCCTCTTAATACTTCTTCGGCGCTGTCCCAGTCCTCGTCCAGGGACGCGGGTCTCCTTGACGGGAAAGGGGGTCTGCCTCTGTTCGGAGACCATGGTGAATAGGGTCCTCGAAACGCCGCCCGGGCAGGCCATAGCCGGCGAAACCGTCAATAACCATCAGTACTTCTCGAATTCGTCGTCATCGACAGTGGGGGCCGGGGCCTCGTCCATGTTCAGGGAGACGCCGCCGGTCTGTTTCTCCTCCGCCGAAGCGACCTCGTCCGGCTCCTCCCGGAACGGATGGGCCGCTTTCGGAGCAGCGGCCCGCTTTGCGGGGGCCTTCTTGGCGCGGCGGGCAGGGGGCTGGCTCCGTCGGGTCGAACGCGCCTTTTCGTCGATCTTGAAGAAGGCCATGGCGGATCGCATGGCTTCGGCCTGGGCGGAAAGCTCTTCCGAGGAAGCGGCCAGCTCCTCGGAGGTGGAGGACATCTCCTCGGCCGCCGACGCGTTCTGCTGGATCACCTGATCCAATTGCTGGACCGCCTTGTTGATCTGCTCCACGCCGGAGTTCTGCTCGTTGCTTGCGGCGCTGATCTCCTGCACCAGCTCCGAGGTCCGCTGGATGTCGGGCACCAGGCTGGCCAGCATCTCCCCGGCGCGTTCGGCCACGTCGACGCTTTCATCGGCCACCGCCATGATCTCCCCGGCGGCCTTTTGGCTGCGCTCGGCCAGCTTCCGCACTTCCGAGGCGACCACCGCGAACCCCTTGCCGTGTTCCCCGGCCCGGGCCGCCTCCACGGCTGCGTTCAAGGCGAGCAGGTCGGTCTGCCGGGCGATCTCCTCGATGATGGAGATCTTCTTGGAGATCTCCCGCATTGCCTCCACGGTCCGGCGGACCGTGCTCCCGCTCCCCTCGGCGTCCTCGGCCGACTTCCGGGCCAGCTTCTCCGTCTGGAGGGCGTTGTCGGCGTTCTGCCGGATGTTCGACCCCATCTCCTCCATGGAGGAGGAGACCTCCTCGGCGGAGGCCGCCTGCTCCTCGGCCCCCTGGGAGACCGACTGGGAGGTGGAGCTGAGCTGCTGGGCGCTGGCGCTCATGGACTCGCTTCCGGTGGCCACGTTGTTGGCGG
>CAYSLC010000350.1:0-4285 GCA_964431545.1 uncultured Desulfobacteraceae bacterium | reverse complement strand
TCAGCTCTCCCCCAGCTCCTTCTCCCGCACCCGGTGGATCACCTCCCGCTGGAGGGACGTAAGCTCCGGGCCGAGGTCGACGGGGTATTCCGACGGTCCCCGAAGCCGTTTGTGGGCCTCGTCGATCCGGGCGTACTCGTCGGCGAAACGCTCCCGGGCCTCTTGGAGGGAGTCCGGGGGGCCGGTCCGTCCGCCCTCCGCCATCACCGCTTTCAGAAGCGGCTCCCCGTCCATCTTCTCCCCTTTGAGGGCGATGGCGTCCCCCGCAAGCTTGTCCCCCTCGGTAAACCGATAGATCTGCTTCTCCCCCACCAGGGTCTTCTTGCCGGTGCTCAGCTTCAGAACCGGCCGGCCGTCGTACTGGACCAGCTTGTAGGCGATATCGTTGTAGGGGGCGTCGGCCGAGGTGCCCATTTTGGTGCCGATGCCGAAGGCGTCGATCTCCGCGTTTCGCCGGACGGCGTCGGCCACCTTGAACTCGTCGAAGCCGCCGCTGGCGAAGATCCGGATATCCCCCAGCCCTTGGCTCTCCAGAATGGCCCGGACCTCCTTGCTCAGCATCGCCATGTCGCCGCTGTCCAGCCGCACCCCCCGGATCCGCCGCCCCTTGGCCGCCATCTCCCCGGCCACCGTCACCGCCTTGTGGGCCCCCTTGATGGTGTCGTAGGTGTCGATGAGAAGAACCGTGTTCTCCGGAAAGGTCTCGGCAAAGGCGCGGAAGGCGTCGATCTCCTCGGGAAAGCTGGTGACGAAGGAGTGGGCCATGGTTCCGGAGACGGGGATGTCGTAAATTTTGCCGGCCAGGACGTTGCTGGTTCCGGCGAACCCGGCCAGGTAGCTCCCCCGGGCCACTTTCAGCCCGGCGTCCACCCCCTGGGTCCGCCGCAGGGAAAAATCGACCAGCCCCCTGCCGCCGGCGGCGTGGACGCAGCGGGAGGCCTTGGTGGCGATGGAGACCTGGAGGTTGACGGCATTGATGATGAAGGTCTCCACCAACTGCCCCTGGATGATGGGGGCGGTCACCTCCACCACCGGCTCGTCCTTGAAGAAGAGGCGCCCCTCGGGCACGGCGCGGACCTCCCCGGTGAACCGCAGTTGACCGAGATGGTGCAGGAAATCATCCGGGAACTTCCCGGTCTCCTTCAGATGGTCGAGGTCCGGCTGCTCGAAGCGGTAGTCCTCCAGGAAATCGAGGACCTCTTCGATTCCGGCGCTGACGAAGTAAGCCCGGTCCTCCGGATACTCCCGGATGAAGAGGCTGAAGGTGGCCGGCCCGAACATCCCCTTCCGGAAATAGGCGGCGGCCATGGTGAACTCATATTGATCCGTGAGCAGGGCGAGATTATGGCACTGGGTCTTCATGGGTGTTCTCCTTTTCTCAAAGGGGCCAGAGGAGTGGAACGAGCAGGGCGATGACGCCCAGGATGGCCAGGTTCAGTGCGAGGCCGAACTTGAGGTAGTCCCCGATGGTGTATCCACCGGGCTCCCGGACCAGCAGCGGCGCCGGGTGCCCCACGGGCATCAGGAAGCTGGCCGAGGCCCCGACGATCACGGCGACGGCGAAGGCCTTGGGGTTGGAGGAGAGGGCCCCCGCCACCTTCACGGCGACGGGGGTCATGATCACCGCCGCAACGGCGTTGTGCATGGGCTGGGTGAGGAGCATGGCCAGAAACGCCACCGCCACCAGGGCGTAGAGACTGCCGTGGGACCCCGCGGTGTCGACGATGAGCCCGGAGATCACCTCGGCGGCCCCGGTCTTCTCCAGCGCCGTGCCCAGGGGATACATGCCGGCGATGAGGACCAGGGTCCGCCATTGGATCTCCTGGTAGGCCCGTCCGGGCGTCAGGACGCCGATGAGCATGAGCAGAACCGCGCCGGCCAGGGCGGCCACCGCGATGGAGACCCAGCCGACGGCCGCCGTCACGAGCACCGCCAGGAAGATCAGGGCCGCAAAAGGCGCCAGATGGCGCAGGTGCCGGGGGGCCTCTTCTTCTCGGGGTCGCCGGAGCCATCGGAACTCGGGCTCCGGCCGGTAGGCGCGGACCTTCTCCCGGGAGCCGAAGAGGAGCAACCCGTCTCCGGGGGCGAGCTTCCGGTCCCGGGTGCCGGTGCGATAAGGCCGGTCGTCCCGCCAGACGCCGATGCAGGTGAGTCCGGCATCCTCCCGCATGCGCAGATCCCGAAGGGTCCTTCCCACGGCCTCGGAACGGGGGGGCACCACGACCTCCACCAGCTCGAAGGCGCTCCAGGAGAACTCCTCGTGCCCGTCCGGCCGGCCGAGCACCGTGATCCCCTCCCGCCGGTCCGTGAATGCGCGGATCCGCTCCTCCCTGCCGGTGACCGCCAGGAGATCGTGCTCCCGGAGGGTCACCTCCTCGTCCTCCACGGGGATCTCCCGCTCGCCCCGAAAAATCAGTATCGGATTGAGTCCGAAATCCCGCCCCATGCCCACCGCCTTCATCGACCTGCCGTCGGCCCCGCCGCCCGGCTTGACGAAGAACTCCCAGAGACGTTCGTCCAACCCGTAGGCATCCACCAGGTCCTCCTTGGCGGTTTCCCGGCCGGGGTCCGCCCCGTTGCGCCCCTTCAGCAGCCACGGGCCGACCACCAGCGAATAGAGCGTGGCCAGGGCCACCAGCACGGCGCCCACCGGGGTGAACTCGAAAAAGCCCAGCCCGGATTCCCCCGCCTGCTGAAGCAGGCTGTCCACCACCAGATTGTGGGAGGCCCCGATCAGCGTCAGGTTGGCCCCCACCATGCCGGTGACCGCCATGGGAAGGAGCAGGGCGGAGGGGTCGGCGCCGTTTTTCTTGGCCATGCGCAGGACGGCGGGGATGAAGATGGTGACGGCGGCGACGATGTTGATGAATCCGGAGAGGACCCCCGGAATCAGGGTGCAGACCAGGACCAGCAGGGTGCGGTTGTCCCGGACCACGACATTGAGCCGGTCGGCGATCCACTTCACCACCCCGCTGCGCACCAGGCCGGCGCTGACCACCAGCAACGCGCCGATGGCGATGACCGCCTTGCTGCTGAAACCGGCAAAGGCCTCCTCCGGGGAGAGGACCCCGGAAATGGCGAGGGAGAGAAGGACCAGCACCGCCACCACATCCCCCCGGACCCATTCAGTAGCGAAGAGAACCACCGCGACGCCCAGTACGGAGAAGACGAAGATCATCTCATATCCCATGGGAGGAAGTATTCCCCGAACCAATCGGAAAGTAAATGGGGTCGATTGGGTATTTTGACTAGATGGTTCCCATCTTCAGGTCGAGTTCCCGGACCTCCAGATCGGCCCGGACCGCGTCCCGGGCGGATCGGCGGATGTCCTCGATCTGTCCGGTCGTGAGGGGCGCCGCGTCCGAAACCACGTCCCCCCGCGGCGGGCCGTCCCCATGGCATCGGAGGTGGTACTCCAGCGCGGAGACCACGTTGGTGAAGTACCTGGAGGGCGCATCGACAGGGCCGCGGCACGACGCCGGATGGTTGACATGGCGGATCAGGGCGTCTAATTCCGGCTTGATGACCACCATCACGTCGTCGATGAACCGGCCCAGATCCTCGGCCCGCTCCGCCTCCAGCACGTTCAGGGTGATGTTCTTCCGGACGTAGGACTCGTACTTATCGTCCAGGGCCCGGATCATCCCCCCGATCCGCCGGGCGTGTCTCCGGCCCGAGGCGGCGCCGACGAGGGCCAGCACGGCCCCGGCGCCCAGCAGGACCAAAATGGCAAGCAGAAGGATTCGCATGGGGTCCCCTTTCCCGAAACACCTTACCATATTGTCTCCGTATATTTCATCAATTTTTCGATGGCCGCGCGGACCGTCCCGGCGTCCATGAAACGGCGGGTCAAGGAGAATAGCGCCTCCTTTGGTGCCGCCCGAATGCCTTGCCGGCGAAATGGCGGAAATGACGGAAAAAGACTTGAATGAACACATAAAAGCTGCTAAGCGGGAAAAAGCTGCGCGGTTCACTTCTTGAACTTCATTTTAACGAAAAAATTGAACTCAGCTTACGCATCCCCCCTCCGTCACAGGCACGCCGAAAACCACACCGGAGGTGAATTTGTAAAGGCATGGAGGTAGACGCCATGAGGTATGCTCGGGGAAACCCCCTGATTCTGTTGGTCATTGCGCATTTGCTCATTCTCGGATGCGCCCCGTCCCATCCCCCCGCCCCAGCCCGCGCCCCCGCCCCACCCACAGCCGGCCCGAGGTCGCCGGGTCCCGGGGAAGCGCCCAAGACGCTGGCGGTATTCGACTTTGAAAACAACGCCGTCACCGAT
>CAYSLC010000349.1:0-4290 GCA_964431545.1 uncultured Desulfobacteraceae bacterium | reverse complement strand
AACATGATTTTGCGATGACCCGAGCGAATATGTGACGCCCTTACAGGGCTTTGACGGATGGGGGACGTCGATCCCAGGGCGCTGCCCTGGTCTGGTATGTGCCACCCCTTCGGGGTTTTAGGCGGCGGTCCATGGCTTTAAAAAACGAGCCTCCTCAAAATCCGTTATAATGAGAGAAAATCGAACGGTTTTTGGGGCGGCCCTGAAAGGGCGTCACATACCAGCCCATGGGCATCGCCCTGGGAAATTGCCGGAAATATTCGGGTTCGCCCTGTAAGGGCGAGACATGGAAAAGGAATTGAATAGTCTGCGTTCAGAAAAAAAAGAAGGAGAAGAGGAGGTATCGGTGAGCGACAACTACGAAAAGATCGTCCGGGAGAATCTGGAGAAGCTCTACGCCGACCCGCCGGCGCATCTGGCGGAGGCCCTGTCCGCCGAGCAGGAGGGCAGCGCCTTCCTCTTCGATGCCTTCGGAGAGGCGTGCCGGATCGCGCCGGAGGGGATCACCCTGGGAGGATCGCCCCAGACCGGGGTCCCGGGGATCCTGATCTCCCTGTACGCCCTCCACGCCAAACCCCTTCCCCCGGTCCTGGAGCCCCTGAAGGCGTACAAGGAGTTCCCCGACACCATGCCCTACGCCGGGGCCTTCGCCACCCATACCGAGGGGATCCTGGTGCCCCATGTGGACCGGATCCGGGAGGCGTCGGACCGGATCACGGGGGCCCTCGACGGGGGGCCGGCCCCGGAGGGCGCCAGCGGCGACTTCGCCTTCCTGGTCCGCCCCCTGCCCAAGATCGCCCTGTGCTACATCTTCTACCTGGCGGACGAGGACTTCCCCGCCTCGGTCACCTGCCTCTTCTCCAACAACGCCGACGCCTTCGCCCCCAAGGACGCCCTGGCCGACGTGGGGGAGTACACGTCCCGGAAGATCATCCGGATCCTGGACGAAGGTCCGAAAGCCTAGCCCGGAAAAACAGGGGTCCGGAAAAACCGTGGCACCCGCCCGCTGTTTCCGTGTATAATGGGATCCGTATACCCCCGGATGTCGGGACGGCCCTGAAAGAAAAAACCCCACCTCCCGATCCAGTGCACCGCCCCGGAAAATGGCGGATGTTTGGAAAGCCCTGAAAGGGCCGCACATACCAGCCCAGGGCACCGCCCTGGGAAATGACGAACATTTGACAAAGCCCTGAAAGGGCGTGACATCCGAGAGGGCATGGGTATTGGAGTGCGAAAATGATATTTTTCGCACCCGAATGGGCTGTTCCCCTTTTTTAGTGCGAAAAACGAAATTTTCGCACTCCTTGATGTTGGGGAGTCACAACAAAATAAGATAGCCGCCGTTTTGTTTGTGGTGAAATTTTGACGTCACGATTAAGCCGGTTCGCGGGTAGTTTTAATTTTTGTGACTCCCTCAGTGCACCGCCTCTGGGAAATGATGGATGCTTGAAAAGCCCTGAAAGGGCCCCACATACCAGCCCAGGGCACCGCCCTGGGAAATGACGAACAGTTGACAAAGCCCTGAAAGGGCGTGACATCCGAAAGGGCATGCATAGGCATGTACAAGATATCCCCAGACGAGGCCCGACCATGACCCAGCCCGAAAAAAAATGGATCTCCCCGGAAGCCTACTTCGAGATGGAGGAGACCGCCGCCTACAAGAACGAGTACCACCACGGCGAGATCTTCGCCATGACCGGCGCGTCCCACCGCCACAACCTCATCGCCATGAACGTGGCGGCGGAGCTGCACACCCGCCTGCGGGAGAAGGACTGCTTCGTCTATTCCTCGGACATGAAGATCGAATTGGACCCCGCGCACCACTACGTCTATCCCGATGTGACCATCGTCTGCGGAGAGGTCCGGTTTGCCCAGGGCAGAGACGACGTGGTGACCAACCCGATCGTCCTCATGGAGATCCTGTCGGAATCGACCAAGGACTACGACCGGGGCTCGAAGTTCGCCGCCTACCGGAAGCTCCCCTCCCTGAAGGAGTACGTCCTCATCGACCAGTATTCCCGCCATGTGGAGCATTTCCAGAGGACCGACGACAACCGGTGGGTCCTGGCGGATCTGGATCGTCCCGACGATGTTCTGATCCTTCCATCGGTGGGCGTCGACCTGCCCCTCTCCCGGATCTACGACCGGGTGGATTTCCCCGACGAATCTCCATAGGCGGGTTCGGAGTTCCGCCTTCAGGCGGGCGGACCGCCAAAACCGCCTGAAGGCGGTACTCCGAACGGATTTTTATCCGGTCAATCATCCCGGTTTTTTCGGGATGAAACCAGTCGAAGCCGACGCGCCCCTCCCCTACCCCCGGTCCCGGATCCGTCTGACAAGCGCGGAGGCCAGCCGCCTCAGGACCGCAAAGGCACGCCGCCAGACCGAGCTCGGAACCTCACCGGATGACCTCCCCGGTCCGCCCGGTGTCATACCCGCCCAGGGCCGTCACCCGCTCCCGGAAGGCGGAAGACCGGATGGTCTCCAGGAGGACCTGGAGGTTCCGGGTCTCGAAATGGACCTCCGGGATCACCAGGTCGTACTGCTCGGTGACCACGGGGATGAAGTCGAGGCCGAGGGCCCGGGCCGCCGCGTGGATCCCCAGGCCCGCGTCCGCCGCGCCGCTCAGCACGGCCGCCGCCACCGACATGTGGGTGAACTCCTCCTGGTCGTACCCCTGGATGGCCGACGGGTCGATGGCGAGTTCCGCCAGGCGGTAGTCGAGGAGGATCCGGGTCCCCGATCCTCCCTGCCGGTTGATGAACCGGAGGTCGTCCCGGGCCAGGTCCTCGATCCCGTCGATCCCCTTGGGGTTGCCCCGGGCCACGATAAGCCCCTGGTCCCGGACGACCAGGTGAACCACCCGCACGGGGAGATCGGGAAGGAGCCGGTCGATGTAGGAGAGGTTGTAGGAGCCGTCGGCCGTGTCGAGGAGGTGGGTGCCGGCCAGGTGGCAGGAGCCCCGCTTGATCGCCATGAGTCCCCCCATGCTCCCCACGTGGCTGGAGGAGAGGGTGAGGTTCTCCTCCCGGGCCCGGAGGGCGTCGGCCAACAGGTCGAGGGTGTTGTCGTGGCTCCCCACGGCCACGATGGTGTTCTCGATGGCCGACAGGGGGCGGAGCAGCTCGGCGGTCACCTTCTCGTTCTCCTTGATCCCCTCCACGGAATTGGGGATCCGGATGATGCCGTCGGCCTCGGTGATGGTGGTGATGGAGCCGGCCCCCCGGGGCAGGGGGGTCGCCACGATCCGCTCCCCTACCCTGCCGAGCTTGACCCGGAGGAACTCCTCCACCCCGAGCTTGGAGGGGATCTTGCGGCTGGTCTCCACCACGGCGGCCGGCCGTTGGGGGACGGGCTGGCCGAGGTATCCCCGGAGGAGCGGCCCCACGAACTGTTCGAAGGCGACGATGGCCGACACGGGGTAGCCGGGGACCCCGAAGACGGGCCGGTCCTCCACGGATCCGATGATCACCGGCTTTCCGGGCATGATGGTCACCCCGTGGACGAGGACCTCCCCCAGTTGGGTGATGGCGTCGGAGGCGTAGTCCTCGGAGCCGGCCGAGGAGCCGCCGAGGATGAGGACCATGTCGAACCCGCCGGCGATCGCTTCGGAGACGGCCCTTCGGATCCGGTCGAGGTCGTCCCCCAGCTTCTCGTGGCGTTCGTAGGCGCCGCCCCACTCCTCGACGAGTTTACCCAGGACGTAGGCGTTGGTCTCCAGGACCTTTCCGGGGGCGAGGTCCTCGGGGGATGCGGTGCGCCAGTCCACCAGCTCCGATCCGGTGGGGATGATGAGCACCCGGGGCTTGCGCTTGACCGGGACGGAGAAGGCGCCGCCGGAGAGGAGGGCCCCCACGCAGTAGGGGGTGACGAGGTGGTTGCGCGGGAAGAGGAGTTCGGTGGCGACGATGTCTTCGCCCATCTTCCGGACGTTCTGCCATGGGTAGGCGGGCGCGTCGATCTCGATGCGGTCGTCGTCGAGGGCCACCACGTTCTCGATCATAATGACGGCGTCGGTGCCGGGCGGCATGACGTGGCCGGTGTTGACGTGGATGGCGTCGGTCCCTACGGCGAGGGTTTTGGGGGAGGCCTCGGAGGCGCCGAAGGTGGTTTCGGCCCGGACCGCCACGCCGTCCATGGCCGAGGCGTGGAAGTTGGGGGAGGAGAGCCGGGCGTACACGGGTTCGGCGAGGATCCGGCCCACGGCGTCCGGGGCGGGGACGGTCTCGGCCTCCCGGCTTCGGAAGGCGGCGAACCTTTGGTGGAGGATCTCCTGGGCTTCGGCGAGGG
>CAYSLC010000348.1:0-4358 GCA_964431545.1 uncultured Desulfobacteraceae bacterium | reverse complement strand
CCGGGTGGTGGGTGAAGACCTCCATGCGGCCGTCCTCGGGGATCGCCACCGCAACGCCGTTGTCCAGGACCGTGAAGTTGACGCCGCCGGGCCCCGCGTCCTCCTCCCGCCGGCACCGGTACCCCTGGTCGAAGGTCAGGGCCAGCCGGCAATAGCCGTCCCCGCCGTGGGCCAGGACCATGCAGACCCGGTTTTCGTGCCTGGCGTCGACGGCCCGGAGGCCGGCCAGCTCCGGCACGTGAAGGTTGGCGCAGGCGACCTTCCCCCCGGGATCCACCCATGGGATCATCAGGTACGGTTTCCCCAGCACATTCTGGAGGACGACCCCGTCGAAGACCTGGCTGGCGTTGGGCATGATCTTCCAGGCGGCGCGGACCGAGACCCCGATCCCGCCGTCGGGCCGGTCCGAAATGGAGAGGGCCACCAGGTCGCCCCCGTTCCGGACCAGCAGGGTGTTGTCCACCACCATCTTCTCCGAACATTCCAGCGGCAGCCCCCGGATCTTCGATGCCGACCCCGGCGGAGCGGCGAACCGCAGCCGGCCCGCCTCGATCCAGACCAGGACCGGCCTGGCCCGGAGGGGGGTGAATACCACGTCGGCGTCCGGCGCGCAAGGGTGGGCGGCGCCGTCGATATAAACCCGGTCGAGGGTCCGGGTCACCTCCCGGCCGAAGACGACCCGGTGGGCGATCACCTCCCCATCGAATTCATGGATACGCCGGACGGTGATGCCGTCGGTCGTTTGGACGACCCGGACCGCCGCCCGCCCCTTGCCCCCGCCGCCGGGGACCATCGGCGGCGGGCGCCGCTCCCCCTTTTCGAAGAGATCGATAAACCACTCCCGGTAGTTTCCGGGGATCCCATCCAGATCCCGGGTCGATGGGGGCACGGAGACGTCAGGGTTGAAGATGGAGACGTTGTCCCGCATCCGGTTCTTGAGGAGGTCGTCCCCCATCTTTTTCCGGGTGTAGGCCGGGTGCTTGCCCTTGTAGGGGTGGATCCCCGCGAAGAGCTGGCAGGCCACCACGCCGAAGCTGAACCAGTCGGTCAGTTCGGAAAAGCCCGACGCGTGGGGGTCCCGGACCGAGGGCAGGATGACGGTGGCCGGAAAGGACGGGGTCTGGTAGGCGTTGACGTCGATGAAGTAGGGGGTCCGGAAGGTCTTGTGGTCGGCCAGGTAGTTGAACTCGTTGCCGTCCACCATGAGGCAGCCGGCCCCGTGGATGGCGGCGATCCCCTCCCGCATGGCCGTCACCAGGGCCGCCACCGCCTCGTCGGCCACGCCGTTGCGCTTCCGGAAGTCGCCGGTGAAGAGCCGGGCCAGGGGGACCGATTCCCGGATCCACTTCATGGTGAACCCCACGGGGCGCCCCTTGGCGTCCACCACCACCGCCTCGGGCCGGATCACCCTCGGGTCGGGGATGGCGGCAAGTTCAGCGATCTTCGCCTCCGGGATCATCTTCCCGGGGTCGTCGTAGATCTTGTAGGCGGTCTCCCCCTTGCCGTAGACCTTCCCCTCCCCGCCCTGGAAGATGAAGTCGTCCTGGGAAAGCGTGACGCTGCCCGCGCCCCGGATTCGATACCGCATGGTCGGCCCTCCTTTCGCCGGGGTTACGGTTCCGTCGCGCCTCGGTGGATCGCCCCGGCCGACAGGTCGTCGAAGTGGCGCCACCCCCGCTTCTCCAGGTTCCGCACGGCCCGCTTGAGCCGCCGCTCCACAAAGGCGCCCGTTAGGTTCTTGAAGGCGGTGAAGGCGGCGGCCAGCACCGAAGCCCCCACCCGCTCCCCCTGGTGGTCGAGGAAGCTGTCGATGCCGTCGGAGGTGATCATCACCGTGGCGCCCTCCTCCGCCGGCAGGGTCAGGCGGACAGGTTCCTCCGCCGCCATGGGTCGCCCGTTGAGGCGTTTTCCGATCCCGGCCTCCCGGTAGGTCCGAAGCCGTTCGGGGTCGCGGCGGTAGGAGAGGTAGCAGGGGGCGCTCCGGTCGTATTCGACGGTAAAGAGGGTCGGAGCGGCCGCCGGCGCGGCGCGGACCACCGTCCCGTCCCCGAAGAGGTGGACATGGACCCACCCGTCGACCGCCAGGGCGATCATCAGGGTGGCGTCCAGGGCGGTCGGCGGCAGCCCGAGCGCATCGGCGGCGGCCGAGGCCCGGCGGATGATCCGGTCCCCCAGATCCCCGGGGTCTGCGGCCCTCGGCGGCCCGGAGGCTTCGTCGAGGGACGCGGACGCCGCATGGGCGAGGAGCCGGGCCCCCACGTCCGTGTGGGGGGACCCGGAGCACCCGTCCGAGAGGATCACGTGGGGGACCGGAAGGGGGCCGGAGAGGACGTAGTCCTGGCAGATTCGGTGGCCGGCCCCGGTTTTGACAAAATCGTCGACCGCGTAGTCCATGGGCCTCTCCCCTAAAAGCTCAGGGAGGGCAGGGGCCGGCTGGCGGCCCCCGTGCCCAGGGCCTGGGACTGGCTGGAGATGGACCGGCTCACGAACCGGGCCAGCTTGGCCAGGCGCTGGGGCGTGGCATCCCCGGCGTCCACGAACTGGGTGAGGCACGCCTCCACCTCGAAGGCGGTCAGGGCCTGGCGGACGTCCTTGGCGTAGGAGAGCTTCGGGTCGATGAGCCCCACCAGGACGGTCACCAGGGACTCGATCTCCTCCCCGGCCAGGGACCCGCTGATCCTGTCGGCGATGGTCTTCGGCGTGACGGTGGAGGCGTTGTCCATGCCGTCGGTGATGATGTAGACGCAGCCGTTGGCGTCGAAGTCCTGGGCCGACAGCCGCTTGGCCATCTCCAAGGTGGCGGAGATCCCCGAGTAGGCGGCGTCGAAGAGGGCCGTCATCCCGGCGGGTTTGAAGGGCTTGTAGCCTTTGGGATCGATCTCCGACAGGGGCTTGAAGCCGTGGACCTCCCGCAGTTTGGCGTTGAAGGTGAGGAGCCGGAGGAGGAGATTGTCGGCCCGGGGGCTCTTCCGGCAGGCCTCCACGATATGCTCGACGCACCGGAGGAGGTCCTTGGCGAATGGCTGCACGCTGGCGGTGGTGTCCACCACCACGGTGACGAGGGTGTACTCGGTGGCCCCGAGGTCGTCCAGGCGGACCGCGGAGAAGTTGAAGGTGCCGGGGCCGGGGATCTGGAAGGTCTGCATGTTCTGGTTGTCGAATCTTGGCATGATGTGCCTCCTTTCCAAAAGGTTTTCTAAGATTGTCCGGGGTCAGGCGAGGAACTCCCGGGTGGTGGAGACCTGCATCCCCCGGCCGGTCATCTCCTTCATGAACGATTCGGTCAGGGGTTCGAAATCGGGTCCGGGCACCGGCGAGGTGGCGTCGGTGAGCAGGACCAGCTTCCGGATGTTCTCCTCCCCGAAGTTGTCGGCGATGTCCCGGACGGTGTTGGCCAGGCAGAAGTTGAGGGCCTCGCCGGCCAAGGCGATCAGGTCGGCCTCCTCCAGGGTCTGGATGAGCCGGGTGTTGAGCATGGTGCTCGGGTCCTGGGGGTCGGGGACGTCGGCCTGCACGGCGCTGTAGTGTTCGGTGTAGACGTTCGACCCTTTGGTCACGTAGTCGACCATGCACAGGTCCCGCTCCCATTCGAGGAGGGCGTCGAAGAGGTCGGGGTGGACGCCGTACCCCCAGCTTCCGATGAGGCAGTGGTAGGGCCAGACCACCAGGGCGTACCGGTGGTTGTCCCGGAGGGACCGGACGTATTCCAGTGCCCGTTTCTGGAGCCCCGGGTTGGTGGTCCGCCACTTGCCGTTTTCCACGTCGTCCACGGTGATGATGGTGGTGAGCGGCTCGGGATGGCGCCCGTCCGAGTCGACCCAGTAGATGGGGTGGGCCACGTCTACGAAGTGGTGGGTGTCGAGGGTGACGTGGATGTCGTCGATCCGTCCCTTGAGCCGGCGGACCATCTCCGCCAGCCGCTTCATGTCCTCCTCCCCGCCGGGCACGTACAGGGCGCCGTTGGGGTCGCAGAAATCGTTCTGCGGGTCGATGATCAAAAGTCTGAGATCCATGGTGGGTCCTCCTTTCGGAAATTGAGTTGCGGCGCCTTGGTTTTCGGCGTCGTTTAATTACATTCTAATAAAACTTTTTCGATTGTCAAGGAAAATTTTTATTAAATTTTAATTTTTCATTTGGTGATACCGATGCTGCTTGTAAAAAGCGGGCCTGTCAGCAATTTCCGATTCAGGTTCTCGGTAATTGTCGAGCCTCTCCGAGCCGGGTTTTATTATGAAAAGGTTATAGAATGGTAAAGGACAGAAATAATAATAATGTTGATCCGAAAGAGATAGTTTTCCCGATCCTGAAAAATGAGGACAATGGCAATGTAAAAATGATTGGCACGGGTTTTTTTATCA
>CAYSLC010000347.1:0-4365 GCA_964431545.1 uncultured Desulfobacteraceae bacterium | reverse complement strand
ATTAAGATAAAAGGGATACAAATTCTAACTGAAAATTTGGGAAAAATAGAGGCGGAGAGATTCGTGGCGTTGATCCAAAGAGAGCCTTTCGATTACACGAAATGGCAGCGAGAACTCTGGAAAGATAAAACTGTGGAAGAACTAAGCCGAGAAGCAATGGAATTCAGAAGAAGTAGAAATGCTCGGAACAATCGAGCTGATGACGAGCCCAGACGCACTGACCTTACGGACCCGCCGCACGGCACATCCGGAGAATGACCACCCTTCATGGCGGGTCGGACATTCTGCGTTCCGGGCATTGTTCAAGAAGCCTCGGAACCTTATTGGCGGGGAATGGTTGGAAATAGGGGCGGAAGCGACGGGTCTTCAAGGCGCGCCGGAGGTGTCGAATGGATCGACTTGGCTCCCGGTCGTCATTTTTCGAATATGCTCCACTGTCCGAACCCGAACCCCACAATCACCTGTTGATCGAGGCGTGAGGATGGAATCGACGCCGACACGGGGGCCCTCATTGTCGAAGGCCCCGGCCCGGCTACTTCTCCCTCAGCCCCACGGGCGTCCCCAGGATCTCCGACCAGACGACTGCCCGGCGCAGCTCCCGGACCGTCCGTGGCCCCCGTTCTCTGCCCGGCTCGGTTGTCGGGTAAGGCCGGGACGCCTCCGGCACCGGAACGGCGCCCCTGCCGGATGGGGTCTTCGGGACCCCTTCCGCCTTTTGCGGCCGCTCCGGCACCGGTGGAGGGGGGGGCGCCTTTTTGGGTTTCCCCGGAACGTCCTCTTCGGGAAACTCCGAGCCGAAGAGATCCTCCCAGGAGGTCTCCTCCCCCCGCTGCCGCGCCTTCTGGACCTCCATCTCCTGCTGGATCCGCTCCATGAGATCCTCGAGGGTCCGCCGCCACTTGGGCTTCTCCTTGCCCTCCTTCTCCCCCTCCTTGGGGGTGGGCAGAAAAACCCGGCGGATGAAGGAGAGGATCTTCCAGAAGATGATGAGAAAAACGATGAAGGTGATGAGTACTTCCATTGTTTATCCTGTCATGTACCCTCGGGCTGTTCCGTGATCAGCGGACCGGTTCGCTGCCGTCGCCACGGTCGTCCTCGTCCTCGCCCCCGATCTTGGAGCGCATCTTGGTGTCGGCCATGATGTTCTTCATGCGGTAGTAGTCCATGATCCCCAGGTTTCCGCTCCGGAACGCCTCGGCCATGGCCAGGGGCACCTCCGCTTCGGCCTCCACCACCTTGGCCTGCATCTCCTCCACCTTCGCCTTCATCTCCTGCTCGGCCGCGTAGGCCATGGCGCGCCGCTCCTCGGCCTTGGCCTGGGCGATCTTCTTGTCCGCCTCGGCCCGGTCGGTCTCCAGCTCGGCGCCGATGTTCTTGCCCACGTCCACGTCGGCGATGTCGATGGAGAGGATCTCATAGGCGGTGCCCGCGTCCAGCCCCTTCTCCAGGACCCGCTTGGAGATCAGGTCGGGGTTCTCCAGGACGTTCTTGTGGGAATCCGACGATCCGATGGTGGTGACGATCCCTTCGCCCACCCGGGCCAGGATCGTCTCCTCGCCGGCGCCGCCCACCAGCCGGTCGATGTTGGCCCGGACCGTCACCCGGGAGATCGCCTTGAGCTGGATGCCGTCCTTGGCCATGGCGGCCACCAGGGGGGTTTCGATCACCTTGGGGTTGACGCTCATCTGGACCGCCTCCAGGACGTTTCTGCCCGCCAGGTCGATGGCGGCGGCCCGGTTGAACTTCAGGTCGATGTTCGCCTTGTCGGCGGCGATCAGGGCCTGGACCACCCGCAACACGTCGCCGCCGGCCAGGTAGTGGGACTCCAGGTCGTTGGTGGGGATCTCCAGGCCCGCCTTCACCGCCATGATCTTCGACTCCACGATCAGCTTGGGAGGCACCTTCCGAAATCGCATGAAGACGATGTTGATCAGCCCCACGTGGGCCCCGGAGACCAGGGCCTGTATCCACAGAGAGATGGCCGATCCCACGAAGTAGAGCAGCACGACCGCCGCGATAACGACAATAATGATGATGACTTCGGTGATTCCCATGGGTTTCCCCCTTCTGCAAGGTTAAGCAAGGTTAAGGTTAGGCGTTCTCTTCCTGCTTCCGGACGATGATCTGGTTTCCGCGCACCGCCGACACGTAGACCCGGCTGTGGCGCTCGATGTATTCTCCCCGGGTGGTGACGTCGACCCGTCTTCCATTGAGCATGGCGATCCCCGAGGGCCGGAGGTCGGTGTGGGCGGCGCCCTCCGCACCCAGGTACTTCTCCAGGTCCGGCGACTGGGAGCTGACCCCGCCGGCCGTGGACAGGGAGGTCCGGAGGCTCGCCGGGGACCGGGAGATCAGCTTCAGTCCGACGATCACCGCCACGGGGAGCAGGATCACGTCCAGGGCCACGAACAGGGCCCCGACCGTCTGGCCCACCTGGGTGAAGACCAGAAAGAGGGAATAGCCGAGCATCCCCAGGGCGATGGCCGTCAGCACCCCGGCCGACGGCAGGAAGATCTCGGCGATGATCACCGCCACCGCGCCCGCCTGGAGGACGACGGGAAGGATCAGATCACCCATCCGCCGGCTCCCGCGCCACGATCACCCGGTTTCCTCGGATCGCCAGGATCCGCACCGGGGCCCCCCTCTCGATGAACTCCCCCTCGGAGATGGCGTCCACGGTCTCGCCGTCCACCGTCACTTTTCCCGACGGCCGGAGGTAGGCGGCCACGATCCCCTTGTCTCCGGGGCGCACCAGGGCCGTCTCGCCGGAGTCGGCGCGGGAGCCGGCCAGGGAGGCGGAGAGATACGGCCCCTCCCGGGTGACGGCGGAGAGGCTCGGAAAGACGTACCGCATCACCAGGAGCGATCCCACGAATGCGCAGACAAAGGATCCCAGCACCATGGTGATGTTCCGGATCAGCAGCTTCATCTGCCAGGGAAAGTCCGGATCCGGCAGGACGAAGTTCTGGAAGGCCAATACCATGCCGATGCCGATGAGCACCACGCCGGAGAACCCGGCCACCCCGAAGCCGGGCAGGACGAAGACCTCGTATCCCATGAGGATCAGCCCCAGGGTGATGATGATCAGCTCCGTGTAGTCGGCCAGACCCACCATGTACTGGTTGAAGAAGACGAGCCCCAAACAGAGGATCCCCACGATGCCGGGGACCCCGAAACCGGGCGCCTGGATCTCGGTGTAGAGGGCCGCCAGCCCGATCATCATCAAAATCGGGGCGACGGTCGTGATGACCCGCACCAGGGACTCCGACCAGACCAGTTCCACCCGCCGGATCGCATAGTCGGTGATCCCCATCCGGTCGAGCATCTCCTCGATGGTGTCGACGCTCATCTCCGAGAAGCCGAGTTCCCGTGCCTCCACGTCGTCCATGGTCAGAAGTTCCCCTTCGGCCACCACCGTCCGTTTGCCGGTGATCGCAGCCTTCTCCTCCTCGGTCAAATCCGCGTACTCCACCCCGTCCATATACCGCTTCTCGCCGTCGATCTCCACCTCGTAGACCGTCATGTCGGCGGTGACCATCGCCTCCACCAGCTTCTCGGGGTAGCCGTTGCGCTTGGCCAGGCTCCGGAATTTGGCCCGGATCGGGGACTGGAACTTCTCCCCCATCATCTTGGGACCCTCCTGGGACATCATGATGGGGGCCGTGTCGCCGATGGTGGTGTGGTGCTTCATCACCAGCTCGTTGCAGGCCAGGGCAATGAGGGCCCCGGCGGAGATCGCCTTCTCCGAGACAAAGGCGACCGTCTTGCCCTCGGGGATGTCGAGGATGGCGTCCACGATCTCGAAGGCCGAGTCGACCCGGCCGCCGAAGGTGTCCATCTCCACCACCACCAGGGCCCCGGGGTCCTCGTTGGTCTCCCGGAGGGCCCGCTTGAGAAACGCGGCCATGCCCGGGTCGACCGTTCCGGCGGCCGGGATCACGTGGACCGTCGGCGGGTCCTCCGCGGCGACCCCCGGCGGCGGCCCGGCGAGGGAGAGGACGATCAGCAGGGGAAGGAGGGGGGTTTTGGCGAAGTATCGGCTCATCGGATCTGAATGCGGCACGTCCGCGGCAAGGGTTTGGGAATCGACTGGGGAGGGGGGCGCCCAAGACCGCCGCCTCCCGAAGCCCTGGTTGATTTTGCGGCCATTCCGGGTGGAAGTCAATAGAAAACGGCCGCGGTGGGTCGATCGGACCGATCGGGGAACCGGAGGCGGGCCGCCGGTGGCCGCGCGCGCCGCCATCCCGGGGGTCGCAATATATCTCTCAAAATCAGGGGCGGCCCCCGCGGCGAATCCCGTTTCGAGGACGTGCATTCGCCCTTGATGTTCATCTAAAAAATTCGATGGGTTGGATACGATTTCAC
>CAYSLC010000346.1:0-4401 GCA_964431545.1 uncultured Desulfobacteraceae bacterium | reverse complement strand
CCTTCGGCGGCCTCGCCCCCATGATCTTCGAGACCTCCCGCCAGGCCCGGTTCCTGATCCCCATGGCCCTCTCCCTCGGCTTCGGCGTCCTCTTCGCCACCCTGATCACCCTGGTCCTGGTCCCGGCCCTCTACCTGATCCTGGAGGATCTGCGGGGCGTGGCGGCGCGGATATGGACGGGGCGGGAGGGCGGCGGGCGGCTGTCCGAGCTGTAGATGGTCTTCGGAGCCTCTCCGGCCTTACACGGAAGTCTCGTCTCCCATCGCCTTGACAGGTTCCCGCTTTCCGACAATAATCGGGTGTGAACCATGCGGATAGAGGAAAGGGAGGTCAACGCCAGTGGTCCAGTCCGTACTGAAAAAAGCGGTCTATGAAGATCTTCTCCGGCTCCCCGACAACATGGTCGGGCAGATCATCGACGGGGATCTGATCGCACTGCCCCGGCCGTCGCCACGGCATGCCCAGGCGACCAGCGCCCTCGGCTTCGAGATCGGTCCCCCGTACCGGTTCGGCCGGGGCGGGCCCGGGGGATGGATCATCCTGGATGAGCCGGAAATCCGGCTGGGGGAAGATATCCTGGTGCCGGACATGGCGGGCTGGCGACGGGAGAGGCTGCCTTCCCCGCCCGCCGAAAACTGGATCTCACTGGCACCCGACTGGGTCTGCGAGGTGCTCTCCCCCGGAACGGAGCGGATCGACCGCATCCGCAAGATGCCGATCTACGCCGCGTTCAAGGTCCCGCACCTGTGGCTGGTCAACCCAAGGGAGAAAACCCTCGAAGTTTTCAAGCGCTCCGCCGGAGGATGGCTTCTGCTCGCCGCCCACGGCGGCGACGAGACCGTCCGGGCCGAGCCGTTCGCGGAGATCGGGATCGACTTGGGGCTGTTGTGGTGGGAGTGATACGAGGGGGGAGACACTCTTGAAGACATCGAACGGGAGCATGTCGAGGAACTCGCCAAGGACGTAATCCGGCTCAGATGCTCGGGCAGGTCTTCGACGGCTTTGGCGTCGATGACGACGTTGAACCCTTGGATCGGACCCATTCGACGGCCTCGTCGACGCTATCCGGGGTCAATCCGAGGGACCTGATTTTTTCCCGAATCTTTTCCAATTTCGTTTTCCGCGCTTCCATCGGTTTGGGCATGATATTACCCTCCTGAAGCGGCGCGCAGCAATTCCGCCACCGTTCCTTTTTCGTTCTTCTCCGCCCACCCCAGCGCCGAAAGCCCGTCCTTGTCCCGGAGCGTATGGTCGGCGCCGCTGTCCGCCAGCACCCGGGCCGTCTCCGTGTTCCCTTTGGAGGCGGCGATCATCAGGGCCGTGTACCCGTCGTCGTCCTGGGCGTCGATGGCGGCGCCCCGCTCGATGAGGAGCCGGGCGATGTCGGCCCGGTCGTGGAAGGCGGCGGCCATGATCGGGGTGGCGCCCTGGGGGGAGGTGATGTTGGGGGATTGGCCGCCGTCCAGAAAGGCGCGGACGCCGTCGATGTCCCCCGTCTTGATGGCGCCGTAGAAGGTGTTCCCTTTCCCCATCTTGTGGATGGCCCGGGCCGTGTGGGGGACCATGGGGGCATGGGAGGGGGCGTGGGAGAGTCCATGGGGAGGGGAGGGGATTACCGGTGCGTCCACCTTCAGGTCGAGGCCCTTCAGCAGGACCCCGAGCTGGTCCAGTGTCTCCTTGGAGAAGGCCACCTGGGTCGGTTCGGCACGTCTCCCGCGCATGGCTTCGGCCGATGCGTCTCCGGTCGTTTTCCGGGCCTGTTCCAATTGCGTGATCCCCTGGGAGATCGTCTTCTGGATCGCCTCCAACCCGTCCTGAAATGCCGAAAGCTGAACCACCACCCGGTTGACGGGATCGGTGCCGTCGGCTCCCCGGAACATCAGGTTCTTCCGGAAGGTCTTCCGGATGTCATCCAGCCGGGCCTGTTCGGTCTCGTCCATCCAGCCGGTCAGCTCCTTGAACTTCAAAAAATTGGCCTCGGCCCCGGTGGTGAGGGTCTGGGCCTCGTTTTCGTAGTGGGAGAGGATCAGGGTCTTCAGCTCGGCATCGTTCATCACGGGCAGGATCTTCTCGGCGATCCGGTTCATGTTCCGGTAGGAGCCCTGGAGGCGGAACGGGGGCTCGGTGCGGTACTCGTCGGCCTGACCGGCGGAGTAGATGTATGCCTCGTTGACCTTGAGGATCACGTCCCGGACCGTCATCATCTTCTTCATCACCGAGACCATCTCGTCGAGCGCCTCGGCCGAATAAGAGCCCGTGAACTCGACCCCCTCCCGGGTCCCGGTCTCGGCGATGCGGATGACGGCGTAGACGTCGGCCTGGCTGCGGCTGGAGAGCTTGTTGAGGGACGGGTTGGAGGTGAGGGCGTTCTCCAGGTAGCTCATCTTGAAGTCATCGGCGCTGTCGCCGATGATGTCGCCCAGGTTGTAGGTATCGGCCCGGTTGGCCAGCATGTCGGGGATCCGGAACTTCTCGCCGCTTTCGGTGTAGGGGTTGCCGGCCATGACCACCACCACCTTCCGGCCCCGGAGGTCGTAGGTGCGGCTCCGGCCCTTGTAGACCCCCTCGATCTTGCGCTGGGCGTCGCACAGGGAGATGAACTTCTGGAGCAGCTCCGGGTTGCAGTGCTGGATGTCGTCCAGGTAGAGCATGACGTTGTCGCCCATCTCCAGGGCCAGGTTGAGCTTTTCGATCTCCTCCCGGGCCGAGGCGAAGGGGGCCTCGGCCGGATCGAGAGAGGTGACCCGGTGGCCGATGGCCGGGCCGTTGATCTTCATGAAGATGATCCCCAGCCGGTTGGCCATGTATTCCATGAGGGTGGTCTTGCCGTAGCCCGGCGGCGAGATGAGCAGGAGCAGGCCCATGAGGTCGGTCCGCTTCGACTCGCCGGCCGCGCCGATCTGCTTGGCCAGGTTGTCGCCGATGAGCGGCAGGTAGACCTTGTTGATGAGCCGGTTCCGGACGAATGAACTCAGGACCCGGGGCTTGAACTCCTCCAGGCGCATCTCCTCGCGCATCCGGTCGGTCAGCTCTTTTTTGAGGGACTGGTACCGCTCGAAGGCCGGGACCACTTCGGCCTGGTGGCGGGAGAGCTTTTCCATGAAGTGGAGGTAATTGAGGGCGTAGGCCCCCTCCCGGATGACGGGGTGGTCCCCCACCATGCCGTCCACCCCGGCCGTCATGGGCGTCTCCACCACGTCGAGCTGGGCGTAGGTTCCGGCGTGGATCAGGCCCGCGGCCTCGTCGATGTAGTCGGCCAGTTCGGGGCGGTCCAGGGACGCCACGTACCCCCTTACCCAGTCCCGGACCAGTTCGAATTCGGCGGCGGGGACCGAGGAGAGGGCCTCCCGGGACCGGGCGAAGGATTCGGCGTACCCGTGTCGCGAGAGATACCGGGTGAACCCCTCGGCGGCCTCGAAGGCGGCCTGGCTGATGGCCAAGCCCCGGTCCTCCGGCTTTCCGGTCAGCTCATGGAAGAGATACTCGGCCGCCGGGCCGGCCGCCGCCGGATCGAAGAGGCCGGAGACCCGGCAGAAGTCGGCCATGAGGGTCTCAAGATCGTCGATGTACCGGGTCTGGGTGGCCTCGGTGGCAAAGACCGCTCGCATCATCCCGAAGGAGCGGAGCTTGCCCGCCAGCCGGGCCTTGTTCTCGGCGTCCGGATGGAGGGCCCAGAAGACCCGGGCCAGGGCCCTCGTCCGGGGCGGGTACCGCAGCAGGCCGATGGCGCCGTGGATGGCGGCCAGGGCCCGGCAGATCCGGCCGCCATCGTTGTCGTGGACCCCCTTGGCGTACCCCTCCGCGTACCGGGGACCCATGAAGGACCGGGCCTTTTCGATCCAGCCTTCCACGGACAGGGCCGCCGGGTCCGCCGGGATCCCGCCCTCCGTTTCCAGGGTCTTGAGCAGGAGATAAGCGAGGTACTCTCCCCGGTAGACCGTCGGGTCCTCCGACGGCACGGTCATCTCCCAGACCGGCCGGGTGGCCAGGAACTCGGGATCGGCCACCGGCTCGAAGAAGTTGGTGCCGGTGAGGTGGAAGCAGGGCGTCTCCTCGCGCATCACCACCGTCAGATCGAGGGCCTGGACGTTGACCGTGAACCGGTGGTTGCCCATGCGGATCACGTTGGCTCCGTCCTCGAACAGCTCCTGGCGGTCCTTGAGCTGGCGGACGGCGTCCTCCCGGACGGTCTTGAGCCGGGACTGGATGTCATCGGCCTTCACCGTGTCGTCCAGTTCGATGAGCTGAACGACGATTTCGCGAATCTTTTCGATCATCAGATCCGAGGCGAAGTAGCCGTGAATGGCGTTGATTTCATCCATGCCCGACACCCGGTTCTGAATCCCCTTCAATATCCGTTCGGCGGACCGCATCAACGCGTCAGCGCGGCGGTTCCGTGCT
>CAYSLC010000345.1:0-4405 GCA_964431545.1 uncultured Desulfobacteraceae bacterium | reverse complement strand
CTCGCAACCGAATCCTGGGTAAGGTGGAAATCAAGAAACGGGTAATGCTCCCGTCGGGATTCAAATCCTGGAGAGAATCCAGGTCCAAAACAGGCCCCTCCCCCCAAATATACACGGTATCCCCCATTTGCCTAAAGATCTTTCTTTGATTACAATCTATAAAGCGTTCCCGCGCGGAAATCGACCGCAGGGGGCGCGCACGCGAACCGAGCAGAGCGGTACCAAGGGAGGTCACATGAACATACCATTGGAGATCACATTTAGGGGGGTGCAGGCCAGCGAGGAAATCAAAGAGCTGATCGGACAGAAGGCGGACAAGCTGGACCGGATCGGCGACAACCTCATCAGCTGCCGGGTGGCGGTGGAGAAGAAGCAGAAGCACCAGCAGTCCGGGGCCCCCTACCGGGTCCGGGTCAACATGCGGCTGCCGCCGGGACAGGAGCTGGTGGTGGACAGCGGCGAGGGGGGCGACGGTTCGCCCAACGACGATCTGCCCGGGGTGATCCGGGGCGTCTTCGAGTCGGCCCTGCGGCAGGTCAAGAAGCTCAACGAGCGGCGGCAGGATGATGTGAAGGAGCACCCCGCCCAGGAGACCTCCGCCGTGGTGGTCCGGCTCTTTGCCGAGAACGGGTACGGGTTCCTCAAATCGGCCGCCGGCCGGGAGGTCTTCTTCCACAGAAACAGCGTGGTCAACGACGACTTCGACCGCCTGGAGGTGGGCACCGGGGTCCGGTTCGTGGAAGTGGCGGGAGAGGAGGGCCCCCAGGCGAGCACCGTCCAGATCGTGGACAAGCCCGGGGTCCGGGCCCCCAAGACCGACGGGGATGCAGTGGCGCCGCCTTTGGGATGGCGGGAATAGGTTTATGGCCGAATCGACACAATCGAAGAACATCTTCGTGGTGGGCCTGGACGGGACCCGGAGATCCCCGGATCCGGAGGCCGGTACAACCGGGCATCCAAGTTCCACCACCGGGTCTTCACCGACGGCCGGGTGGTCCGGGTGCCGGACCGGGCCGACATCGAAGCGGTCCGGGAGGCCTTTCCGGACACCCTGGTCCTGGTGGAGGTGTCGCCGGGCCGGCGATTGTCGGAACTGGAGAACCAGGATCCCTACAGCTACCGCCTGGCGGTGATCTACATGGGGGCCGAGGACGACGAGACCCTCCTTGGGAACTACCGCCGCTGCATCGAGATGCTCCATTTCGAAATCGAGGAGGAAAAGACGTGAAGATCATCCGGGAATTCCCCCGAAAGGTCAACCGCATCGAGAACGCCTGGATTCCCATGGCGGACGGGATTCACCTGGCCGCCCGGCTCTGGATCCCCGAGGGGGCCGAGGACGATCCGGTCCCGGCCATCTTCGAATACATCCCCTACCGGAAGCGGGACCACACCCGGAGCCGGGACGACATGAACCACGGCTACTTCGCCGGCCACGGGTACGGCTGCGTGCGGGTGGACATCCGGGGCTCCGGCGACTCCGAAGGGGTCCTGGAGGACGAGTACCTGCCCCAAGAACTCGAGGACGGCCTGGCCATCCTCCGGTGGATCGCCGACCAGCCCTGGTGCGACGGGTCGGTGGGGATGATCGGCATCTCCTGGGGCGGGTTCAACGGCCTCCAGATCGCGGCCATGGCGCCCCCCCAGCTCAAGGCGGTGGTCACCGTCTGCTCCACCGACGACCGGTACGCCGACGATGTCCACTACATGGGCGGATGCCTTCTGGGGGACAACCTCTCCTGGGCGTCGGTCATGTTCTCCAGAAACGCCCTGCCCCCGGACCCGGAGATCGTGGGAAAGGAACGGTGGCGGGACCTGTGGCTCCGGCGCCTGGACGGCAGCGGGCTGTGGCTGGAGAAGTGGCTCCGCCACCAGACCCGGGACCCATACTGGTGCCACGGCTCCGTCTGCCAGGAGATCACCGCCATCCAGTGCCCGGTGATGGCGGTGAGCGGCTGGGCCGACGGGTACTCCAACGCGGTCTTCCGCCTCATGGAGCGGCTCACCGTCCCCCGCAAGGGCCTGGTGGGACCGTGGAGCCACAAATACCCCCACGACGGGAAGCCGGGGCCGGCCATCGGGTTTCTCCAGGAGTGCCTCCGGTGGTGGGACCAGTGGCTCAAGGGGAAGGAGACCGGAATCATGGACGAGCCGATGGTCCGGGCCTACATGCTCGACAGCGTCCCGCCGGTGAGCCGGTACGACCTGCGGCCGGGGCGGTGGGTGGCCGAGGACGGGTGGCCCCCCGAGGGGATCGAAGCACGCCGGTTCCGTCTCGCCCCCATGCGGCTTGTGGCCGGTGACGAACCGGTCCCCCCGGAGACGCTGACCTTCCGGTCCCCCCTGCGCCTAGGGCTGTTCGCCGGAAAGTGGTGCTCCTACGCGGCGCCGCCCGACCTGCCCGGGGACCAGCGGGAGGAGGACGGCGGGGCCCTGGTCTTCGAGACGGAGCCGCTGGCCGAGGACCTGGAGATCCTGGGCGCGCCCCTGGCCGACCTGGAACTCTCCTCGGACCGGCCCGTGGCCATGGTGGCGGCCCGCCTGTCGGACGTCCTTCCCGACGGGCGGGCGACCCGGGTCACCTACGGGATCCTCAACCTGACCCACCGGGAGAGCCACGCCGAGCCCGAGCCCCTCGATCCGGGAAAACGGTACCGGATCCGACTCCAGCTCAACGACATCGCCCAGCGGTTTCCCAAGGGGCACCGGCTGCGGCTCTCCCTGTCCACCTCCTACTGGCCCCTGGCCTGGCCCCCGCCCCTGCGGACCAACCTGACGCTCCATACCGGGGAGAGCGCCCTCACCCTGCCGGTCCGTCCCCCCCGGCCGTCGGACGCCGATCCGCCCCCCTTTCCGGAGCCGGAATCGGCCGCCCCCCTCCGGCAGACGATGCTTTCGGCGCCCGAGGAGGCGTGGCGGGTGGTCCGGGACCTGGCCGAGGATATCTCCACCCTGGAGGTGGTCAAGGACGACGGCCGGTACCGCATCGAGGAGATCGATCTGGAGGTCCGGGGCCGCCTGACCGAGACCTACACGATCCAGGACGACGACATCGATTCGGCGCGGGGGGAGACCTGGGCCGTCCGGGAGTACGTCCGGGGGGATTGGCGCCCCCGAACCGTCACCCGGACCATCCTCACTTCCACCGCCACCGAATTCCACATCCACGCCACCCTCGACGCCTACGAGGGGGACCGGCGGGTCTTTTCCCGGGACTGGAACACCCGGATTCCGCGGGAACTGGTCTGATCCCGCGACAAAGGAGGAATCGCCATGGAGAACATCCAAGGACGGACGTTTCTGATCACCGGCGCCACCGACGGCATCGGAGAGATCACCGCCCGGAAACTGGCCCGGGGGGGCGCGGACCTGATCCTCCACGGCCGGGACGAGGAGAAGTGCCGGCGGACGGCCGGGGAGATCGAAAAGGAGACGGGAAACGAGCGGATCTCCTTTTATGTCGCCGACTTCTCGGATCTCTCCCAGGTGCGCCGGATGGGGGAGGCGGTGGCGGCCGACCGGTACCGCCTCGACGTGCTCATCAACAACGCCGGGGTGCTGCCGTCCGGCGATGAGCGCCGGGTGAGCCGGGACGGCCACGAACTCGCCTTTGCGGTCAACCACCTCGCCCCCTTTCTGCTCACCCATCTGCTGCTCCCCCTGCTGCGGGAGGGGGACCGGCCCCGCATCGTCAACGTCAGCTCCACGGCCCAGGAGGCCCTCGACTTCGACGACCCGATGATGGAAAAGGGAAAATACAACGCCATGAGCGCCTACTCCCGGAGCAAGCTCGCCCTGGCCATGTTCACCTTCGAGCTGGCCGAACGGGTCCGGGAGGACGCCATCACCGTCAACTGCCTCCACCCCGGATCGCTCCTCGACACCAAGATGGTCCGGCGGAACTTTTCAAACGCCTGGGGCAGCGCCGAATCCGGCGCCGACGTGGAGGTGTACGTGGCCACGGACCCGGAGCTGGAGGGGGTGACCGGCCGGTACTTCGACGAAAAGACCGAGGCCAAGGCCGACATCCAGGCGGGGGACGCGGCCGCCAGAACGAAGCTGTGGGAGATCAGCCGGGAGCTGACCGGTGCGGGGTGATCTCCGGTTCGCCCTCTTGGCTCTCCCCGGACCGATCCCGGCCCGGCCGGTGGCCCCGGAGACGGATTCGAGGCGTTAGATCGCCCCTTCCATCCGTCTTCCCTCCATATCGGCGGCCTTCATGGCGGAGACCACCATCCGGGGGGTCACCGGAACCGCCTCGTTGTGGATCGTCTCGCCCTCGGCGCATGCGGCCTCCGCGATCTTCATCAGCAGGTCGTCCGAAGCCTCGCCGAGGCCGATCCGCCCTCGGGTGGTCGGCGGCCCGACGGATTCACAGAAATCGTAGACCTCCGTGATGGTCTCC
>CAYSLC010000344.1:0-4438 GCA_964431545.1 uncultured Desulfobacteraceae bacterium | reverse complement strand
TGGCGGCCACCGGGTGCATCGAGCGGCCCCTGCTCTTCGAGCACAACGAACGGCCCGGCGTCATGCAGGCGGGGTGCGCCCACCGCCTGGCCCGCACCTACGGGCTCCTGCCGGGGACCGAGGCGGTCTTCAGCGTGGGCCACGACCTGGGCCTGGAGGCGGCCGTGGACCTCTTCGACCTGGGGGTGAAGGTCGCCTGCGTGGCCGATCCCCGGGAGGACGGCCAGGCGCCGGACTTGGTTCAATCCCTGGCCGAGCGCCGGATCCCGCTTCTCAAGGGGTGGGTGGCCACCCACGCCCAGGGGGGCAAGGGGGTCAAGGGCGCGACGGTCGCCACGGTGGAGGGGACCGTCCGCCGCCGGATCCCCTGCGACCTGCTGGTGGCCTCCGCCGGCCTCACGCCGGTCAACGGCCCCCTGACCCTGGCCCAGGCCCGGCTCGCCTTTGACGACCATACCGGATATTTCCTGCCCACGGACCTGCCGGAAAAGATCTTCACCGCAGGCCGGATGACGGGGATCAACGACCCCCGGTCCATCGAGGCATCGGGGCGGCTGGCCGGGCTCCGGGCGGCGGGCGCCGCCGGCGCCGACAACCGGGCGGCCCTGACGGCTGCGGAAACGGCCCTGGCCGGGCTGCCGGGACCCGAGCGGGGCGCCAAACTCGTGACGGCGCCGGTGAAGGGACGAAAGACCTTCATCTGCTTCGACGAGGACACCACCGTCAAGAACATCAAGCAGGCCATCGCCAAGGGGTATGACGTGCCCGAACTGATCAAGCGGTACACCTCGGCGGGCACCGGCCCGGGCCAGGGCGGGATCCCCGGCCACAACCTGCCCCTCTACGTGGCCCGGTACACCGCCTCGGCCGAGACGCCGAGGCCCACCACGGTGCGGCCCCCCCTGGTCCCGACGTATCTCGCCACTTATGCCGGCGCCAACCACGACATGAGCAAGCGCACCCCGGTGCACCACAAACAGGAACGGGCCGGCGGCATCTTCCGCCGCCTCGGGGTCTGGCGCCGAGCCCGGTACTTTTCCGAGGACCTCGACCCCCGGGAGGAGATCCTCACCGTGCGCAACAACGTGGGGCTGCTTGACGCCTCCACGTTAGGCAAATTCAGAATCCACGGGCCGGATGCCCTCAAGGCGCTGCAGCGGGTCTACGTCTCGGACATGGCCAAGTGCCGGGAGGGGCGGATCCGGTACTCGGCCATGTGCAACGACGACGGGTGCGTCATCGACGACGGGGTGGTGGTCCGGCAAGGCGAAAACGACTACTACTTCACCACCTCCACCGGCCGGGCCGGCGCCACCGCGGAGTGGATCCGGTACCATACCCGGTACGACGGCTGGGATTTCCACCTGGTCAACCTCACCGACGCCATGGGGGTCGTCAACATCTCCGGCCCCAACGCCCGGAAGGTCCTCGCCAAGGTGGCCGACGCCGATGTCTCCAACGAGGCGTTCCCCTTTGCCGGGTACCGGGAGTTCACCATCCGGGAGTTGATCCCGGCCCGGGCCATGCGCCTGGGGTTCGTGGGCGAACTCTCCTTCGAACTCCACGTCCCCTCCTCGTGGATGCCGGCGGTCTGGGACCTCCTGGAGGCGGCGGGCCGGGAGTTCGGCATCCGGAACTTCGGCGTGGAGGCCCAGAACGTCCTGCGCATGGAGAAGGGCCACGTCATCCTCGGCCAGGAGTCGGAACAGCGGACCAACCTGCTCGACCTGGGGCTCGGCTTCCTCTGGGACCGGACCAAATCCGAGGCCAAGACCGTCGGGGCCGTGGCCCTGCGCCAGGCCGAGGGGGATCCCGATCGCTTCAAGCTGGTGGGCATCCAGATGGAGGACAGCTCCCGGGCCCCCAAGGACGGCGCCGTCATCGTGGACGACCGGATCCGGGGGTATGTCTGCACGGCCCGAAAGAGCCTCTCCACCGGAGAGGCGGTGGGCATGGCCCTGGTGGAATCTCCGCTGGCCGGCCTCGGGGAGCGTCTGGAGATCTATGAAGATGAATGCAACGGCGAGCTGCTCCCCGCCAAAGTGGTGTCCATGCCGTTTTATGATCCCGAAGGCGGGCGGATGAGGATGTGAGGTGACGACCATGGGTGAATTGAGAAGAGAGTCCCCGGTCCGGTTCGATGCAAAGCCCGTCGAGACCGAGGTCCGGGACCACTGGACGGTGGTGGCGGCATACGAGAACGAGGGGCCGGGGCCCTGGCTGGCGGACCTCTGCCATCACCCCCGGTGGGACCTCCAGGACGGCGGGATCGACGATCTCCAGCCCGCCGGCCCGGCGGTGCCGCCGGTGCCGGGGGCCTGCCGCCTGGAGAACGGGATCCTGGTCAACCGCATGAACCGCACCCAGGCGGCGATCTGGCATCTGGGCGACGGGGCGGTGCCGGAATTGCCCGCCGAAACCGGGTACACCGACGTCTCCGAGGCGACGGTCTTCCTGGCGCTCTTCGGCCCCGGGATCTTCTCCATCGCCGAGAAGCTGACTGCCCTCGACTTCCTGGACCCCGGACGGCAGGCCCCCTTCCTGGTCCAGGGGCCGTTCTCCCACGTCCCCTGCCAGGTCGTGGTCCTGTACCGGAAGGCGGACGGGACCGGGGTCCTCCTGCTCACCTGCTCCCGGGGGTACGCCCATGACATGGTCCACGCCATCCTTTCGTCCGGGGCCGAGTTCGGTCTGCGGCCGGCCGGCGAGGCGGCCTTCGAGCGGTATCTGGCGACCATCGAAGCGTCGTGAACCCATCGAGGCCGGACAGGCCGGACGGTTTGATGGATGGAAACCGTTGAAGATGAAGACGGAAACGGGTGAACCATGATTCTGATCGGGGAGCTGATCAACGCCAGCCGCAAGGCGATCCGGGCGGCCATCGAATCGCGGGACGCGGCGGCGATTCAAAAGGTGGCCGTGGACCAGGCCGAGGCCGGGGCGGATTACATCGACGTCAACGCGGGGGTATTCGTGGGGCAAGAGCCCGAATGCCTCCGGTGGCTGGTGGAGACGGTGCAGGGGGCGGTGGACCGGCCCTGCGCCATCGACAGCCCGGATCCGGCGGCCATCGAGGCGGCCCTGTCCGTCCATAAGGGGACCCCCATGATCAACTCCATCTCCCTGGAGACGGAGCGCCACGGGGACCTGATGCCGCTTCTGGCCGGCACCGACTTCAAGGTGATCGCCCTGTGCATGAGCGATGCCGGGATGCCCCGGACGGTGGCCGACCGGATGGCCATCGCCGAGGAGCTGGTGGGCGGTCTGGTGAAAAACAACGTCAAGGTGGAGAATATCTTCGCCGATCCCCTGGTCCAGCCCGTCAGCGTCAATGACATCCTGGGGGCGGAGTTCCTCAACGCCGTGGAGGGGATCATGGCCCGGTTTCCCGGCATCCACACCGCCTGCGGCCTGTCGAACATCTCCTACGGGCTCCCCGGGCGCAAATTCCTCAACCAGATGTTCATGGCGATGGCCATCGCCAAAGGCCTCGACGGCGCCATCGTCAACCCCCTGGACGACGGGATGATGGCCGCCATCACCGCCGCCGAGGCGTTGGCGGGGCGGGATGAGTACTGCACCGACTATCTGAAGGCGTTTCGGGCGGGGCGGGTTCCGGGGTGAACGGGGGTGGCCGGTTCGCGGTCATTCGAGCGATTTTTTCTTCCCGGTTGTATCGTCCGGTCCCAACGGATATATGAATCCGGCCGAGGTGTCTCCATTGAAGACCCCGAAGGGGTACCCCATACCAGCCCAGGGTGCCAACCCTGGGAACGTGGCTCAAACGGAATGAAGGCCGGATTGGCCGACCCCTTATCCCGGTCCGTGAGGTGGATCATGTGTCAGTGGGGTCATCCCCTTGTTGCATGCAAAGGGAATAAGGGAAGGGCGCTCCCGGTTGTCTGATGATTTGATGCGTTGACGATCAATATTGCTGATGATATGATGCCATCATGAGAACAACACTGACCATAGACGACCATTTGATGCGGGAATTGAGGGAAGAAGCGCATCGTACGGGCAAACCCATGAAAAAAGTGGTGAACGAGGTAATTTCCGCGGGATTGGAGCAATTGAAAAATCCCGTTTCCCGTAAACCATACAAATGTAAAACATATTCCATGGGGTTTCCTCCCAATCTGAATCTGGATAAAGCCTTGGCAATCGCCGCTTTGTTGGAAGATGACGAAATCGCCGGGAAACTCAGTCTCAAGAAATGAAGATCGTCGATCTCAATTTGCTTATCTACGCGGTGAATCGGGATGCGCCTCACCACGGACAGGCATTGCAATGGTGGGAAAAATGCCTTTCGGACACAGAGTTTATCGGGCTTCCGTGGCCCGTTGTCCTCGGATTTCTGCGGATCACGACAAACGGCCGCATCATGCCAAGTCCGCTTTCTTCCGACCAGGCCATGGATATTATCGGTGAGTGGTTG
>CAYSLC010000343.1:0-4444 GCA_964431545.1 uncultured Desulfobacteraceae bacterium | reverse complement strand
GACGGCCGGAAGTCCCATATCAAAACCGATCTGACGATCGCCAAACTGATCTAAGCCAGCCGGAGAGGAATGTATCGATGGAAATGACCCTGCTTTTATGGGCCCTCGCCAACGGCGTGATGGTGGGCAGCATCTACGGCCTGATCGCCCTGGGATGGGTGTTGATCTACAAGTGTTCCGGGGTGCTCAACCTGGCCATGGGGGAGCTGACCCTCATCGGCGCCTACCTGTGCCTCACCTTCTACACCTATCTGATCAAGATCGGCCATCCCCTGCCCTTTGTCACCGCGCTCTTTTTGACCCTGCTGGCGTCGGTGGTCCTGGGGTACCTCACGGAGCGGATCTTCCTCGACCGGCTCATCGGCGAGCCGGTCCTGACGGTGATCATGGTCACGGTGGGGCTGATGTTCGTCTTCCGGGGGCTGGTGGGGCTGATCTGGTCCACCGACACCCGGATCTTCGATCCCCCGGTCTTCTCCATGGACGCCTTCGAGATCGGCGGGGTCATCATCGAACAGGTTTACCTCTGGAGCTTCATCGCCGCCATCTCCCTGTGGGTGATCTTCTACCTCTTCTTCAAGTACACCCTCTGGGGCCTCTCCATGCAGGCCACCGCAGACGACGAGATGGCCGCCCTCTCTTTGGGGGTGAGCGTCCGGTTCGTCTACTCCGCCGCCTGGGTCATCGCCTTCATGACCGCCGCGGTGGGCGGCACCTTTCTGGGGGCCAAGAACGGCCTCAACATCTCCGTGGGGGAGCTGAGCCTGCTGGTTCTGCCGGCCGTGGTGCTCGGGGGGCTCAACTCCGTGCCCGGGGCCATCGTCGGAGGCATCGTCATCGGGGTCCTCCAGGAGCTGTCCGGGTTTCTCCTCGACCCCTACTTTCCCGGGGGGGTGAAGGATACGGCCCCCTATGTCTTCATGGTCCTCTTCCTCCTGTTCAAGCCGTACGGCCTGTGGGGGTGGGTGCGGATCGAGCGCGTCTGATCGCAAATGGCCCTTTTTGTCCACCATAGAAAGGAACCCGTGACATGAGCTACCTGCCCTGTGGGGTCTACCACCAGAACTATCGGGAGGAGCAAGCCTTCTGGCGCACCAACTTCGTCCGGGGAAAGATGGTCCTGCTCGCCCTGACCGCCGTCTTCTTCGTCCCCTTCGTGCTCACCGATTACCTGTCGGAGTTCATCCTTCTCATCTACTGGAGCCTCGGGGCCCTGGGGGTCCAGCTGCTGATCGGCTTCTGCGGACAGCTCACCCTGGGCCACGCCGCGTTTCTGGCGGTGGGGGCCTACACGAGTTTTTTGATGATGACCATCCCCTGGCCCCAGGCGATGTTCGACATGGGGGCGGTCTACCCCACCGTGCTCCTCGCCTCCGGAATCCTGGCGGGGATCTGGTGCGTGATCTTCGGCCTCCCCTCGGCCCGGGTCAAGGGGTTCTACCTGATCCTCACCACCATGGCGGCCCAGTTCATCACCGTCGACTTCTTCATCGCCAAGTACGTGAGCCAGATCGGCGGCCGACAGCAGGACCTCACCCTGAGTTCCGATCTCATCCGGATCGGCCCCTGGACCATCGACTCCAAGAAGGACATCTACTACTTCGGGGTGATGCTCTGCGTGCTGCTGGTCTTCGCGGTGGCCAACCTGTTGCGGTCCAAGGCGGGGCGGGCCTGGGTGGCCATCCGGGACAACGACATCGCAGCCGAATCGATGGGGATCAACATCATCTCCTACAAACTCCTCGCCTTCTTCGTCTCCGGCTTCATCGGCGGCATCTCCGGTGCCTTCTGGGGGGCCGCCCGGAACATCATCAGCGTGGAGGACTTCACCTTCGGCAAATCCCTCTGGCTGGTGGGGATCATCCTCATCGGGGGGGTGGGGAGCCTCCACGGGGTCTTCTTCGGGGCGCTCTTCATGGTCTTCATGCTCTGGGCCCTCCAGGAGATCGTGGGGATGATCGGCGGGACCGGGAACATCATCTACTTCAAGGAGATCGCCTTCGGCCTGGCCATCTGCGGGTTCCTGCTCTTCGAGCCCAACGGGCTGGCCTACCGCTGGTGGCAGTCGAAGAACTACTTCAATCTCTGGCCGTTCTCCTACTGAGCCGGGGATGGGGAATGATTTGATAACCGAATACAGCATAGTGGCCCGCCGAACCCAAGGGAGGTGATGATGTCGGGAGGTCGGGTCCGCCATTTTCCGTTTCGAAGGGAAACGGTGTAAACCAGAACGGATAATGAACATACCAAGAAAGCACGGAGGAGGGTTCATGAACGGAAAGACAATACGGATCATCGTCGCGTCTTTGGCCCTGGTTTTCGGTCTCACCACACTGGCGGTCGCCGAGGAGATCAACGTGGGCGGCATCACCGACCAGAGCGGTCCCACCTCGGACGTGGGCAAGGACTACGCCCTGGGGCTCGTGGAGGCGGTGGCCTGGATCAACGACAACGGCGGCATCAACGGAAAGAAGATCAACCTGCACATCTTCGACTACGGCTACAAACGGGACGAGGCGGTGACCCTCTACGACAAGCTCAAGACCCGGGACAACGTCATCGCCATCCTGGGATGGGGCACCGGCGATACCGAGGCCCTCTCCCAGACGGTGGGAAAAGACCAGATGCCCTACGTTTCGGCATCCTATTCGGCCCACCTCACCGACCCCGGCAAGACGCCCTACAACATCTTCTTCTCCCCCGACTACTCCTCTTCGGCCCGGGCCGCCGTGACCGCCTGGTACGACGAGATCTGGATGAAGGACGACAAGTACAAGGCCCGCCGGGAGAAGGGGGAAAAGCCCCGGTTCATGTGTTTCTACCACCACGCCCACCCCTACTGCAGCGCCCCCATCAAGGCGGTGAAGGACCAGGCCGGCCTGCTCGGCTTCGAGATCGGCCAGGACCAGGACGTCTCCCTCAAGGCCCTGGACGCCAAGACCCAGGTGCTGGCCGCCAAACGGTTCAAGGCGGACCTGATCTGGCACGGAAACACCACCCAGTCGGTGTCGGTGGTCCTCAAGGATGCCCGGACCCTGCGGCTCGGCGCCTACCACGCCATCAACGTCTGGGGATTCGACGAGAACCTCCCCCGGCTGGCCGGAGAGGCGGCCGATATGGCCATCGGCATCGCCCCCTGCGCCTACTACGGGCAGGATGTGCCGGGGATGGAACCCGTCGTGGAGTACGCCAAGAAGGTCCATCCGGACGTTCCCCAGGACAAGCGCCTCATCCGGACCATCCAGGCCTGGTGCGCCACGAAACTCCTTGGAGAAGGGATGCGCCGGGCCGACGAGGCCGGAAACCTCGACGGCGAGGGGATCCTGAAGAAGGGGTTCGAGACCATGGACGGCTACGACCTGCAGCTGGGCGCGACCCCGGTGAGCTACTCCCCGGATGACCATCGCCCCACCTCCAAGGTGAACGTCTACATCTACAAGGACAACAAGTTCCAGCGGCTCTCCCGCATCGACCTGAAGGAGCGGTGGCCGGAAAAGTGGGAGAACGAGTGGCTGGGCTGGTAAACGTTCGAAACGACGGATGGGCCGCCCCGGGCCCATCCGCAAACAAAACCGTCATCTGAACAGGCGATAGGGAGGTCTTTCCTTGGCGACCGATTCGATACTGAAAGTCAACAACATCGAGGTGAAGTACCACGAGGTGATCCTGGTCCTCAAAGGGGTCTCCATCGAAATTCCCCGGGGCGGGATCGTGGCCCTGCTGGGGGCCAACGGTGCCGGAAAATCGACCACTCTGAAGGCGATATCGGGCCTGCTCAAGCATGAGGACGGCGCGGTGACCGACGGGAACATCGAGTTCGACGGGGTCCGCATCGACCGGAGGTCCGCCGAGGAGATCTCCAAGCTGGGCATCGTCCAGGTCATCGAGGGCCGGCGGGTCTTCGAGCACCTGACGGTGGAGGAGAACATCAAGGTGGGGGCCCACCGTCGCAAGAAGGGGAGCCTCTCGGTCCGCCAGAAGCTGGAGAAGGTCTACCACTACTTCCCCCGGCTCCGGGAGAAGCGCAACGAGGTGGCCGGGTTCGTCTCCGGCGGCGAGCAGCAGATGACGGTGGTGGGCCGGGCCCTGATGACCGACCCCAAGCTGATGCTCCTGGACGAGCCGTCCATGGGGCTGGCCCCGATGCTGATCCACGAGATCTTCAACATCATCACCCAGCTCCACCGGGAGGAGCGGATCTCCATCCTGCTGGTGGAGCAGAACGCCAAGCTGGCCTTAAGCGTCGCCCCCTACGCCTACGTGATGGAGACGGGCCGCATCGTCATGGACGACAGCTCGGAGACCCTCAAGGAGAACCCGGACATCAAGGATTTCTACCTGGGCATGACCGACATCGGCGGCCGAAAGAGCTTCCGGGACGTCAAGCACTACAAGCGCCGGAAGCGCTGGCTCTCCTGACCCGGCTTCGGGAATACCGGACCGA
>CAYSLC010000342.1:0-4444 GCA_964431545.1 uncultured Desulfobacteraceae bacterium | reverse complement strand
GGATTGAGTGAGTCGCGCCTCAATCCTTCCGCCGGTCCAGAATCGCAATATAATCCTTGATCGCGTCGTTCAACCGCCCCGTTTCCGCCTCGATCCGGTCGGCGCATTGCCGGTTGGAAGAGAGGGCGCCGCGGATCACCTCCAGGGCTTCGCCGATGGCGTCGATGCGGCGCCGTCGGTGGCCGGCGGTGGAAAGGACGTTTTCCAGGGCGGCGGCGATGCTGCGGGCCGTCCTTTCGTTCCGGTCCAGTTCGGACGCCGCCTGCCCATACATGCCCGCCATGTCGGTCACATCCCCGTCCGCATCCGACAGAAACGCGTCGATGTCCCGGGTCGCGCTTCTGAGTCTTTTCAGCAAGCCGTCCAGTTCCGCCACCCGGAAGCGGAGGTCGTGGTCGCCCTCGGCCAGGAGGGCGGCCATGCCCGCCACCAGGGGCAACAGGCCGTTGAAGAGGATCGTGTCCTGCATCTTCTGTTTGATGCCCCGGATGTCGTTCATAAACGACCGGATGCGGCCGATCTCCGCCTCGAACCGTCGGCCCTGTCCGTTCAGGGCCGCCAGGCCCCCGGCGGCGTCCCGGTCCATCACCCCCCTGGCGGTTTCGACGGTCCCGATCATCTTCCCGAACGATTCGGAAACCGACGGCATGCGCGACGCGGCGTCTTCCACGGCCGCGACATGGCGATCCAGGTCCTCCCGCTCTTGGAGGATGATCGCCTCGTTCCCGTCGACAACCCCTTTTACGCCTTCCACGTTGATCCGCTGGTTGTCGAGGGAGATGGTTTTGTTCAGCCGGTAAGGCCCCCAGACCCCTTTCCGGGTGGTCAGGATGTGGTCGAGGGCGTCCAGAAACCCGGCCACCCGGGATTCCGTTCCGCGGACAGCCCGGTACCGGCGCTTGCTCTTTCCCGTATATCGTCCGACGGCCGCCACCGTCGAGCGGATGTCCAAAAGGGTTTCCTCGGGAGTCGCCGTCAGGGAAACGATGTCGCCCGACAGGGAGACGACGGCGTCGGAGGTCTTCCGGAAATCCGCCATGGCCCCGTCGAAGCGGGTGAACCGGTCGCCGGCCGTTTCCATGGCCCGGTGGATCTCCCCGGTTTTTCCGAGCATTTCCGCAATGCATTCCGCCGTCTCCAGGGAGGCCTTCCGGGTCTCCTCGGCCACGGCCGCGAAGATGTGGCCGTTCTCCACGGTGCGGTCCGCGTTGACGATGGCGTTGAGGGAGGAAATGTTTGTCCTGTAGCCCAGTTCGTCCAGGCTCCGCTGGATCTTTCCCACGTGGTCGATGCGTTCCCGCATGCGGGCGGCCCGGTCCCGGATTCGGGAGATCATCCCCTCCATGCGGTCGAGGCTTTCCGTCCATTCCACCCGGACGCCCTGGGTCCGGGCGATGGTCTCCTGCATGTCCGCAGAGGCGCTCTGGAGTTCACGGGCGGCGGCCCGGACCGATTCGTCCTGGTCTTCGGCGTTGTCGTATCCCTCCCGGGTAGCCGTCAGCGCCTGCCGGAAGGAACGGGAGATGTTTTCCGCCAGATCGCTGGCCCCCTGGAGGGCCTTTTTCCGCTGAAACGTCTCCCGGGCCTCGGCGAGCATCCGGCGACAGCCGAGGAACACGCGCTTGTCCTCCTGCAACCACGACATCTGGAAAACCGGCATGGCGGACCCCTTCATTATTGGGTGCGATTCGGTATGGGTATACGACGGTGAAGCCGGGAACAGCTTTTTTCGAAACCGCTCGGCATCCCATGGTGTATCGCATGATGGCGGATTGGCTTCAAGGATTTTTGGGGTCGGCGGATTCGGCTTGACTTATTGATCATATATCCCATAATTGTGGAGCTGTAACCGACGGAATCCAGCCGTTTCCGCCAACCCGATAGAGAAAGGAGTTCTCCATGAATCCCCGCCGATTGCTGCCCATGGCCCTTTTGGCCGCTGTGCTGGGCCTTTCCCCGGCACAGGCGGCCGGCGAGCTGGAATTCCCCGTTATCGAGGGGTGGCCCAACGGGGGATCGGGCCGGGTCAACCTCGACGGGAGCCGCGGCGCCTGTTCGGCCTGCCATACCCGTCACCGGTTTTCCATCGGAATGGCCCGCAAGCCCCATACCTGCCGGGAATGCCACATCGGCCCGGACGTGCCGGCCTACAAGGTGTACGCCGCCAGCAAGCACGCCAACATCTACAGCGCCATGGGCCGGGAATGGGATTTCCGGGCCGTCCCCTGGACGGTCGGTACGGATTTCACGGCCCCCACCTGCGCCGCCTGCCATGTGAGCCTGCTGACGGACCCGGACGGCGCGGTGGCGGCCGAGCGGACCCATGAGATGAAAAACCGGCTGTCCTGGCGGATTTTCGGCCTGATCTACGCCCATCCCCAGCCCAAATCCCCGGACACGACGATCATCCGGAACAAAAACGGCCATCCCCTCCCGACCGATCTGGACGGCGGAACGGCCTCGGATTTCCTGATTTCGGAAGAAGAACAGGCAACCCGCACCGCCGCCATGCAGGCCGTCTGTCTCAAATGCCACGACCGGTCCTGGGTGGACGGCCATTTCCGTCGCTACCGAAAGGCCATCGAGACGACCAACGTGTCCATCCGCACCGCCACCGCCGCCCTGCAAACCGCCTGGGAAGAAGGCCTGGCCCAGGGGATCGCCCAGAGGGCCAGAGCCCCTTTGACGAGTCTCTGGAACGGCGGTGGTGCGACGCATGGCTCTTTTACGGCAACAACATCCGTTTCGCGTCGGCCATGGCGGGCGGCGGGGATTATGGGGTTTTCGCCGATGGGCGGTACCACCTCTCCTCCGCCGTGATCGATCTGCATCACCGGGTCGATTTGTTGCGGCGGCTGGCATCGCCCCGTTAGCGGTTGAGGACGGGTGGAAAGATCAGCGCCCCTGGGGGCAGGGGCGCCAGGGGTAAGGTGTCTATGGGCTTGAAATCAGTCTTATTTCTTGGTCATATCCTGTCCGCAGCACTGCAAGGGAACGCTACAGGACGACTGCCCTTCGCCGCAGGAGCAGGATTTTTCCACCTTCAGTTCCAGTCCACAAACCTTGCACACGAATACATCGCCGGGTTTCATGTCCGCACAATTCGCCATGATGTTGGTTCCTCCCTGTTGAATGGGTGAATGGGTTCGGATGATCCAGGCGGATCAAGATTTTGGAATTTTGTATCATTTCACCGCGCGGAATGTCAATCGCTGTCCGGTCCCCGGATCACCGGGGCCCCGGCGTTTCCGCTTTTGGGTGCATCCCCGCGCTCTCATGGAAAGGTGAAGGGGGTCCATCGTCAAGACTCCCCGTAAAGATGGTATTCGGCATAATATTTTTCGGCGCATTCCGGGCAAATGCTGTGACTGAACTGGGCCTCCGAGTGGAGTTGGATGTAGGCTTCCACCTGGCTCCAGTATCCTCTGTCGTCCCGGATTTTTTTGCAATGGCTGCATATCGGCAGCATGCCGCCCAGTTTTTTGACCTCGGAAAGGGCGTTTTGAAGATCCCGGATCAGTTTTTCGCGCTCCGTCTCCATCCGGGCCCGCCGGGCGATTTCCCCTTGAAGGGTCTCATTGGCTTTTTCCAGGGCGGCGGTCCGTCGGGTCACCATCGTTTCGAGATCTTCCTGGTAAAGCCGGAGTTCCTTTTCGATTTCATCTTTTCGGATAAATGCCTGACGCAGGTTTTCGCGCATCCGGTTGATGGTGTCCGCCAGGTCGTCCACTTCGTCGGGACGATCGTCTCGGGGCGGCAGGAGAAGCTCTGTGTCCAGATCCTTCAATGAAACGGATGACGTATAGGACGTGATGGTCAATATCCGGCGGACGACGGCGTGATACAGCAGCATCAAGATGATAATGCAGACGAGCAGAATGATGGACGCCTGGGCCGCCATAATGAGAAGGGCGGCCTTGAGCGCCTGGCCCCGCACATAGGCGAGGCTTCCTTTTACATGCAGTTCTCCCAGGAGAAGGGGCTTTCCATTGTATTCATGGTGGATGGGAAACACCCGGTGCAGTTTTTTATCCACTGCCGTTTCCCCCGCTTTGCACACCACTTTTTTTTGGGACTCGATGGCGGCGAATTCAATACCGGGAATCCGGCAAATGCTCATCAGGGTAATTCGGAGGTTTTCCCGGTCGTCCACCCATAATGCCGATTCGATGACATCGAGGTACCCCCTTTCGATGAGGCCGAATTTTTCTTCAAACGCCTCCACCTCCCGGCTGTAAGTAAAAAAACCGACGAAAAAGGCGAATCCGATGATCAGCAGCAGCGCAATGACCAACACCTGCTGAATCATGCGTTTGGCGATGATGCTGGAAGGCACCGTCACGCTGAAAGGCTCCCCGATTATTGTGGCAGATAGGGGGAAATCATTTCCTGGTAAATGCGGTGGTAGGTCCCGTTTTGTTTAAGGGTTTTAAGGGTCTCTGCC
>CAYSLC010000341.1:0-4450 GCA_964431545.1 uncultured Desulfobacteraceae bacterium | reverse complement strand
TGTCGGGCGGCAGCACGGGAAAGCGGCCGCCGACGATGCGGTGAAACGTCTCCGCCCGGGACCGGAGCCGGTCGGGCGAGTTTTCGATCACCGCTTCCAGGAATCGACAAAAGGGCCCATCCAGGCCCACCAACTCGCCAGCGGCCGTTTTCGCGATCCCGTGCCATGAATCCATGAGCCGGAGGACCGACGGATGCTAGAACGGCTGGTCCCCCAGGATCGCATTGCTCGGATAGGAGAGGTTGGGCAGGTAATATTCGCCCGTGGCCCGGAATATTTCGCTGTAGGGCGTGGGAATGTGGAACCGGATGGGCTGGGGCAGCGATCCGGCGCCGAAAGTCTCGTGGCGTCCGCCCTCCTCGCCGATATAGGACTCCACGCACAAAGTCATGTTGGGCAGGATCACGCCGTCGTAGCCTGCGTCCGGAAAATCGGCATCGAAGTGGCTCCATTTTCACGACCGAAAATGGCTCCATTTTTCGCGACCGTTGACACCAGGCCCGGTCCGCGTATTCCCGGAAGGTCATGCCGGGGCGGATGATGTCGACGTTGTGCCGGATCTGTTCGTAAGAAATCTTGTAAAGCGTCCGCTGCTCTTCCGTCGGGCCGTCGGGGCCGGAGTGGAAGGTGCGGGACATGTCCGTATAATAGCCGTGGCAGCCCACCACGTCGGTGTCCAGCCCCACCAGTTCGTTTTCGCCGATGACCCGGTTGGACGATTCCTGGAACCAGGGATTGGTCCGCTCGCCGGAGCTGAGCAGCCGGGTCTCCACGTAATCCCCGTTCATGGCGATGACGCTCTGGTGCATCACCGACCAGAGTTCGTTTTCCGTGATGCCGGGGCGGATCACCTCCCGCAGGCGCCCGACGGCGATCTCCGTGGCCCGCAGGGAAGCGATGACGCATTTGATTTCCTCGTTGGATTTGATGGCCCGGGCCATCTCCACCGGCTCCTGGGCGTCCTCGATCCGGACGCCCAGGCCGGCCATTTCCAGGGCCACGCCGGCGTTCATCCGTTCCAGGCCCACCGTCGGTTTCCTGCCCACGAGGCCGACGATCTCATCCACCATTTTCCGGGCCCAGGCCCGCTCCCGCTCGGCGATGTGAGGACCGGCCGCCACGAAACTCGCGGTCTCGGCCGGCCGGACCTCGTCGATGGTCTCGAATCCCCGGCCCAGGTGGAGGCAGGCGGTGAACTCGTACAGGATGGACCGGTCACCGGTGAGCAGCAGGTAGCGCGACGGCGTGTTGCGCATGGAGAAGACCTGCATGTTCCGGGCGCCGGTGGCGTAGCGGATGTTGACCGGATCCGAGAGGATCAGGCCCTGGACGCCATAGCGCGCCATCTCCTCCCGGACCCGCCCCAGCCGGTAGCGCCGAACCGCCGCGAGGTCGATACCGGCGCTTTCCGGGGCTGCGTCCAGGAGTTCCAGTCAGGGGTTGGCGGCGGTCTCCGTGTGCCAGTCAAGGAGGGTCACGGGATCGGCAGCCTTCCTCAGCTATCCAGCCACGCCTCGTTGAAGAGCATCACCAGGTTGGGATGGGCCTCGACGTTCTTGAGCCGCTTGTTGGGGCACATCCAGGTGTTCATCCAGTAGGCGATGCCGATGGAGCCGCGGTCCATCTGGATCTGTTCGAGCTTGCAGAAGATCTTCCGGCGCTTGTCCACGTCCAGGGTGCCGCTGGCCTCGTCCAGCAGTTTGCTGAATTCCTCGTCGACCCAGCGGGTCTCGTTCCAGGGCACGGGTTTTCCATTCTCGTCGGCGATGTAGGCCAGGTTGGGGACCATGGTGCCCAGGGGCCGGTGGGTCCAGGGGGTGATGCCCAGATCGACTTCGGTCCACTTCTCCCAGTACTGGGTATTGGGCATGGTCTGGATGTTGATCCGGATGCCGCCGGCCATGGCGTCCTGCTTGAGCACCTCGGCGTACCGGACGATGTCGGGCCATTCGGACCCCACGGCCAGGTTGACGTCGATGCCGTCCTTGTACCCGGCTTCGGCCAGGAGTTGCCGGGCCTTGTCGGGCTGGTAGGCGGGGATGGGTTTTTCTCAATATTCCGGGTGCTTGGGATAGACGTGAAAATTCTGCCCCTGAAGTCCCTCGTTCTGGTAGGCCAAAGCCAGGATCTTTTCCCGGTTCTGGCAGAGCTTGAGGGCCTGGCGGACCCGGTTATCGGTCCAGGGCTTCAGATCCACCCGCATCCGGAGGAGCCGGGTGGTGGCCGTGGCCACGGGCAGGACGTTGGTGTTCAGGGCACACCGTCGCTTTTCTGAGGGAATGTTTGTTGTGCCCCGCTGCAAAAGCATGTTTTTTGTTTTTCTATGATCTCGGCGTTAAAGAACCGTTGAGATATTTATGCACAATACTTGAAATAAGGGTTTGATAGGGTATGCCCTCTTCAATTGCTTTGATTTGGATTTGATGATAATCCTTTTGCGAAAGACGAAGATTGATCCGCTTATCTTTTTTCAGCGTATTTCGAGCAGCCGCTATTGCTTTTTTTCTTTCCTGGTCAAAATTTTTAACAGCCCGCCACTCCCCACGTTCCATTGATTCCATCAGGTCCTTTTCTTCCTGATCGATTGGGTTAAATGCTTTTTTACCGATTTTATCCATTATTCCCCCTTTAAACCGTATTTTTTTGTATATTTACGGCTTGGAAAAGCTGTTTTTAAAAATATTTCATCATCATTTTCTACGTAAGGAACGATGATTGCGTAATTGTCAATTTCCAGAACATACATCTTCTGATTTGGATACCCTGCATTTTCCTCTATTCCGATTATCTGATCGGACTCTATTAAATAAGCGATTTCTTCAAAGGATATCCCGCGTTCCCGTTTCAACATTTCGTTTTTATCTGAATCCCAATTCAAATATTGCATATTAAGAATAATATGCCATTGTCTGCCTTTTGTCAATACGGATTAAAAGGGCCCCTTTACGGAAGGAATTCCGACGCTGGCATCACGCGTCCGCGTCCCGCTCGAAACCGTCTATCCTGCGGATATAGGCATCCATGTCGAATTTCCGTCTCAACCCTTTTTCATTCATATACCGGACTTTGCCGAAAACCGGTCGCTCTTTCCAGGGCCGGTCGTGGAGTCCGAACAGCCAGGCGACGCTGGCGTAGGAGACCGGGTCGCGGCCGTCGATAAAATATTTGTTGTTCAGATAAAGGGTCGTTTCATAGGCATACTCGGGCGTATTGGTCCACTCCAGAATTTTTTTGCCCCAGTACATCCGCATGTAGTTGTGCATATAGCCGGTGACCCGCATTTCCCGCATGGCGGCGTTCCAGGCCGCATCATGGGTTTCGGCGTTTTCCATCTGCGCCCGGGTGTAGCGATGGGGACGTTCATCGTTGCGGTGGGCCGCCAGCGTCTCCCGGGCCCAGCCGGGCAGACATGTGTAGGCATCATAGTCGGGTTCGAAATGGACGAAATTGACGGCCAGCTCGCGCCGCACGATCAGCTCCTCCAGAAACGCCTCTTTGTCTTCTTCCCTTCCGCTTTTCGCAGCCTTTATTTTCAGCGCGATTTCGACGGGCGAGATCTGTCCGAAGTGGAGATAGGGGCTCAGTTCGGAGCACTGTGGGGAGGCGGGATCGTTTCTGGCATCGCCGTACCCGTCCAGATGGTTCCGGATAAAGCGTTGGAGCCGCCTCCTTGCATGGGATGTCCCCCCGATGAAACGATCCGACCGGCCGACGTCGTCGTCAAGGGACAACCCCTGCAACACCGCATCGGGTCGCCGCAGATCGATATCGCCCTTGATGGACAACGGAAGCGAGGACTTGCGGGGCGCTGTCTCACGGACCGTTTGCAGATAGTCTTCCCGGAGTTTCCCGATTTTGGGCCGGATGGTCCGGGCCGCATACTCGCGTTTGTCGGAGACCGCCTCGACCGGAACCACGGCATCGCCTTCCACCTGAATGACCTGTTTTCCGGCGTGGGCGGCAACCCGGCGCCGCCACTGCCGCTGATTTCTCAGATACCCGCGATCAAAAACCACCACCGAAGCCTGCTGGGCAAGGTCCAGGGCCACCTGATCCGGCACGCCTTTCCGGGCCACGCATTTGATGCCGCGGTCGTGGAGGGCCGCCGCGGTTTCCGCCAGCCCCTCCAGCATAAAGGCGAAATGGCGCCGGTTGGCCTCCGGGTAGTCCGCCATCAGACCAAAACCGACGATCACCCCCTGATCCCGTTCATTGGCCAGGCGGATGGCATGCTCCAGGGCCGGATTGGCATGGGCCCGCTGGGATTGCTGCATCCAGTACAGGACATATCGCCCATCGGCATCCGGTGCAGGGTCGTTGAGCCGCTGAATCCGGTTCTCGTTCATGAAAAACCTCACAGGTCGGTGTCGCGCGTCGGCGCTTTTTCACATCTCTATTTCGAGCCGGTTCCCGGCAAGCCGCGTCTTCGCCCGGAAAAACGTCTCGATCA
>CAYSLC010000340.1:0-4477 GCA_964431545.1 uncultured Desulfobacteraceae bacterium | reverse complement strand
CCGAGGAGAGATCGATCCGAACGGAACTCCGCCGAGAAAGATCCGGCCCCCGAGCCGGCATGCTCATCGAGCTGGTGGTCTGGTTCCGCATCAACATCCCCCGGTGGCGGGACGTGGTCTGGTTCAAGAACCTGGGGGGGATGGTGGGCAGCGGCCCCCGGCCCCACGCCGGCCGCATCAACGGCGGCGAAAAGGCCTGGTTCTGGCTCCTTTTTTTCTGCGGCATCGGACTGGCGGTGACCGGGGTGATCCTCGATTTCCCCATCTGGGGGCAGGACCGGATCACCATGCAGGTCTCCAACATCATCCATTCGGTGCTGGGCCTCGGCCTGCTGGCGGCCTCCTTCGGCCATATCTACATCGGCACCATCGGCGCGGAAGGGACCTTCCGGGGGATGTGGCGGGGCGACGTGAGCGCCCAGTGGGCCAAGCAGCACCAGGACCTCTGGTATGAAAAGCGGATGCGGGAGCGGCGGGGCGTCGACCCCGATTTGGAGACCGTGGCGAGCTGACGGTCAGCCCGCTGGATCCTCGATCTCGATGGCGGTCACCTCCAGCTCCCGGCCGGAGATGATCTTGAGAGCGCCGCTGTCACACCGGGGGCAGCGGAAGGCGGCCCCCTCCACGGCCCACTGGTGGGCGCAGTCGTCGCAGCGGGCCGTGACCGGAACCTCCTCGATGGAGAGCCGGGAGCCCGCCAGCGGGGTCTCCCGGATGATGACGTCGTAGCAGAAGGTGAGGCTTTCGGGGACCACCGCGGCCAGCTTTCCCACCTTAAGCCGGACCACCTCCACTTTCGCCCCCGCCATGTCCGGCGGAATCGATTCGGCGGCGATCCGGACCACCTCCGTGGCGATCCCCATCTCGTGCATATCAGGAGAAGACCTCGGCGCAGCGTTCCCCCAGCCGGCCCAGGTCTTCGCAGACGTGGATACCGACCTCCTTCATGGCCGCCACCTTGCCCTGGGCCGTGCCCGATCCGCCGGAGATGATGGCGCCGGCATGGCCCATGCGCCGGCCCGGCGGCGCGGTCAGCCCGGCGATGAATCCCACCACCGGCTTGGTCACCTTCTCCTTGATGAATTGGGCCGCCTCCTCCTCTGCGGTGCCGCCGATCTCCCCCACCATGACGATCCCCTGGGTGTCGGGATCCTCCTGGAAGGCCGAGAGGCAGTCGATGAAGTTGGTGCCGTTGACCGGATCGCCGCCGATGCCGATGCAGGTGGTCTGGCCGATCCCCTGCTCCGTCAGCTGATGGACCACCTCGTAGGTGAGGGTCCCGGAACGCGACACCACGCCGATGGGGCCGCCCGGCTTGTGGATGACCCCCGGCATGATCCCGATCTTGCAGGCGCCCGGGGTGATGATGCCGGGGCAGTTGGGGCCGATGAGGCGGACCGGTTTGTCCTTCAAGTAGTTCTTGACCTTCATCATGTCCAGGACCGGGATCCCCTCGGTGATGGCCACGATCACGTCCACGCCGCCGTCGGCCGCCTCCATGATGGCGTCGGCCGCGAACGGCGGCGGCACGAAGATCATGCTGCAGTTGGCGCCTGTCTCCCTGACGGCGTCCTTGACCGAATGGAAGACGGGCACGTCGTCCATCTTCTGGCCGCCCTTGCCCGGCGTGACCCCCGCCACCACCCGGGTGCCGTAGGCGATGCACTGCCGGGTGTGGAACTGCCCTTCCCTGCCGGTGATGCCCTGGACCAGCAGTTTCGTATTTTGATCGACAAATATGCTCACGGTATGATTCCTCGCATGAAAATAAGAATGAAAGCAGTGGGTAGTGGCTTGTGATTAGTGGCTTGTGATTAGTGCCTTGTGGTTGGCGACCCCGTGACGCTCAGATGGGACCGCCGGTCACCGCCCCCTATTCACTATCCACCGACCACTATTCACTACCCCCTACGCCACGATCCCCGCCACCTTGGCGGCCGCGTCCTTTAGATCCACGGCCGTGGTCAGGTTGAGCCCGGAGTCGGCCAGGATCTTCCGGCCCTCCTCCACGTTGGTCCCTTCCATGCGGACCACCACCGGCACGCTGATGCCCGTCTTCTTGGCCGCCTGGACCACGCCCTCGGCCAGGACATCGCACCGGAGGATCCCGCCGAAGATGTTGATGAGGATCCCCTTGACGTTCTTGTCCGACAGCATGATGCTGAAGCCGTTTTCCACCATCTCGGCGGAGGCCCCGCCCCCCACGTCGAGGAAGTTGGCCGGTTCCGCCCCCGCCAGCTTGATGATGTCCATGGTGGCCATGGCCAGGCCGGCGCCGTTGACCATGTTGCCCACGTTGCCGTCCAGCTTGATGTAGTTGAGGTTGTATTTGGAGGCTTCCACCTCCAGGGGATCCTCCTCGTCGAGATCCCGGTATTCGAGGATGTCCTTGTGGCGGTAGAGGGCGTTGCTGTCGAAGTTGACCTTGGCGTCCAGGGCGATGACCGCGTCGTCGCCGGTGATCACCAGCGGATTGATCTCCAAAAGCGAACAGTCGTAGTCGACGAAGAGCTTGTAGAGCTTGCCCAGCATGGGGATGAAGGCCTTGACGGCGGCCGGGGGAAGGTTCAACCCGAAGGCCGCCTCCCGGCAGTGGTACCCCTGGATCCCCAGCAGCGGATCCACCGCCACCTTGATGATCTTCTCCGGGGTCTTGGCCGCCACCTCCTCGATGTCCATCCCCCCCGCCTCGCTGGCCATGATCACGATCTTGGCGGTGGCCCGGTCCGGGATGACGGAGAGGTAGAGTTCCTTTTTGATGTCGAGGCCCTGCTCCACCAGGAGCTTCTTGACCTCCCGGCCCTCGGGGCCGGTCTGGTGGGTGACCAGGGTCATCCCCAGGATCTCTCCGGCGATCTGCTTCGCCTCCTCCTCGGAGTGGGCCAGCTTGACGCCGCCCCCCTTGCCCCGGCCCCCGGCGTGGATCTGGGCCTTGACCACCACCGGGTAGGCGCCCAGGTTCCGGGCCGTTGCCACCGCCTCGTCCACGGTGAAGGCCGGCCCGCCCTCGGGGACGGGAACGCCGTACTTCTTGAACAGCTCCTTTGCCTGATATTCATGGATCTTCATGATCCCGCGTCTCCTTGCGTCTTGGAAAGGTTGAACCGCCCCGTCCCCTCATGGGGAGGGGGCGGCGGGGCCGATCTTATTCGATCACGGCGAGCACATCGTTTTTGGCCACGGAGTCGCCGTTGCCGAAGTTGATGGCCTTGATGGTGCCGGCGGCCGGGGCCGGGAGGGCGTTCTCCATCTTCATCGCCTCCAGAATCACCACGGTCTCCCCCTGCTCCACCGAGTCGCCCTGCTTCTTTTCGTAGCGGATGATCATGCCGGGCATGGGGGCCACCACCGGTGTGCCGGCCACGTCGGCCGCCTTGGGGGCGGGGGCCGCGGCGGGCTTCGACTCGGCGGCGGGTTTGGGGGCCGCCGGCTTGGGCGCCGCCGGCGCCTTGGGGGCCGGTTTCGGCTGTGGCGCCGGGGCCTGGGCCTGGGGCTGGGCCGGCGCCGCGGGGATCCCCCCCTGCTGGATGAAGCTGAGCACCGGGGATCCGCCCACCTCCTCCACGCCCACCTCGAAGTAGTCCTCGTCCACGAAGACGTTGAAGGTGCGCAGGTTCTCGCCCTTCTCCGGGGCCTCCTTCTTTTCCACCAGCTCGCCGGCCTTCGCCTTCTTGACCAGCGCCTCTTCCTTCTTCACGTCCTCCATGGTCCGGGGCATCACCTCCTTGGGCGGCTTCTCCTTGCCGTACTTCCACTTGAGGAACCGCTTGCCGGTGGTGGGATAGAGGGCGTAGATGATCACGTCGTCGATGTCGGCGGCAAGGCCCTCCACGTCCCCCTTCGCCTTGTCCAGCTCCGGCTCCAGGACCTCGGCGGGACGGCAGGTGATGGGCTCCTCGCCCCGGGGGTACCCCTTGAGGGCCTTCTTCTGGACCTCCTTGTCGATGGGGACGGCGGTCTTGCCGTAAAGACCGTAGCAGAGGTCCTTGACCTGGCCGGTGATCATCTTGTACCGCTCGTTCTCGTCGTCGAACAGGACGTTGTTGACGGTCTGGATCCCCACGATCTGGCTGGTGGGGGTGACCAGGGGCACCTGGCCCAGCTCCTTGCGGACCCGGGGCAGCTCCTTGTAGACCTCGCCGATCTTGTCCAGGGCGTCCATCTCCCGGAGCTGGTTGACCAGGTTGGAGAGCATGCCGCCCGGGGTCTGGTGGAGGAGCACGTTGATGTCGATGATGGAGACCTTGGAGTCGTCCAGGAGGTGCTTGTACTTGGGCATCACCTCCTTCTCCAGGACCTCGTTGATCCGGGCCAGGTGCTCGATGTCGAAGCCGGTGTCGCGGCTGGTGCCCAAAAGCGTCATGACCAGGGGCTCGATGGCGGCGTGGGAGGTCCGGTAGGCGTAGGGGGACATGCAGGTGTCGATGATGTCCACGCCCGCCTCGATCGCCTTCAAGTGGCTCATGGAGGACATGCC
>CAYSLC010000339.1:0-4479 GCA_964431545.1 uncultured Desulfobacteraceae bacterium | reverse complement strand
GCTGCAAGGCGGTTTCCACGGCGGCGAACTCCCAGTGGTCCTCCTGGCGGTAGAAGAGTTCGGCGTCCCTCTGATGGTATTTCCGGAACACGCTCATCTGGATTTCGAACAGCGTTTTCGGGTAGCGCAGATGCGCCCGGATCTCGTCGTCCATTTCGCTTAAGGGGGTGAAGAGCCCCGGATAGATCCGGGAATACGCCCGGATGATGGGGTCTTTGGGGTCGAAGAGATAGAAGGTGATGTCCCCCTCGTAGGCATCCACCACGATCTTGACCGAGTTCCGGATGTAGTTGAACTCTTCGGATTCGTAATGCTGGTCTTTGTAGAAGCCGGTGTACGGATAGCGGTTCGACGCGGTGTAGGCGTCCTGGATCCAGAAGATCCGGTCTTTGCCCGCCACGATGTAGGGATCGCCGTCCAGCAGGAGAAACGGTGCGAGCTTCCGGATGGCGACCTGGATGTTCCGCCGGATCAGGATGCGGCTCTTGTTGTTGGTCTTGGTGGTGAAAAAGAGGTTTTTATCCCGGAAATAGAGACTGAAGACGCCTTTTTTAAAAATATTGGAGATGCTGATGCCGCCGTGCCCCTTGTAGTTCGTCACGGCATTGCCGTCCTGCCGGGGGTAGTCGATCTCTCCCTGTTCGTTGGGCGCCACGGCGGGCTGATAGGTCTCCATGCCGTAGTAGACGCCCGGCTCGGCCACCGTATAGGGCAGCTCCGACTGGAGGGGGAGGTTCCGGATGAACCATTCGATTTCCTCGTCGCCGCCCTGGGCCGCCGGGGTCATGACCACGCCGTATCCGTGGGTGTACTGGAGCCACTGGTTGATCCAGCTCTGGGCCGCGGCGGGGAGTTCCCGGATGCTGATCTCCCGGGCCGCCAGGTTCACCTGTTGGTAAATGCCGTTGACCGTGTACCGGTCCACATCCACGCCGGGAAAGGCGTAATAGGGCCGGATCCCCTGGCGTTGTTCGTAGACTTCCTCCAGCACTTCCCGGTCCCAGACCGGAATGTTCCGGAGGCTCCGCTGCAGGTTGACGTCTTCGGCGATGAGCTGCATCACCGGTTTGACTTCATACTGGCGTTCTTCCACGTCGGCGAGGTCGAAGGCGTCCAGGGTGGCGTCGATGTTGGCTTGGATGAACCGCCGCTGGCGGGCCATTTCATTGGGTTCGACGATCAGTTGGTTGATGGTCTTGGGGATGAATTTCGTGTGTTCCAGACCGACCACCAGGGTGAAGGCCACGGCAAAGATGACGAACAGTTTGCCTCCCTTCCGGAGATGGATGAATCGGATGAGCGCCAGGGAAGCGAGCGTGAAGAGAATGATTTTCAGCCAGATCAGCGGGAGATAGAACCAGATCTCTACAAATCCGGGGCCGAAGAAGACGGTGGCGGGATCATTCAGATACAACAGCCCGTACTGTTGGAGGAAATACCCCCATACCTGGATGGCCAGGACGATGAGCACCAGGATGGTCAAATGGACCAGGGCCCCCTTGGCCAGGCTCTGGTTTTTCTGCCCCAGCACCCGGTGTTCCAGCCAGTACAGGAGAAGGATGGCCAGAAACAGGATGGCGAAGACGATGAGCAGTTCTTTCCGGATGAGGGTGTAGATGGGATAGGAAAAGAGATAGAAGGAGACGTCGGTATTGTATAAGGGGTCCGCCAGGTGCTTGCCGATGCTCTCGGTGGCCGGGGCGAACAGGTAGAGAAGGGTCTTTTCCCAGATCCGGTAGAGGGGGATGGCCACCAGAATCGCCATGACGGCGGAAAGGGGCACATAGACCCGCATGGAACCGGTTCGGAAGAGCTTGATCAGGTCCCGGCGGTCTTCTTTGTCGCCTCCGCCGCGGCCCTTTTTTACCGTTTCCTTGTTGCCGATATACCGGGAAGCGACCCTGAAGTTGAGAAAAAAGATCAAAAAGAAGACCGCGGTCACGACCAGAAACACGAGGAAGGGGTACAGGAGCCGCTGTAAAAAGTAGAAAGAAAAATCGAGGGAGGCGAACCACCAATAGTTGACGATGATTTCCAGGGACTTTCTGCGGGTCAGCAGATAGCCGAGTCCTGCCAGGACGGCCAGGATGGCGAGAAACCACAGCCACTTTTTCAATCTTCGCATGCGTTTCCTCCTCGCGTATGGGGGTGGTGGCGATTCTTTACAAAATGATGATAAAAATCAGCGTTATCCTAACAGAGGTCGTCACCATTTTCAAGCGGGTTTCGCGGGGTTTTCCACCATGCGTCGCCCCCTCCGGCGGACCCTCAAGAAGGCAGGGGCAGGCGCGGCGGATGCCGCCCGAAGAGACGGCCCATGAGTCGGATGAACAACCAGAGGAAAAAAATCGGCAGGATCACGGTCTGGATGAGAAAAATGGTCATGAGGGTCAGCATGAAGGATGCGTAATCCGACAGCTTTTCCTTCAGGGCCGCGATCGTTTTCCGGATCTTGGCCGACGCCATGATCCGGCTGAATACCCCCTGGTCGTCCGTTTTCTGCAACAGGTCCACATCTTCGATCTGACGGTTGACCATCTCCAGCGATTGGATGCTGGTTTCGTATTCGTCAGCCAAAAAGCGGTTGTAGACCGCCTCGCTCACCAGGGCCACGGCGGGCAGACAGAATCGAATGAGGACGGCGAACACGACGAGCCGAGTGCCGATATCCCGGCAATCGAAGCGACCCCATCGGCGGCGCCAGATGCCGGCCAAGAGGAGAAGCAGGGCGGGCGGCAGCAGGAATCGGAGGCCGGCCCAGGCCCCGACGTCCATGAGAAAGGTCTGGACCCCAAGGGCGGTGGTGGCCACGAGCATGACCCATGAAAACCGTTCCGTCAGGTCGTTGACCGGGTCAACAAACTCCCCCAGGGCCAGGCTCACCCCGACGCCGGCCGGTGACACCGCCACTTCGGTTTCCTGGATGACGGAGATCAGCCCGTTGATGCCCCGCACCACCCCGTACGTGTAGGCTGAACGCCGCAGGGTGGTGTGATAGTAGGCTTCCCCTTTTTCGTCCAGCTTTCGGAAACCGGGCAGGGCCAGCAGCCGGTCGAGGACCGCCCCGTAGGCCAGCAGTCCAAGCACCACGATAAGGGCGCTCAGGGCCAGTTTACGCCGGTTCGGCGGCGACATGATGGATGCCATGGGATTCCCCCCTGCGATTGGGTTTTTGCTCAACGTTGCGGCGCTGCAACTCTTTTCTAATACGGCACGGTCAAAATTTCAATCGATTTGCCGGGCCGGTGGACCGCGGGCCCGGGTCCGGAAAAAAGATCCGTTCTGCCGGAAAAAAGATCGGGGATGGCGGGTCAAGACTTGATCTCGTCTGTAAATTGGCAGTATGATGGTGGCGGAATGCGGGAGGCCCGGTGGGCCTGAGAATGATCCGGGGAGATGGATGCGCGCCATCTCCGAACCCTATGGGCGAGCGACAGGGGAGAGCCATGAAGCGGAGAAGAATAGTCGGGATGGCGTGGATGACGGCGTTGCTGTTGGCTGGCGGGTGCGCGACGCTGCAGGGAATCGTCCAGAAGCCGGAGATCCGCTTTGCGGGGGTCTCCCTGGACCACATGACCCTTTTCGAGGCGACGCCGGTGTTCAAATTCGAGATGAGCAATCCGAATCCCGTCCGCATCGCTGTCGGGGCCATCAAATACAACATGATCATCAACGACCGGAAATTTGTCAATGGTGTGGCGGACAAGGGGCGGCGGATCGGTGCCGAGGCATCGGAGATCGTCTCTGTTCCGGTCAACATCAATTACCTGGACCTGTTCGAGACCATCACCGACTTCAATACTTCGGAGCAGGTTCGGTACGAACTCTCCGGAGATATCGATGTGGGGCCATTCGAGATTCCGTTCGGTCACCGGGGTACGCTCATGGTGCCCAAGCTGCCCGAAATCTCCCTGAAGAATGTGGCGGTATCGGATATCTCCCTGACCCGGGCCAAAATCCAGTTGGTGCTCGGGATCCGAAACAATAATCCTTTTGCCGTGAAATTGAACGGACTTCAGTACGGCATCAAGCTGGGGGGAAAGGATTTCGTAAGGGGAGAGATGCGGGCGGTGCCCGCAGTGGACGAGCAAGGGGTCTCCACCGTGACCATTCCCATGAACGTCAATTTTTTCAAGCTGGGCCGCTCGGTCTATCGGCTGTTGAAGGAGACCTCCTCCATGTATGAACTGACCGGGGAAATGAAATTCGACATCCCCAAACTCGGGGAAAAACGGGTCCCTTTCCGCCAGATGGGGAACGTACCGGTCATCCGATAGGGCTTCGGTTTTGGGCGGGCACCGCCTTATCCCGAGGCTTCGAAAAGCACGGTTTCTTCGTATAAAAGGGTCGGCTCATTGCTGCCCATAAGGCCGTTTTCCGACGGGATGTCGGATATCTCGGTTTCGCTCAGGGCCCCCCACTCCTCCCGGTACATGGCGTTGAAGACCACATCGAAAAAGACCCGGGAAATGTCATAGG
>CAYSLC010000338.1:0-4494 GCA_964431545.1 uncultured Desulfobacteraceae bacterium | reverse complement strand
ACGGGATCCGTCCCAGGGCGTTGTTGATATGGACCGCCAGGTCCGAGGGGTGGTCGGCCAGGTATTGCGTCGCATCCCGGGTCTCCACATAGCCGTAGATGAGCAGCGCGATGCCCGGGACCACCGCCAGGACCAGGGTCGCCACAGCGGATATCGACTGGAACTTCAACCATTTCGCGATCCACGTGTGGATCGGACGCAGGTACGCGCCGATGATCAGACCGAGGATGCCCGCCACCAGCATCTCGTGGACCATGAACAGGAATATGGCCAATGCGATGACAAACAGCGTGATCGTCAATGCGGCCCGCCGGGCGTTCTGCGCGGAGATATCGGCGAGCCGGCGATCGTCCGGATTTCGGAGTTGATCCATGCTCTATTTCAGTATTTCCATTCCAAGGGTAACGCCCATGGCGGATCTGGTGAGCACCGGTCGGTCTTCCGGACGCCGGACCCGGCTCATTCCGACCAGATATCGACCAGCAGGCGGCCGATGGCGCCGATCATCATGTCCCTTCAAGTCTCTTCCATCTTTGAAAACTCGTAGATCCGCGCCATATCCGCCAGCTTCTCCACCAGCCGCCGTTTGAGCCACGCCGGCCCGATCAGCCTCGCCTCGTCCGCGAGGCCGAGGATCCAGGAGAGGACCTCGGGCTCCGAGGCTGCGTCATAGGCGAGGCGGATCTTCCCGTCCCCCAGATCCTTGATCTCCTGGTTCCGGCTCCAGATCCGCTCCGCCGCAAAGGAGGCGGCCCATCCCCGGAGTTCCACCTCCACCCGGAAGGTCTCCTGCTTGGTCACCCCGAAGGTCTGGTTGAAAAAGGTTTCGAAATCGTAGTCCTTGGGCGGCTCGTAGGCGGTCTCCAGGATCTCGACCCGCTTGAACCGGTGCACCGCCAGGAGCGGGTAGAAGCTTTCGTCGGTGAGGGGATCGCCGTTGGGCCGGGACCGCCTGGCGTGGACGTAGACCGTCTCCTTGTGGGAGAAGAGCTTGAGGGGGGCGATGTGGTAGCTCCGGGCTTTCGCGGCCCCCAGGCCCCGGTAGGAGATTTTGCAGACCCGGCGCTTGGTGATGGCCTCGATGAGACTCTGGAGCACCTCCTGGTGGGGCGTGTAGTCGATGCTCCCCGGACTGAAGCAGGCGAACTCCCGGCCCGATCCGGGGGGCTCGCAGACGGTGTGGCCGTGGCTCTTGAGGAGGCCGTTGGCCGCCTCCTGGAACTGCCGCCGGCCCAGGAGGTGGCGGGTGAACGCCTGGCACATCTCCATGACCGCCAGTTCGCTTTCGGACAACGGCGGCACGTTGATCTTCCTTGCCTTGGGGATGCTGTAGAAAAGCCGCCGCCCCTGCGTCTCCCTTACCAGTTTGGCGCCGAAATAGGATTCGATGTCGGCGGCAAGGCGCCCCACGGTGGGCTTGGAGCACTCCAGGCGCTCCGCCATCTCGGTCATGGAGCGACTGCGGCCGGAAAAGAGCAGGTCCGCGAACATCTTGATGAGCTTTGCCCCGTACTTGGTATCCGGATCCTTTTTTTTCGGCACGGCCCCACCACTCCCAAAAAAATTACCTATCGTTTCGTCTAATGAAACAGTATCAGGTTATCCTCTCCCTGTAAATGCAATATTCACCCCAAAAACAGGGAGGATTCAGCCATGCCCGACCATCTTTTCCAAAATCCATCGGAACCCTTTGTCATCCCCGCGCTGAGCGACGGGGGGATGGACGACAACGAAGCCTTCATCCAACGGAACCTCTGCCGCTACCTGGGGGCCCTGTCCAGGGTCTTCTCCGTTCTGGACGCGAACTTCATCGATCTGGCCGTGGTGGCCCTCGGGCCGGATGTCGGCCGGATCATCCGGCAGCTCAAGCCGTACGTCCCCTGCGCCCCCTACGATCGGCTGATCCAGGATCTCAAAAACGCCGAGGACGCGGACGACGTGGCCCGGGAGATCTCCCACGCCGCGTCCAATTTCCCCTCCCGGTCCCGGAAGCGGCTTTTCCAGTTCTTCCGTCTCGGGCTGCAACGGAAGGCATCGGCCGGCGGCGATGCCGTCGCCGTCTGTCTTCTGGAGAAGAACGTCCGGGCCCTGGCCGACATGCTCCGCCTGTGCGAGGACGAGCGGGAGTTCCTGCGGTTCCTGGTGGTCCTCACCTTCTCCGATCCGGCGGAGACCTACTTTGTCAGCCACCTCCGGTGCCACGTCTTCTCCCGACGCCACCTCCTGGCCACGGCCCTGGGCCTCTCCCGGCCTCGGCTGGACGAGATCATGGCCGGCCGGCTCGCCCAACTGGGGCTGTTCGAGGCCGACTGGCACGGGCTGGCCATCACCACCGACTACCTGCGCCTTTTCGAGAACCCCGACGTGGAGGCCCTCCCGGACCTGCTCTACCGCCGGGTCAAGGGGGCGGCGCTGCCCCTGAACGCCTACCTGGTCGACCCCAACGACCGGGATTTCGTCCTCGATCTCATCTCCCTGCACGGTGAGGGTTCCCCCACCCACATCCTGCTGTACGGCCCGCCGGGCACCGGAAAGACGAGCTACGCCCGCACCCTGGCCGAGACCGCCGGCAAGACCGCCTACGAGATTCTCCACACCGACGACAACAACTCCCGGAAGCGGCGGATGGCCATCGTGGCGTGCCTCAACATGCTCGGAAACAGCGTCGAGGCCCTCCTCATCGTGGACGAGGCGGATAACCTCCTCAACACCACCCATTCGTGGTTCCACCGGGGGGAGACCCAGGACAAGGGATGGCTCAACCGGCTCATGGAGGAGCCGGGCCCCGGGTTCATCTGGATCGTCAACCACACCGGCGAGATCGAGCCGTCGGTGCTGCGGCGGTTCGCCCACAGCATCCGGTTCCCCGAGTTCGGCCCCAGGGAGCGGGCCCGGGTCCTCGAATCGGTCCTCCGGAACAACCGGGCCAAGCGGATGGTTTCCGACGAGCAGCTCCGGAAGCTGGCCCACGCCCACAACGTGAGCGCCGGCCCCATGGACATGGCGGTCAAGAAGGCCCTGGAGACGGGTACGCCCCGGGGGGCGGCCTTCTTCAAGCGGGTCTCCTTGTCCCTTTCGGCCCACGAGAAGCTCCTGGCCGGTGGCATCGCCCCGCCGGCGGCCTATCCGGAGGAGAAGGCCTTCGACCTGGAGGGGCTCAACATCGACGGGGAGATGGACCGGCTCCTGGAGGGACTCGATGCCTGGGCCGAGCGGTTCTCCGGCCCCGGCGGCGACGAGCCGTTCGGGGCCCGGCTCCTCTTCCACGGCCCCCCCGGCTCCGGCAAGAGCGAGACCGCGCGCTACCTGGCCAAACGGTTGGGCATGGACCTCCACGTCAAGACCGCCAGCGACATCATCGACCCCTACGTGGGGATGACCGAACGGAACATCCGGGAGGCCTTCGACGCGGCGGCCCACGGCCGGGCGGTCCTGGTCATCGACGAGGCGGACACCTTCCTGTTCCCCCGGAAGATGGCCCATCGCTCCTGGGAGGTGAGCCACACCAACGAGTTCCTCACCCAAATGGAGCGGTTCTCCGGCCTGCTCATCTGCACCACCAACCGCTTCCCGGACATGGACGAGGCGTCGGTGCGGCGGTTCACCCACAAGCTCGGCTTCGGGTTCCTCACCGCCGACGGGAACGAGACCTTTTACAACCGTCTCCTGGCGCCCCTGGCCGCGGGACGGCTCCCCAAGGCCCGGATCCGGACCCTGCGGGGGATGACCGGCCTCACGCCGGGGGACTTCGCCGCGGTCCGGGACCGGTTCCGGTTCCCGGCCAAACGGCGTCCGTCCCACGACGACCTGATGGCCGCCCTGGACCGGGAGGCCCGGATCAAGAAGGAGCGATCGTGGCCGAAGGCGATCGGCTTCTAGAAAAAATTATCTTGACATAAAGATGATCCCCCTTACCTTCCGGCCATGGAGACGGGACCCCACATCCGGCTGGTGCTGTGGAAGGCGGCCAAGGCCATCGAGAACGTCGACCGGGCGAGCATCGCCCGGACCGGCCTGGGCCTGTCCGACTTCACCATCCTGGAGGCCCTCCTCCACAAGGGGCCGCTGCCCATCAACGCCATCGGCAACAAGGTGCTGCTCACCAGCGGCTCCATGACGGCGGCGGTCAACCGGCTGGAGGGCAAGGGGTATGTCCGGCGGGTCCGGGACCCGTCGGACGCCCGCGCCTGTATCGTCCACCTCACAAAGACCGGCCGCGGGCTGATCCGGGAGGCCTTTGAAAAGCACCGGCAAAACCTCGAACAGGTGGCGGGGGTGCTCACGGAGGCGGAGCGGTCGGAGCTGGTCCGGCTCCTCAAGAAGATCGGATTCCACGCGGAGGGGATCCGGGCGGTGTGAGGACGGGATCCGTCCACGGGCGCCGTCGGTATTCGACTGCCGGATGGCCGCGCAATATCGGAACGGCCAGGCCGGACGCCGCGGACGTCCGGGTGAAAAACGGCGGACAAGCCGAAAATCAGGAATTCGGGCCGG
>CAYSLC010000337.1:487-4539 GCA_964431545.1 uncultured Desulfobacteraceae bacterium | reverse complement strand
GGTGTTGAAACAGGTGATCCCGAAAAAGGAGATGGCGACCATGACCCGCCAGCCCTGCTTCAGCGTCGGCCAGTCGGCCCGGGCCTGTCTGAAGGTGAAGGGCAGCAGAATGGCCAGGGCCACGCTCCACCGCCAGAAGGCGAGCGATACCGGGGGAATCAGGTGGATCACCCCCCGCCCCAGCACGATGTTCCCGGCCCAGCACAGGGGGGCCACCGCCACGATCAGGTAGGGGAGCATCCGCTCCATGGGGCTCTTTTTCATCGGTTCCTCTCCCGTCTCCTCTTCCTTGCTGGATCGTCCGCCGGCGCCCGGCGGATAATCATCCTTCCATAACGGTTTCGGTTCGGGATTGCCAGAAGAAAATATGGATTCTTCTCCTCTTGCTTTTATCATTTCTGGTGGTCTTGGCTGGCACTCGGCTCCCAGGACCATTATCTTACCGACTTTGGAACCTATCCGGACAGGGGATCTCTATGGATACACTCGCCGTCAAACAGCAACGCCTGCAAAGAATCCTTCGGGAGATGGGCCGCGTGGTGGTCGCCTTCTCCGGCGGGGTGGACAGTACGTTGGTGCTGAGAGTGGCACGGGACGAACTGGGGGATAGGGTTTTGGCGGTGACCGCCGTCTCCGAGACCACGCCGGCCCACGAGCGGGCCGACGCGGCGCGCCTGGCCGGGGAGATGGGAGCGGCCCACCGGCTGGTCGAGACCCGGGAGCTGGAGATGCCGGCGTTTTCCGAGAATCCGAGGGACAAGTGCTATGTCTGCAAAAAGCTCCGGTTCGGACAACTGGCGGCTTTGGCGGAAGCGTCGGGGTATCGGGCGGTGATCGACGGCGAGAACGTCGATGACGGCGCGGATTACCGTCCCGGAACACGCGCCGCCAGGGAGCTGGGGGTCCGCAGCCCCCTCAAGGAGGCGGAACTCACCAAGGCGGAGGTCCGGGAACTCTCCCGACGGCTCGGCCTGTCCACCTGGAACAAACCCGCCTACGCCTGCCTCGCTTCCCGGATCCCCCATGGCAGCCCCATCACGGCGGAGAAGCTCCGCCAGGTGGACGCGGCCGAGGACGCCCTCCGGGCGCTCGGTCTGGCCGGCGCCGTCCGGGTGCGCCACTACGGCGACACCGCCCGGATCGAGATCGACACCGCCGACATCCCCCGCATGGCGGCCGCCCCCTTGCGGACCCGGGCCGTCGAGGCCCTCAAGTGTTTGGGGTTCGTCTTCGTCACCCTCGACCTGGAGGGGTACCGAATGGGGAGCCTCAATGCCGTTCCCTGATGCGGCGGGGGGCGGATGCGCAACGACCAAGAAACGGAAACGGTTATGGATACAAATTTTCTGAAAGGCCTGCTGGAGCGGGTCCACACCGGCCGGATGGGGCCGGACGAGGCCCTGGGGGCCCTGAGAAACCTCCCCTTCGAGGATCTGGGGTATGCCCGCATCGACAACCACCGGTGCATCCGAAACGGGGTCCCCGAGGTGATCTACTGCCAGGGCAAGACCCTGGAGCAGATCCAGGGGATCGCCCAACGGATCGCCCGCCACCACACCAACATCCTGGCCACCCGGGCCGGGGCCGAAGTCTACGAGGCGATCCGGGCGGTGACCGAGGATTGCCGGTACCACGAGGCGGCCCGCATCGTGGTGATTCAGCCCCGGGAGACGGAGGCCAGGGGCCACATCGCCGTGGTCAGCGCCGGCACGTCGGATATGCCCGTGGCCGAGGAGGCGGCCGTCACCGCCGAGGTCCTGGGGAACCGGGTGACGCGGATCTACGATGTGGGCGTGGCCGGCATCCATCGCCTACTGGCCGTGACCAAGGAACTCTTCGCCGCCAACGTCGCGGTGGTGGTGGCCGGCATGGAGGGGGCCCTGGCCAGCGTCGTGGGGGGCCTGGTCTCCTGCCCGGTGATCGGGGTCCCCACCAGCGTGGGGTACGGCGCCAGTTTCGGCGGGGTGGCGGCCCTGCTCTCCATGCTCAACAGCTGCGCCTCGGGGGTCTCGGTGGTCAACATCGACAACGGCTTCGGGGCCGGATACCAGGCGAGCCTCATCAACTGGCTGGCCTCTCCACGAGAGGCGGAGGACGTCCCGGAAAGGGAGCAAAGGACGGAGGCACCCGTCGCCGCCGATCCGGCCGGCGCTTTCGACCCGGGGAGGAGGACGCCGTGAGGATCGCCTACTTCGACTGTTTTGCCGGGGCCAGCGGCGACATGATTCTTGGGGCCCTCCTCGACGCGGGCCTGCCCCTGGACCGCCTGCGGGCGGAGATCGGAAAGCTGGACTTGGGCGGCTACGACCTGTCAATGGAGGGGGTGGTGAAGAAGGGGATCGGGGGGAGCCGGGCCGTGGTCTCCGTGGACCAGGACCACCACGGCGGCCACGGCCGCCACCTGCGCCACATCGAGGGGATCATCGGAAAGAGCGGCCTCGGGGACCGGGTCAGGGAGCGGTCCATCCGGATCTTCCGCCGGCTCGCGGAAGCCGAGGCCAAGGTCCACCGGACATCCGTGGAGAAGATCCACTTCCACGAGGTGGGGGCCATGGACGCCATCATCGACGTGGTGGGCGCCGTGGCCGGATTCGCGGCGCTGGAGATCGAGGAGATCCACTGTTCGCCCCTCCACGTGGGCAGCGGCACGGTGGAATGCGCCCACGGCACCCTGCCCGTGCCGGCCCCCGCCACCCTGGAGCTGATCCAGGGGGTCCCCGTCTATTCAACCGGTGTGACCGGCGAGCTGCTCACCCCCACCGGCGCCGCCATCCTCACCACCCTGGCGGACCGGTTCGGTCCCATGCCGGCCATGATCGTCCGGACCGTCGGCTACGGGGCCGGGACCTCGGATCCGGCGATCCCCAATCTGCTCCGGGTCTGTCTGGGCGAGGGCGCCGACGGTTCCGCAGGGGGGGAGACCGACCGGGTGGGCGTGATCGAGACGGCCATCGACGACATGAATCCCCAGATCTACGAGCACCTGATGGATCGGGCCCTGGAGACGGGCGCCCTGGACGTCTATCTGACCCCGGTCCAGATGAAGAAGAGCCGCCCCGGAACCCTGGTGACGATCCTCTGCGACGCGGGCCGGGTTTCCGAGTTTTCCGATCTCCTGATCCGGGAGACCACCACCATCGGGCTGCGGTGGCGGATCGAAAACCGGATCAAGGCGCATCGGAACATCGAGGAGATCAACACCGAATACGGGCGGGTGAAACTGAAGATCGCCCGGAAAGGGAAGGCCGTGATCAACTGGACGCCGGAATACGATGACTGCAAGCGGCTGGCCCGGAAAAATAACGTGCCGCTCAAGACGGTGATCTCGGCCGCCTGGGCCGCGGCGGCGGCGATTTACGGGAAAGGACCGGGAGATGAGTGAGGTAGTGCGTGGTTTGAACCCCATGATGAGCCCCGTAAACGATGAATCATCAATCGCAAGGCACCACATTGCACTGGGACTGCCCGTTGGCGCCACCGCCATCCGGTCTTACCTCCGCGTCGGCTGATTTCGGGCGTGTCGGGGGCATTTTTCCCACGTTCGTGGCACCGAAGGGATGCTTGCCCTCCTGACCGTTTTGTTGTAGCTTGGAAAATAGAGAATGCCGCTCGGTGCATTGCGATGTTGGATCGAAGATAACAGTTATCCATTGTCGTGTCAGATGATCTGATCTTTAAATAGTCGAGACCGAAGGCAAAATCGTTGAAACCGAAAATCTATGTTGAAACGAGCGTCATCAGCTACCTGGCGGCGCGGCCAAGTCGAGATCTGATTGTCGCTGCGAATCAACAAATAACAAATGATTGGTGGCATACGAGAAGAGATGATTTTCAAATCTTCATCTCTCGACTTGTTGAACAAGAAGCCGGTAAAGGGGACACTGATGCATCAAAAAAACGACTGAGGGAGATAAGAGGAATTCCATTGCTTACCCTCACCCCTGAGATTCTATCGTTCTCAAAAAAGATGCTGTCAGAAGGTTTGTTGCCGTTGAAAGCGGTTGATGATGCGATACATATCGCCACAGCAACCATGAATGGTTTGGATTACC
>CAYSLC010000337.1:0-477 GCA_964431545.1 uncultured Desulfobacteraceae bacterium | reverse complement strand
CCTTCTCACTTGGAATTTTAAGCACATTGCGAATGCCACGCTTCGGCATAAGGTCGAAAAAATAAGTCGTGAAGATGGTTATGACCCACCGATTATCTGTACACCTCAGGAATTAATGGAGTGACGACATGTGGATAGATCCGATTGTCGCTGAAATTCGAAGGCATAGGGAAGATCATGCCGCTACCTATAATTATGATTTGGACGCAATCTATAAAGCGATCAAAGAAGATGAAGAGAAAAGCGATCATCCGAAAGTCTCGTTCGAACCGAAACGGATTCAGGCCGTTCCATCGGAAAAGAGAACTGTGGTCGCCTAATCGGACGACTGGGTAAGGAAACGAATACCCCATCGTGTAACCGGAAAAACCTGATCCTAACGGAATGGAATAGATGAAAATCGACATTTCCCTAACTGAAAAATCCGGCTTCACCCACTTCTATCCGCTTCTTCAGCGGGGATGTCAGGTTCAAACC
>CAYSLC010000336.1:0-4563 GCA_964431545.1 uncultured Desulfobacteraceae bacterium | reverse complement strand
TTTGCCCACCCTACCTGGGAAGAACGAAGACCTCCGCCGGTGCAAATTCACCGCCCCGCCCGTCCGGTTCCGCGCTCTTTCTCTTCAAGCCACGCCGCCAGCCGCCGCAGCCCCTCCTCCGTGGAGACCTTGGGCCTGTACCCGAGATCCCGCTTGGCGGCGGTGATGTCGAACCAGTGGCTGGTGGCCAGTTCTTCTGCTACGAACCGGGTCATGGGGGGTTCTCCGGGAAGGCGGAGGGTTCGGTAGAAGAGTTCGAGGGCCGCGCCGATGTGTCGGGCCGTGGATGGCGAGATGGACTTTCGGACCGGGGGCTGTCCGCCGGCGGCGAGGATGGCGTCCACCATCTCCCAGAGGGGGATGGGGTCGTCCTGGCTGATGAAGTAGACGTTCCCCGAGAGGCGGGGGTTATGCTTGAGGGCGTCGGCGGCCAGGAGGTGGGCGTCGGCGGCGTTGTCGATGTAGATGGTGTCCACCCGGTTTCCTCCGTCCCCCACCCGGCGGAGGCGCTTTCCACGGGACAGAATCCGGGGAACCAGGTGGTTGTCCCCGGGGCCCCAGATCAGGTGGGGCCGGAGGATGATCGCCGGCAGCCCGTCGGCGGCGGCCTCGCGGATCGCCTGTTCGGCCAGAGCCTTGGTGCGGGGGTAGTGGGCGTGGAATCGGGCGGGGTAGGGGACCGATTCATCCACCCCTTCCATGTCCGACCCATCGAAGACGACGCTGGGCGACGAGGTGTGGACCAGGCGGGAGACGCCGGCCTTTCGGCACGCCGCGATGACGTTTTGGGTTCCCCGGACGTTGGGGGCGTAAAAGCCTTGATAGGCCCCCCAGACCCCGGGCCTGGCGGCAACGTGGAAGACCGTCCGCGCCCCCTGGCAGGCCCGGTCCACCGCATCGGGGTCGGCCAAATCCCCCTGGATCTGTTCGACGCCGAGGGCGTCGAGTCCTGCATGGCGGTTCCGGGAGAAGGAGCGGACCCGGAGGCCGCGTTTCACCAGACGCTCGACGATGGCGCCCCCCAGGAACCCGCCGCCGCCGGTGACCAGGACCGTCCGGGCCGGGGTTCCTTCCGGGGCTACTTGGCCCATTCGGCCAGTTGTTCCCGGAAGATCTTGGCGTTGTGGCGCACGTCCACCGGGAAGGCCTTGTGGAAGAGGATCGTCTTGATCTCCCTGGCCAGGGGGTGGCGGGCGGCCATGTTGAGAAGCTCCCGCCGCAGGGCGTCCTGGTCGGTGGTGGCGTCGCCGGGGTGGAGTTCGATGCAGATCACCGGCTTCTGGGACGGGGGATCGCCGATGCCCACCAGGGCGCTGCGGTGGACCGCCGGGTGGGTGTTGAAGACCGCCTCCACGGGGATGGTGTACAGGGGCCCGGAATCGGTGATCACCCGATGGCTCTTCCGGCCGCAGAACCAGATCCGGTCCTTGCTGTCCCGCCACCCCAGGTCGCCCATCCGATGCCAGATCCCGTCCCCGTCCTTGATCTTGGCCAGGGCGTCGGCGTCGGGCCGCTCGAAGTAGTGACGGCTCACCACCCCGCCCTTGACGGTGATCTCCCCGATGTCGGGGTTCTCCACCACCAGATCGTCGGACCACTCGGAGATCGGGTCGTCGGAGATCCGGATGATCCGGACCTCCATGCCCTCCACCGGCCGGCCCACGCAGATGCCGAACCCCTGTTCGGTCAGCTTCCGGGTCTCCGACAGGATCTCCCGGCTCCCCAGGCTGGAGACGGGCAGCGCCTCGGTGGCGCCGTACGGCGTGTGGACCTCCGTTTCGGGGCCGAGCACCGTGGAGAACCGCTCGATGATCGCCGGGGAGACCGGCGCTCCGGCGGAAACCACCCGCCGGAGGGAGGGCAGGCGGATCTCCTTGCCGTCGGCGAAGATCCCCAGCCGGTCCAGAAGGGCCGGGGAGGCGAACAGGTTGGTCACCCCCTGGTTGAGGATCGCCTCGATGATCCGCTCCGGGTTGGCCTCTGCAGGCTTGGTGGGGTCCATGTCGGGGATCACGGCGGTCATCCCCAGGGCCGGGTCGAAGAGTGCGAAAAGGGGGAAGGTGGGCAGATCGATCTCGTCCTCGCCGATGTCGAAGTGGGCCTGGAGCATCCGGATCTGGGCGTCGAACATGGCGTGATCGTAGACCGCCCCCTTGGCCGGGCCGGTGCTGCCGGTGGTGAACAGGATCGCCGCCGTCTCGTCCGGGGCCGTCTCCGCGATCTCGAAGGGGGTCCAGGGCCGGCGGGCGATCGACTCCAGGGTGGGACCGCCCCAGAAGTAACGCCGTCCCACGGTGACGGCCACGGAGACGGTCTTGAAGGCACCGGGGTGGAGCCGCCGCAGGAGATGGGCCTTGGGGATGCCGATGAACGCTTCCGCCCGGCTCTCCCGGAGGCAGTCGACCATCCGTTTGACCCCCATGCCCGGGTCGATGATCACCGGGACCGCGCCGGTCTTGAACAGGGCGTAGGTGAGGGAGAAGAATTCGAGGCTCGGTTTCACCATGAGGATGGTGCGGACCCCCCGGGTCACCCCGGCCTCGGCCAGCCCGTGGGCCATGCGGTCCGACTCCCGGTCGAGCTGCTCGAAGGTGAGATGGGTGTAGGCGATCCGTCCGGTGTCGTCCCATCCGGCCGGATAGACCACCGCCCGCTTGTAGGGCAGGGCCTCGGCCATGTTTCGGAGCAGGTGGGCGACGTTGAGGCTCTCCTCGGCCGGAGCCGGGGCCGGTGGGGGCGTCACCTCCGCGGGCGCCGTCTTCTCGTCCTCGTTCTCCTCCGGTGGAATCTCTTCCGCCACATCCTCGACATGTTCCATGGGTACCCTTTCTCGATTCCTGATCCTACTCGGTCTTCTTTCTACCTTAGATCGGATGGTTTTTCAAGAAGTCTTGCGTCCGGGAGACCGCCCCGCCGGCCGCATCCTCCATCACGTAGTGGCCGGCGTCCGGGAAGAGGTGGACCTGGGCGTTTGGAAACCGCCGGCGCCATTCGGCCAGGTAATCGGTATCGAAGACGAAGTCGCACCCGCCCCAGAGCAGGAGCATGGGGATCTCCGAGAGACGGTGAAGGCCTTCCGCCACCCGCCGGACCGTCCGGTGGCTGGGATCTCCCGGGGAAGTGGGGATGTCCTGGACGAACCGAAGGGTGGCGATCCGGTTCCGGGGGCGGTCGTAGGGGGCGATGAGCCCTTGCTTCACCGGGCCGGGGAGCCCCTTCCGGCTGGCCATGTAGAGGGCCGCCCGGGCGAAGAGGTTGAGCCCCAGGACCGCCGGTGCCGACAGGTGGGTCAGGTTCCGGACGACCCAGAGGCGCCACGGCAGGCCCTTGTCGCCGGGGGGAAAGAAGGCGGCGGTGTTCATCAGGATGATCCGGGCGATCCGCTCGGGTCGCCGCACCGCGCAGGCCATGCCGATCATCCCCCCCCAGTCGTGGGCGATCAGGGTCAGGCGTTCGTGGATCGACAGCCGGTGGAGGAGGGTCTCCAGATCGGCGATGCGCCGGTCGAGGGTGTAGGGGTACCGGTCCGCCGGCGGCTTCTCCGACAGGCCGCAGCCGATGTGATCGGGGACGATGGTCCGGTAAGCAGGGGAGAGGGCCTTGACCATCTCCCGGTAGTAGAAGGACCAGGTGGGGTTGCCGTGGAGCATCACCACCGGGTCGCCTTGGCCCTCGTCCAGATAGTGGAGGTCGAACCCCCCGATCGTTTCGTAATGGGACCGGAAGGGGTAGAGGTCCCGGGGGACGGCCGGCCGGCGCGGAATCGAAGAGGACATGGCCTACCAGTCGATCCCCAGCATCAGGCAGTTGAGGCCGCTGCCGATGCCGAAAAACCCCACCAGGTCCCCCTGTTGGAGGAACCCCCGCTCGTGGGCGATGGCGGCGGTGATGGGCAGGGAGACGGTGCCGATGTTGCCCAGGTACCCGAAGGTGGTGAAGTCCTTCTCCCTGGGGATCCCGATCGCCTCCAGGACCGTCTTCTGGTGGGCCGCGCCCACCTGGTGGCAGACGATCTTGTCCGGCTTGTGCGCCGGCCACCCCATCTCCGCTTTGAAGGCCTTGTACGTTTCGATTCCCAGGGCCACCCCGTTCCGAAGGACGCCCACCGCGTCGGTCTTCATGACGTGGTGCCCGTCCACCGGGGGCCCGGCGTCCGGCCCCCAGAGGCAGAGGCCGTGGTGGCAAGCGGCGTTCCGGGCCGCCCCCCCCGTGAGCCGGTGGGCGTCGGGGCCGGCCAGGGACTCGTGGGCCACGACCACCGCGGCGGCGCCCGAGCCGCCGGTGAGGGTGGCGATGGACTCCTTGAACAGGGACATGTCCCGGGTCGCCAGGAGCCGGTCGATGGTCAGGTCGACGATCTGGCGGGCGGTCTCGCAGGAGACGATCAGGGCCGCCCGGATCTGCCCCAGGGCGATGGCGTTGGCCGCCTGGACCATCCCGTTGACCACCCCCAGGCAGGCGTTGGAGACGTCGTAGACCCAGGCGTCCGCCGGCAGGCCCAACGCATGGGCCACGGCGCAGGCGGTGGCCGGCTCCAGGTTGTCCCGGCAGACGCCGCCGTAG
>CAYSLC010000335.1:0-4567 GCA_964431545.1 uncultured Desulfobacteraceae bacterium | reverse complement strand
TTTCCGAGAGCATGGAGCGTCAGTCCAAAGGAACCCGCTTTCAAATTCTGGATTACGCCAAAACCCCCCGTAAGCCGATCTCACCGGATGTGAGAAAATTGTTCCTCTTGTTCGTGGCCGCCGGGTTCGGCATCGGCGGCGGCATCGTTTTTCTATTTGATTTTTTGGACGGCACGGTCCGGGACCCGGATGAAATACAATCGATGACGAAAGAAAATTCGGAAATCATCGTCATTCCTAAACTATACACGCCCGGCCAGAAATTTTTCAGATACGCCAATTGGACATTGAGCGTGATATCCATGTCCGTGGCCGCCGTGCTTTTCCTGGGGTTTGCCTTGTTGACGGTGAAAGGGCTCAACCAGACGGTGGCGATGATCCGCCAGTATGTGAATATCCCGATATAGATGGGACTCTTTCGCCGACGCCGAAAAGAGCGGGGCAAAACCGCCGGCCGCCATCGAAGCGATCGCAAGCTGGTGGCGCTGCACAGCCCGGATTCTTACGAAGCGGAGCAGTTCCGCATCCTGAAGACCAAACTGCTTTTTCCGGCAACCGGCCAACCGCCCCGTTCCATTATGGTCACCAGCGCGTTCCGGGCTGTGGGCAAATCGTTTGTGTCGGCCAACCTTGCGGTCAGCATCGCCCAGAGCCTCGATCAATATGTCCTTCTCATGGACTGCGATATGCGAAAGCCCACAATGCATCACCTGTTCGGTCTGGGCGATGTGCCGGGACTCAGCGAATACATCCGGGAGGACGCCTCCCTTTCGACCTTGCTGCAGAAGACGACGGTTCCCAAATTGACCCTGTTGCCGGCCGGGGCACCCCCGGACAATCCGGCGGAGTTGCTTTCTTCCCAAAAAATGGACGCATTGATCGAGGAGGTCACGCATCGATATGACGATCGTTATGTGATCATCGACGCGCCCCCCTCCAACATCACGGCGGAAACGAATGCGATTGCCGGAAAAATCGACTCGGTGATCCTCGTAGCCAAATATGGGGAGACGCCCCGGGAATCCGTTGCCGACTTGGTGGGCGTGATCGGGGAACACAAAATCGCCGCCATCATCATCAATCAATGCAATTCCGCCGTGGATTTTTGGGGGAGAAAAAAACAATATTACGGGTACAATCGTTAAGAGCCTATCCGAAACCCGCAAGCCATATCCCGGCCCTTCAGATTTGGACACAGCGGACATGAACCAGGGGTTGTTCCAGGCGCGATGCTAAGAATCCTCAAGCAGTATTACCCGATACGGAATGTGTTTTTTATCATGACGGAGAGCCTGTTGATTCTGGCCGCTGTCTTGTTTGCCGCCTGGGTAAAAGGCGGCGTCGATTCCAGAGTCTTATCTGTCAACGTATTCGCCAAGGCGTTCCTGATCGCCTCGGTGTGTCAAATCTCATTGTATTACAACGATCTTTACGATTTCAGCGACCTCATCGATTTCAGCGACCTGAGCTTGCGGCTACTCCAGGCCATCGGGGTTGCGACCATTGTGCTCTCTCTCTCCTACTTCGTCTTCCCCACCACCCTTTTGAAAACGGATATCTTTGTTCCTTCCATATCCTTGTCCATTGTGCTTATCATATCGCTGCGCATCCTGTATGCAAAGATGCTTGCACGGGGCCTGTTCAACCAGAAGATCGTTCTCCTGGGTTCGGGTGATTTGGCCAAAGATATTCAAGCCGCCGTTGCCGAAAAAATGGATTGTGGTTACACAATTGCATGCATTGTTTTGGAAGGACCGACGGATATGGCTGGCGTGCGCCGGAATGATGCCGCCATTTTTTCCAGGGACAATATCGAGGGGAAACTTTTCAATTTTGCCAAACAAAACGATATTGCGAAAATCATCGTGGCGTTGAAAGAAAAACGCGGCGGCCTGCCCATAGAAGAACTGTTGGATTGCCGGATCGGCGGCATCGACGTCCTGGAGGGAACGAGCTTTTACGAAATGCTGACCGGTAAACTCCTTGTGGGCATGGTGAATCCCGGTTGGCTGATTTTTTCCGAAGGATTCAAAAAATCCTTGCTGGGTCCGGCCCTGAAACGCGCCATGGACATTGTGTTCTCTTTTCTTCTGCTGGTATCGACATTGCCCATCATCCTTATCGCGTCGCTGATGATCAAATTCGATTCCAACGGGCCGGTCATCTACTCCCAGGAACGGGTCGGAAAACGGAAAAAACAATTCCAGATTTACAAATTCCGGTCGATGGTGGAAAACGCCGAGGCGATTTCCGGCCCGGTCTGGGCCGATGAAGACGACCCCAGAATCACCCGGGTCGGGAAAAAATTGCGGAAATGGCGGATCGACGAATTGCCGCAACTGTGGAATGTGCTCAAGGGCGACATGAGCTTTGTGGGCCCCCGGCCGGAGCGGGATCAATTTGTCAAAGGGTTGGAACATGTCATTCCCTATTATCATAAGCGCCATGCCATCAAACCCGGACTGACCGGTTGGGCCCAGGTCAACTATGGATACGGCGCCTCCATTGAAGACGCGACCGAAAAATTGAATTATGACCTGTTCTACATCAAAAACATGTCTCCGCTGCTGGACCTGGTCGTTGTGTTCCGAACGGTCAAAATCGTTCTTTTCGGGCGAGGCGCGCGGTGAGCGGTTATCTCCGTTATTATTCGTTAATTTGGAAATGACATGAACACAAGTGATGCCACCTACAATGAAGCGGTGATCGATAAACTGCTGGAAGCGCCCCTGCTTCGCGACCTGGACCGTCCGAGCATCCGACGATTGTTGCGCCGCAGCCGGATCAAGGAATACAAACCGGGGGACTTGATCGTCGAAGACGGGAAATACGATACCCACGTTTATTATCTCATTTCGGGAAAAGTCGAGGCCGTGAAACAGGGCGTTCCTCTGATGACCATCCAGGAGCGGGGCAGTGTCTTCGGGGAGATGGCCGGGATCGATGGCGCCTCCCGGTCCGCGTCGGTTTATGCAATCGATCATGCCATGTGCATAAGCCTGGATCTGGCGGTCATCGATCAATTGGATGTCAGCGACCAACTCGAACTGAAATTCCGCATCTATAAAAAAATTTCCGAAGTCCTGGCGATCCGGCTCCGGCATTCCACTGACGAACTGGTTCGGACCACCGAAGAACTGTCCAGCGTCAAAGCCGAATTGGAAATGCTCAAGAGAAATGCCGGGGCCGGATCCGACTCAGAATCGACGGGAACAGGGGAGGAGCAGGATGAATAGAAAAAAACAATGGTGTGTCTTTGTAATCATCTTGGTGGCCCTGGTGTCGTGCGGCGGACCGCAGGTATCCAAAGAACCGGTATCGGAAGCGTTGGAAGAGGAAACGGCCCGGAATCAAAAAGCCGCTGATGAACCGGATGATGCCGGCCGGTATCGCGTTTCAAGCGGAGATCTTCTGGAGGTGGTGACCTGGCGGGAACCCGACTTGACAAAGGAGGTCATGGTCCGCATCGACGGGATGATCACTTTTCCGCTGCTCGGCGATATCAAAGCCGCTGGACGGACGCCGACGGAATTGAAAGAAGCCATCCAATCCCGGTTACAGGAATACGTGAAGGACCCCCGGGTGACGGTTACGGTGAAAGACGCCCGAAGCCAGCGGTTTTATATCATCGGAGAGATCGCCAAAACCGGAGCCTATCCCATGAATAAGCCCCTGACGGTCCTCCAGGCGTTCGCACTGGCGGGGGGGTTTACGGAGTGGGCCAATAAAAAAGAGATTATCGTCATCCGGCATGATGAGGGAAAAGAAAAGGTCATCGACATTAATTACTACGATTTGATTGAAAAGAAAGGCCTCCTCCGGCAGAATATATGGATAGAATCAAATGACACCATTGTGGTTCCCTGAAAGCGGTGACGCCGAACCGGACATATGCCCTGAAGGTTTGGGGGGCGATACTGTGCATGCTGTTCACGGCGGTACCGCCGGCCTCCGCTTTCGTGGTGGACTTGCTCCCGGAATTGCAGATCGATACCGAGTATACCGATAACGTCGATCTGGAAGAAGAAAATAGAACCTCTTCGTTTGTTACCGTCATCTCGCCCGGGGTCACGGTTGCCATCATGGGAGATCAAGGCGAGGCGACCTTGGGGTACACCCTGGGGTACAGCATGTACTCGGAATCCAGTGAGAACAATGCATTCCGTCAGCGGCTCAATCTCACCGGAGAGACCGACCTGTCAAAGCGCACCCAATTGACGTTCAGCGACAGCCTGGTCCAGACGGAAGAGCCGACCGAAGTGGATGATCCGGTTGAAAACCGGAACCGGGAAACCTTGTATCGGAACAATGCCAATTTTTCGCTGCTGCACCGGTTCGGCCGGTACGACAGGGTCCAGCTTCAATATGGTCACAGCTTGATCGAAAGCGACGACGAAGAGACCGAAAGCAGTGTCTCCCACACGCCTTCGATCAATTATGTCCACCGGTTCGATCCATATCGGGTCGACATGGAAACCGGCGTCGCCTATACAAAGGGACAATTCGAAGGCGACACCGCCGATGTCGAAACCTGGGTGATTACGGCCGGCCTGAGCCGGATGTTCAC
>CAYSLC010000334.1:0-4576 GCA_964431545.1 uncultured Desulfobacteraceae bacterium | reverse complement strand
CGAACCGGAAGATCATGACCGCGTTGTTGCCGCTCTGCTGGACAAAGGCGTACATGTACTCGACGTTGATGCCGGCCTCGTGGAGGATCTGGAGGATCCGGTGGAGGCCGCCGGGCCGGTCGGTCACCTCCACGGCCACCACATCGGTCTTGCCCACCGTGAACCCCTTTTCCCGGAGGGCCTCCTTGGCCTTGGCGTTGTCGTTGACGATGAGACGGAGCACGCCGAAATCGGAGGTGTCCGCCAGGGAGAGGGCGCGGATATTGACGCCGGCCTCCGCCAGAATCCCCGTCACTTCGGCCAGCCGACCCGACTTGTTCTCCAGGAATATGGAAATCTGTTCTACGCGCATGGTGTATACCCTCCTTCAAAGAGATCCGAATCGATGGCGGATGCCCGTTCCGGTCGATCAGATCTCGCGGTTGTCGATGACCCGGACCGCCTTGCCCTCGCTGCGGGCGATGCTTTTGGGCTCCACCAGCTTCACCCGCGTGGAGACGCCGAGATACTCCTTGATGTTCTGGGTGATGGACCGCTCCATGTCCTGAAGTTCTTTGACCTCGTCGGAGAACATGGTCTCGCTCACCTCCACCATCACCGTCAGCATGTCCAGCGTCCCCTCCCGATCCACCAGCAACTGGTAGTGGGGCTCGACCCCTTCCATCTCCATGAGCACGCTTTCGATCTGGGAAGGGAAGACATTGACCCCCCGGATGATCAGCATGTCGTCGGTGCGGCCGCTCACCTTTTGCATCCGGGCCATGGTCCTGCCGCAGATGCACGGTTCGGGGTTGAGGCTGGAGATGTCCCGGGTTCGATACCGGATCACCGGGAAGGCCTCCTTGGTGATCGAGGTGAAGACGAGTTCTCCGGTCTCTCCAGGGGCAAGGGCCGCCCCTGATTCCGGATCGATGATCTCGGGGATGAAGTGGTCCTCGAAGACGTGGAGGCCCTGTTTGGCTTCGAAGCACTCGATGGCGACCCCGGGGCCGATCACCTCGCTCAGCCCGTAGATGTCCACGGCGGTGAGGTTGAGGTTCCGTTCGATCTCCTGGCGCATCCGTTCCGACCAGGGCTCGGCGCCGAAGATGCCGAACTTGAAGCTCAGATCCTTGAAGGAGACGCCCATCTCCTCCGCCACCTCGGCCAGGTGGAGGGTGTAGGAGGGGGTGGCCGTCAGGATGGTGGGGCCGAAGTCCCGCATGATGAGGATCTGGCGCTTGGTGTTGCCGCCGGAGACCGGGATCACCGATGCCCCGAGCTTCTCCGCGCCGTAGTGGACTCCCAATCCGCCGGTGAAAAGGCCGTATCCATAGGCGTTGTGGATGATATCCCCCCGGCCCGCGCCGCCGGCCACCAGGGACCGGGCCATCAGCTCCGCCCAGGTGTCGACGTCCCGGGCCGTGTACCCGACCACCGTGGGTTGACCGGTGGTCCCCGAGGAGGCGTGGATCCGGACCACGTTGTCCATGGGAACGGCGAACATGCCGAACGGATAGTTGTCCCGGAGGTCCTGCTTGGTGGTGAAGGGGATCCGCTCCAGATCCTTCAGGGACCGGACATCGTTCGGCTTGACCCCGGCCTCGTCGAACTGTTTCCGGTAGAAGGGGACCGTGGCATAGGCGCGGTCCAGCGTGGCTTGCAGCCGGCGCAATTGGATGGCCTCCAGGGCCTCCCTCGGCATGGTCTCGTATTCGATATCATAGATCATTTCTGCCTCTCCTTTCCACGATGATGTCGCGCTCGGTATCCGTTATCAAAATTTTCCGGATATGTATATGGAAATTTTGAATAAACGAGACCGCCACATCATAAAGGGTGGATGGAGACCTTATTTTAGAGGGCCTTGGAAGTCCGGCTTCCGCTTCTCCAGAAAGGCGGCCGTCCCTTCCTTGGCATCCTCGCTGGCCATGCAGAGGGCGAAGGCGTCGCATTCGATGGCGCACCCCGTCCGGAGGTCGGCGTTGAGACCGCCGTTGATGGCCTGTTTGGCGGCCCTCAGCGAAACCTTCCCCTTGCGGGCCATTTCGGCGGCCACCTTGCCGACCTCCGCCATCAATTCCGCCGGCGCACAGACCCGGTTGACCATGCCGATGGTCCGGGCCTCCTCGGCGGTGATCATCTTCCCGGTATAGATCATCTCCTTGGCCGTATTCGGGCCCACCAGACGCGGGAGCCGCTGGGTGCCGCCGAATCCGGGAATGATCCCCAGCGTGATCTCCGGCAGCCCGAACTTGGCGGCCTCGGAGGCATAGATGAAATCACAGGCCAGGGCGATCTCGCTGCCGCCCCCGAGGGCGAACCCGTTGATTGCCCCGACCACCGGAATCGGCAGCTCCTGGAGCCTGCCGATGATGGCCTGGCCCTTCCGGGCGAAGATCTTGGCCTGGAGGGGGCCGAAGGTGGCCAGCTCCCGGATGTCGGCGCCGGCCACAAAGGCCTTGTCCCCGGCCCCGGTCAGGAGGAGCACCCGGATCTCCTCGTCCGTTTCGATCCGGTCCAAAGCCTCCGAGAATTCGTCCAACAGGACGCTGTTCAGGGCGTTGAGGGCTTTGGGACGGTTGAAGGTGAGGGTGGCGATGCCGTCGGTCATGTCGAAGATGATGGTCTCGTATGCCATTTGGATTCCTCCTCGCTGGGTCGGTTTTTTTGAAGATGGGTTCTCGGGTCCCCGGTGATCTCCCCAGCTTCACCCGGAGAGCCGTTTCAAGGTTTTCAATATGGTCCGGATATCCTTTGCCGCGTCGGCTCGGGCCGCGTAATGGAGGTTGATCCGGATCTTGTCGGGCATGACGACCTCCACGTACGCCCTCTCCGGATCCGGGGCCGCTTCGAGCAGCCGGCTCTCGTTTCTATACTTAATGGATGCGGGGTCGGTGATGCCGGGGACGAGATCGAGCACCCGACGCTGATCCGCGGCGTAGAGGGCGACGTACTTGGGAACTTCCGGCCGGGGGCCCACCAAACTCATCTCCCCCTTCAGGACGTTGATCAACTGGGGCCACTCGTCGAGTTTGTACTTTCTCAGGAACCTTCCCACACGGGTGATTCTGGGGTCCTCGCCCACGGTGAGGGGGCCGCCGAGGGAATCCGCTTCCTCGACCATGGTTCGGAACTTATAGAGGCGAAAGGGTCTGCCCCGGAGGCCGATCCGCTCCTGGATGAAGAGGACCGGGCCCCGTCCGTCCAGCCGGATGACCAAGGCGACGGCGGACAACAGGGGGAGGGCGAACACCATCCCGACGGCCGCCGCCGTCACATCGAAAACCCGCTTTGCACCATTCATCTCCGAAAGGTGTCGACAATATCCGCCACCGCTTCCACCACGTCGGCGACATCCTGGTCGGAGAGGGAGGGGTTGAGGGGAAGGCTGAAGATCCTCAGGTAGTTCTCGTAGGAGACCGGAAAGTCGGTGGGTTTGAACCCGTACTTTTTCCGATAATAGGGATGGAGGTGGATCGGAATGAAGTGGACCGACGAGCCGATGTTCCGATGGGTCAGCTCCTCGATGAACCGGTCCCTTCCGATCGTCAGGGTCCCCGGCTTGATCCGGAGCACGTACAGGTGCCAGGCGTGCTCCACCTCCGGCCGCTCCACCGGAAGATCGAAGACGCCCATCTCCGAAAAGGCCCGGTTGTAAGCCTCCACCACCTGGCGCCGGCGGCGCTGAAAGGCATCGAGCTTCTTGAGCTGACAGAGCCCGATGGCCGCCTGGATGTCGGTCATGTTGTACTTGAAGCCGGGGGTCACCACTTCGTAATACCAGCTGCCGGCCCTGTCGTATCTACGCCAGGCATCCCGGTTCATGCCGTGGAGGCTGACGATCCGGGCCCGATCGAGGAATTCCCGCGTACCGGTGAGCATGCCACCCTCGGAAGTGGTCAGATTCTTGGTGGCATAGAAACTGAACGAGACCGGATTGCCGTTGGATCCGATGGGCAGTCCTCTGTATTTGGCCGATACCGCATGGGCCGCGTCTTCGATGACGGTGATGCCGCGTGCCCTGGCGATCTGCTCGATGGGGTCCAAAGCGACGGGGTGGCCTCCGTAATGGACCGCGATGATCGCTTTGGTTGCCGGCGTCATCGCGGCTTCGAGTTTTTCCGGATCCATGTTGAGGGTGTCCGGCTCCACATCCACCAGGACCGGTTTCGCGTTGACGTGTTCGATAACGTTGACGGAAGCGGCGAAGGTCATGGGGGTGGTGATCACCTCATGGCCGCTTCCGATGTTTGAAGTCATTAACGAGGTGTGGAGCCCAGCCGTGCAGGAACTCAAGGCCAAGGCGACGGGCGCCCCGAGGTACGCCGAAAAAGCCCGTTCGAAATGGGCCGTCTTCGGACCGGTGGTGATCCATTCGGATCGCAGCGTATCCGCGACCTCCTCGATTTCCTCCTCCCCAATGAGGGGGGGGGAGAAGCGAAGGAAGCTATCTCTCTTTCTCATCGACATATTCATAAACGGTCGATCTGTTCCGTTGTTTTCGATCTAACCATCCCATTCCTTAAGTCTTTTTTGGGGAGAAATGATATACGATTTTCATAATAATGCAACCGATCTGTTTTTTGGGTCACCC
>CAYSLC010000333.1:0-4595 GCA_964431545.1 uncultured Desulfobacteraceae bacterium | reverse complement strand
GTCCGCCAGCACCGTGCCGAGCATGGCGACCATGAAGGCGAGCAGGTAGGCGAAGAACCGGCCCCGGTGCTTCTCCTCGGCCATGTAAGCGCCGGCGTAGAGGACCACCAGGACCCCGATGAGGGTGATCAGCAGAGCGAAGAGGAGCCCCAGCCCGTCCACGTGGAAGGAGAGGGAGACCCCGAGGGCGGGGAACCAGTCGAGCCCGTAGCGGAACGCTTCTCCGCGAGAGACCGACCCCGCAAGCCGGAGAAGGAAGATGGCGAGCCCCAGCGGAATCAGGGCGAGCAGCCATCCCCACGCCTCGCCGCCCACCGGCATGAAGAAGCGCCGGGGACTCCGATGATCCATATGTCCGTTTTCAGATTCAGGGGTTTTCACATCCGAATTCCGATGTCCCGATTGGTCGGTCGGCGTGACCGGTTTTATTGGCGCACCTGTTCTTTATCGCAGGCGGTCAGGGGGAAGGGCAATGGGGGGAGGAGGGTATTTTCGGGAAGATTGGGCAGTAAATCTTCCTCTACCGTATGCCGGGCGGAATCTCGATTCTCTTTGGATGAATAGCCGCTTCGGGACTGGGAGGGAATACACACTCCTAAACTGTTCTATTCCCCCCCCGCGGCCTCCCAGGGTATCTGCACTCTCCGGAAATAGTCCCTCGGCAGGATATTTTCAAGCTCTTCCATCGTTTCGTACCCGACGGACACTTCCGAATAGATAACAGGATTGATCACCAGCGTATGCGACTGAGCATAGAAAGACAAGGTATCAGATGACCAGCGGAACCAGACGGAATCCTCCGTTGCGATATCGAGGATCACGTTGCTGTCGACCATTACCTCCATCTACTCCCCGCGTGTGGCCTGTAAGATTTCATCTGTGGTCAGCCCGGCTTTTGCTGTTCCTTTTATGGTGGAAATCAGTTTTTTCCCCCGGTCGGCCTTTTGGCTTTTTTTTAGCAATAACGTTTCCCCTTGGATGAAATAATCAAGTTCCGTGTCCGGAAGAAAACCCAATCTCGCCGCTACTTCGGGCGGTAGTGATATTTGTCCCTCCTCGGTCACTTTCATTCCCGTTGTATCCTTTTTCATTGGCGTTCTTTAAAGGGCGTTTTATCAGAGCTTCTTAGATTGATCATAAAGATAAAGCCAACTGTTTTTCAAGCCAAAAAACGCCCTCAGAAACGTTTTGCTCGTGGTGTACTAAGAAGCTCTCCAGGTTATAATGGATACTGTGGTTAGCCCTGAAAGGGCACCATATACCAGCCTAGGGGCATCCGCTCTGGAAAAATGTCGGAAGAATCCGGGAAGAGCCCTGTAGGGGCGAGACATGGGATCTCTCAAAACTCCTTTGAAGATCAGGCTGCTGGCAAATACCAGCAGTTTTCTGAAGCTGAACCGATCTTACCTGCTTATTCCCCGCTCCCCGAGGTTCCCGTACCGGTGGTAGGTGTGGGAGACGGCCTGCTCCTGGAAGTAGTGGATCAGCTCGATCCGCCCCTCCATCATCACCGGGGCCCGGGCGATGTAGAACCCGGTCTCGGCGGCCGCCTCGAAGAGCCGGTCGGGCACCCGGTCCGGGGCCGCGTACCGGATCCGCTCGACCATGGGAATCCGTTTGATCAGGTCCCCGTCGCTCTGGCGGGTCATGGAAAGATCGGGCATGAACCGCTTGCCCTCCTCTCCCTCCAGGAACGCCGTCACGCCGTTCTCCAGGGTTTCCGGGAGGCTCGCCACCAGGGTGCAGCCGGCGATCCGGGCCGCCGCCATGCGGCCGAGGACGTCGAAGAGGGTGTCTTCGGAGTGGACCCGGACCACCACCGTCCCCACGGGCAGGTACCGGAAGAGGTTGTCCTCCCCCCGGATGTTGAAGTAGTCCTTTTCCCTCGAAAACTCCCGTTCGTAGTGGTGGAGGTAGCTCTTGACGGCCCGGACCGTCTTCCGGAGTTCGTCGGCATATTCCGGCAGCCGGCCCCAGTCGATGGCAAGCTTCCATTCATGGGCGACCCGCAGGAGGGGATGCGCCTTTCCGATGGCGCCCACCGGCGGCGGCCCGACCTCCTCGAAGGTCATGAACTGGGAAACGTAGTTGGGGCTGCCCGCCTTGATCCCCGCCCCCAGGGCCGACTTGCCCATGCCGCCGAAGGGCTGGCGGAGTACGATGGCGCCGGTGGTCCCCCGGTTGATGTAAAGGTTTCCGGCCCGGACCTTGGCCTTCCACCGGGCCTGCTCCCGCTTATCGAGGCTCTCCAGGCCGGAGGTGAGGCCGTACCCGGTCATGTTGACCAGTTCGATGGCCTGGTCCAGGTCGTCGGCGCGCATCACCCCCAGCAGCGGGCCGAAAAACTCGGTCATGTGGGTGTAGGAGCCCTCCCGGACCCCGTACTTGATGCCGGGGCTCCAGATGTAGGGGTTACCCTCCACCATCCGGGGTTTGAGGGCCCAGGACTCCCCCGGCTCCAGGGTGGTGAGGGCCCGCTGGAGGTCCCCTTTGGGCGGCTGGATCAGAGGGGCCAGCTTGTTCCGGAACCGCCAGGCCGATCCAACGTAGTAGCTGCGGGCGGCGTCCACCAGCTGCTTTTTGAAGTGGGCGTCCTCGTAGACCTCTTTTTCCAGGATCAGCAGGGAGCTGGCCGAGCACTTCTGCCCGTTGTTGCTGAAGGCGGAATGGAGGACGTTCTTGATGGCCTGGTCCCGGTCGGACATGGCGGTGACGATGGTGGCGTTCTTCCCGCCGGTCTCGGCCGCCAGGTAGATCCCGGGCCGCTGCCGGAGGATCGACATGCCGGTGTCGGTGCCGCCGGTGAGGATGATGGAATCCACGTCGGGGTGGTTGGTGAGGATCTCCCCGGTCTTGGCCCCCGAACACGGCAGGAACTGGAGGGCCGACCGGGGCACGCCCCCCCGCCAGAGACATGTGCACACCTCCCACGCGGTGGTCACCGCCGCCGAGGCCGGCTTGAAGATGACGGTGTTGCCGGCGGCCAGGGAGGCGACCATGCCGCCGGTGGGGATGGCGATGGGGAAATTCCAGGGGGAAATGACCACCGCCACCCCCCGGCCGCGGCACCGGACGTTCTCCATGCCGGTGAAGGTCTCGGTGGACCAGGGGTAGAACTCGGTGAAGTCGACCGCCTCGGAGACCTCGGGGTCCGCCTCGGTGAAGACCTTGCCGGTGTTGGCGGCGGCCGAGCCGATGAGGTCCCCCCGTCCCTTTCGCAGTTCCATGGCGGCCCGGGCCAGGATCTCGTTGCGGGCCGAAAAGGTCATGGACCGCCACCCGTCCGGATCCTCCTTGGCCGTCGCCACGGCCCGTTCCACGTCGTCTCCGTCGGCCAGGGCGTACCGTGCCGTGACCAGCTTGTCATGGTACTGGGAGGGATCGATGAACTCCCGGTGTTCCCGGCCGTCGAAGATCTCCTCCCCGGCCACCACGATGGGGATCTCCATGGGCGTATCGCCGGGCGCCATCTTCCACTTCTCCCGGATCCCCTCGGCCCACTTCCGGTTGGCGGGCAGGGACCAGTCGGTGTCCGGCTCGTTGATGAACTGCCGCTCGTGGAAGGGGCCCATCCGCTCCGGGAAGGTCTCGTCGCGCCGGTCCTGGATCCGGTGGGGGGTCGTGCCGGCCAGATGCCGCTGGTGGTAGGAGGCGATGAACTGCTTTTCCAGAAACGACCACTCCGGGGAATCGGTGGTGAGGTTGAAGGAGTACCGGAGGAAGTTCTCCTCGCCGGTGTTCTCGTCGAGCCGCCGGATCAGGTAGGCGATGGCGTTGATGAACTGGTCCTCCTCGGCCACCGGCGCGTAGAGGAGGACATCGCCGGCGGTCTCGTGGATGGCCCTCCGGATGTGGTCGGCCATCCCCTCCAGCATCTCGAAGCCGAAGTATTGGGTGACGCCGTAGTGCTGGGCCATCTTATAGGCGTAGGCGAGTTCGAAGAGGTTGTGGGAGGCGATCCCCAGGTGGACCGCCCCGGCGTTTTCGGGCCGCAGTCCGTATTCCACCATCCGCTTGTAGTTGGCGTCCACGTCCCGCTTGTTGTCGTAGGTGGCCAGGGGCCAGTTGTGGGAGGCCGACTCCACCAGCTCCATCTCCAGGTTGGCCCCCTTGACGATCCGGATCTTGATGGGGGCCCCGCCGTCGGCCACGCGCTTTTTGGCCCACTCGGTGAGGTCCCGTTGCATCCGGAAGGAGTCGGGGAGGTAGGCCTGGAGGACGATCCCCGCCGCATGGTCCTTGAACTCGGGCTGGTCGAGGGTCCGGATGAAGGCGGCGGCCGTGATCTCCAGGTCCCGGTACTCCTCCATGTCGAGGTTGACGAACTTGGGGGTCCGGCGGCCGTCCCGGTGGACGAACTCATGCGCTTCCGCGGTTCGGTAGAGCCGGGTCAGCCGATCCATGAGGACCTGTACGGTGTTCTCCAGGGCCAGGCCGCTGATCTGGGAGAAGATGGTGGAGATCTTGACGGAGATGTACTCGATCTCCGGGTCCCGCAGGTCCTTGAGGTAGCTCTCCAGCCGGGACCGGGCCTCGTCTTCGCCCTGGACCACCTCGCCGATGTGGTTGATGTTCATCCGGACCCCCTCGGCCTT
>CAYSLC010000332.1:0-4619 GCA_964431545.1 uncultured Desulfobacteraceae bacterium | reverse complement strand
TCCGCCAAGACCCGGCTGGGGCGGGAGGCGGTCTGGGCGGCCATCGACCGGACGACCCGGCCGGCGGCCGCCCTTGGGCGATGACACCATGGATCCCCTGGACCCCCTAAGGGAGCGCTTCCCCGGATTCCGGTCCGGTTTCATCACCATCGCCGGGGCCCCCAACGCGGGCAAGTCGACCTTGCTCAACCGGATGCTCGGGGAGAAGATCTCCATCACCTCCAAGAAGGCCCAGACCACCCGGAACCGGATCCTCGGGGTGGTCCACCGGCAAGATGCCCAGATGATCTTCATCGACACCCCGGGGGTCCACCCGGCCCGGCGCCCCCTCAACGTCCGGATCGTCGACGTGGCCCTGTCGGCCCTGGGGGACGTCGATCTGGCCCTGGTCCTCATCGACGCGGCCCGGCCCGACCCACCGTCGGAGGAGCTGATCGTCCAGCGCCTCGAAAGCGTCGGCCGGCCGGCGGTCCTGGCCATCAACAAGATCGACCTGGTGGAGAAGCCGAAGCTCCTCACGATCATGGACCGGTGGCGGGGGTTCTATGACTTCGGGGCCCTGGTCCCCATCTCGGCGACCCGGGGGGACGGAGTGGACGAGCTTCTGGCGGCCATGGAAAACCTGCTTCCGGAGGGGCCGCCCTATTACCCGCCCGAGGCGGTCACCGACCTGCCGGAGCGGTTCATCGCCGCGGAGATGGTCCGGGAGAAGGTCTTCCGGTTCACCGGCGAGGAGATCCCCTACGCCGCGGCGGTGACCATCGACGCCTTCCAGGAGCCGGCAAAGGACGGGGACCTGGTCCGGATCCACGCCACCATCCACGTGGAGCGCGACTCCCAGAAGGGGATCATCATCGGAAAGAAGGGGGCCATGCTCAAGAAGATCGGGGAGGCGGCCCGCCTGGAGATCGAGCGGATGGTGGGGACCCGTGTCTTTCTCAAGCTCTTCGTCCGGGTCCAGAAGAACTGGAGCCGGGACACCCGGGCCCTGCGGAAGTTCGGCTATTGACGGTCCTCTCCTTCCATCCCATGTTCGTGGGGGACCAAAACGCCCTCTGCGCCGGCCGGGACCCCGGCGAGCCGGAACGGGCCCTCATCCGGTCGGCCGACGCGGTGATCCTGCCCCAGGGGTGCCGCCGGTCCCTCTTCGAGATGGCCGCGGCCGGCTGCCCCCACGTCTTTCCCGACTACACGGCCCGGTTCCGGTATCCGGACAAGATCGGGCAGATCCGCCTGTTCCGGGAGACCGGCACCCCACACCCCCCCACCTGGACCTATGAAGATCTCGGCGTTTATCGACCCGGTTCCGAATCGTCGGATCCGCCCCCGGGATATCCGTGCGTGGTCAAGTTCGCCTGGGGCGGGGAGGGGGAGACGGTCTTCCACGTCGAGACCCCGTCCCGGTTCCAGGAGGTCCTCGGTCGGGTCCGGGCCTTCGAAAAGACCGGACAGCGGGGATTCCTGATCCAGGCCCATGTCCCCGGCGGGCGCCGGACCCTGCGGGTGGCGGTCATCGGCCGGCGCCGCATCGCCTACTGGCGGATCCAGCCGGATCCCGGAGCCTTTGCCGCCAACATCTCCAGGGGGGCGGTCCTCGACCCGGATGCCGATCCCCGTCTCCGGCGGGCCGGCATCTCCCTGGCCGACGATTTCGCCCGGCGGACCCGGATCGATCTGGCCGGGCTCGACATCCTCTTCGGGGCGGGCGGAGAGCCGCTTCTGCTGGAGATCAACTACTTCTTCGGCCGGCGGGGCCTGGGGGGATCGGACGCCTTCTACGGGATTCTGGAAGCGGAGATTCGACAATGGCTCCACGCCCTTTCCGTGCGGGCGTCGGACGGGTCCGCCCTTTCCGGCGCCGGCGTCCCGGCGCCGATATCCCCGGAGACTGGCCCGGAGACCGGAAGGATCGATGGCTGACGACCCCTTCGGATTCCACCTGGAGGAATCGGATCTCAAGCGGGAGCGGAGCCGGGCCCGGGATCTCCGGGCCTCCCAATGGTGGAAGCGGCGGTGCGCCAAAGGGGTCTGCGGCTACTGCGGCCGACCGACCCCCCCCGGCGACCTCACCATGGACCACATCGTGCCCGTCTCCCGTGGGGGGCGCTCCACCAAAGGGAACGTGGTGCCCGCCTGCAAGTCCTGCAATACCCGCAAGAAAGAGCTTCTGCCCATGGAGTGGGCGGCTCACCTGGAACGGGTCCGGATTTCATCCCGGGAGGACGAGTAACCCCCTGAAATTTTGCATATACAAGGCCCCTCCTCCCGCCGAACCCGATTGACACCTCGGAGGATGGTGTGGTATTTTTTTAGGGATTTATGCCGGAATGAAACATCGCCGATCGTATGGAAGGGCTCCGGAAACAGGGACAACCGAAGAAGAAGGGGAAAGATGCGTATGACAATGAAGAACAGAACGGCATTGGGTACGGCGGCCGGGCTCCTGGCCGCGGTGTTTCTCCTCTCCTGCGCCTCCACCGGCCCCCCGCCGGTGGACACGATCTCCAACGCGGAGATGGTGATCCGGCGCGCGAGGCAGAACGAGGCGGACAAATATGCGCCCCTGCAAATCAAGCTCGCGGAGGAGAAGCTGGAAAAGGCGAAGGCGGCCATGGACGAGGAGGCGTACGACAAGGCCCGCCGGATCGCCGAGGAGGCCCTGGCCGACGCCCAGGTGGCCGAGGCCACCGCCAAGGCCAAGAAGCAGAAGAAGATCGCCGACGAAATGGAGGAGAGTGTCGACACCCTCCGCCAGGAGATCGACCGAAAGCAGTAGCGGGTCTTTGGACAACCAAACCGGAATTGGGAAAGGGGAGTGGAAATCGCCATGAAACAGTTCTATGGACACCATCGTAGGAGTGTATGGTCCGGCCTGGCCGCCGTGGTCGTTGCCGGACTCCTGATCTCCGGCTGCGGCGGGCCGGAGACCAACGCCGCCTTTGAGCGGGCCCGGGCCACCTACCTGGCGGCCGAATCGGATCCGGAGGTCATGGAGAAGGCCCCTGTGGAGATGCACGAGGCCAAAAAGACCCTCGAACGGGCCCGGGAGGCCGAGGAGACCGCCGAAAAGGAGCGGCTCTCCTATCTGGCCGAGCGGCAGGTGCAGCTGGCCAAGGCCTCCGCCGACCAGAAGACGGCCGAGGAGCGGATGGAGCGGTTGAGCCGGGAGAATGAGAAGGTGCTCCTGGAGGCCCGCCGGAAGGAGGCGGAACAGGCGAAACAGGAGGCCGAATCCAAGGCCCGGGAGGTGGAGGTCGCCCGGCGGGAGGCCATGCGCCTGAAGCAGGAGGCCGAGGAGCGGGCCCGGGAGGTGGAGCAGGCCCGGGTGAAGGCCGAGGAATTGAAGCGGGAGGCGGAGGCCCGGGCCCGGGAGGCGGAGATGGCCCGTCGTCAGGCGGAACAGGCCCGGGCCGAGGCGCGGCAGTTGGAGCGGGAGCTGACCGAACTCCAGGCCAAGCAGACGGAGCGGGGGCTGGTGCTCACCCTCGGCGACGTCCTCTTCGACACCGGCAAGGCGGAGTTGAAGGTGGGGGCCCTGCGGAGCCTCGACAAGCTGGTCGCCTTCCTCAAGGAGAACCCGGAAAGGGACGTTCTCATCGAGGGGCACACCGACAGCGTGGGCAATGAGAACTACAACCTCGCCCTGTCCCAGCGGCGGGCCGAGGCGGTGGAGACGGCGCTCATCTCCCGGGGCATCAGCCCCCGGCGGATCCTCGCCAGGGGATACGGGGAGGGCTACCCCGTGGCCAGCAACGAGACCGACGCCGGCCGCCAGCAGAACCGGCGGGTGGAGATCGTCATCCTGGAGGAGGGGGTCCAGGGAGAGACCATGATCCGGTAGCCGGCGCCCCCGGTGGGCATGACGGCCTGAAATCGGAACGGGGGACGGCCCGCGCGGCCGGCCCCCGTTTTCATGTGGAGGCCCTTTGGGACGCCGCCGCTACCAGTTGAACAGGAGCATGCCGCTGAAGATCATCCCCATCCCCGCCAGGTGGAACCAGCGGAAATCCTCCCCCAGCAGGACCACCGCCAGGATCGACGCGAAAATCGGAAGCAGATTGATGAAGAGCCCCGTCTTGTTGGGGCCGATGACGGCGATCCCCCGGTTCCAGCAGAGATAGGCCACGATGGAGGGGAAGACCGCCACGTAGAGGATGGTCGAGACCACGCCCGGTGTCAGGGGGAGGGGGCCGGTCTTCACCCGCTCCCAGAGATAGAGCGGGAGAAGGAACAAAACCCCGATGCCGAAGGTGTAGGTGAGCACACTGGCGGGGTGGATGGGCGGCCGGAGACGCAGGAGCACCGAGTAGAGGGCGTAGAGGACCACCGCGATGAGCATCAGCAGATCCCCCAAAACGAAGGTCACCTCCCCCAGGGCCCGGAGGTCTCCCCGGAGCACCACCGTAAAAGCGCCGGCCATGCACAGCAGGACTCCGAGGATCTGGACCCGGGTCACCCGCTCCCGGAGCACCGCCAGGGAGACCACGATGATGAAGGCGGGCATGGTGCTCTGGATGAGGGATCCGTTGATGGCGGTGGTGGTGTGGACCGCGATGTAGAGCAGGGTGTTGAAACAGGTGATCCCGAAAAAGGAGATGGCGACCATGACCCGCCAGCCC
>CAYSLC010000331.1:0-4654 GCA_964431545.1 uncultured Desulfobacteraceae bacterium | reverse complement strand
GTCGTAGCGTGAGGATGCCAGCCCCGAATCGGCGAGGCGCTTTTCCAGCCGATCCACGATGCCCGTCGAAGCCAGCCCCGGATCCGTGACCACGAGGGCCTTGGCGCCGCCCAAGGCCTTGACTTCATCACCGATGGTATCCAGCGATCCCGCACCCACGACAATGCGGCCTGTTGTTCGAAAAATGTTGATTTGCCTCATCGTGTATACTCCTTATGTTGGTTGCTGCGCCTACCTCTCATTTCGGTCAGACGGCGAGATATTTTCGATGGACGTCCTCGTTTTCCTCGAATTCCTTCATGGTCCCTTCGTATACCACATGCCCCTTGTCGAGAACGACCACCCGATCAGAGATCGCCATGGCGAATTTGATGTTCTGTTCCGACAGCAAAATCGTCGTCCCCGCCTCCTTGAGTCCCAGCAGCAGTTCTTTGAGCGACCGGATGATGACGGGCGACAACCCCTCCGACGGTTCGTCGAGGAGGAGCACATCGGGGTTGCCCATGAGCGCTCGCGCCGTCGTGAGCATCTGTTGTTCGCCGCCGGAAAGAGTACCGCCGAAACGTTCCAGCATCTCCCCCAGAACCGGGAATCGCTCTGTGACGGTCTCAAGATTCCACCGACCCTTGCGCCGGGGAATGATGCCCATGTTCAGGTTCTCCCGAATGGTGAAAGGCCCGAGCACCCGGCGGTCCTCCGGCACAAAGCCGAGGCCGAGCCGGGCCATCTTGTAGGGCGGCAGCCGCGTGCAGTCCCTCCCGTTGAGCATAACGGCCCCGCTTTTCGGCGGGGTCAGCCCCATCAACGACCGGAAAGTGGTCGTCTTCCCGGCGCCGTTTCTGCCCATAAGGCAGACGGTTTCGCCTTTTGCCACATGAAGGCTCACATTGAAGAGTATATGGCTCCGTCCATAGTAGGTGTTCAGGTCGGTGGCTTCGAGAATTGGCGTCATCAAAGTTCCTCCCCCAGATACGCGGTGACGACATCCTTGTTGTTTCGGATCTCGTCCGGAGTCCCCTCGACCAGCAGGGCGCCCTGCTGGAGCACCCGAACCACCTGGGCGATCCCGAATACCATGTCCATGTCATGTTCAATGAAAACCATGGTCAGATCGTATTCTTTCCAGAGCTTTTTGATCAGTTCCTGGGTCAGCGCGCGCTCTTCGGGGGACATGCCGGCAGTGGGCTCATCCATGAGAATCAATTCGGGTTCCAGAGCCAGCGCCACGCCAATATCGAGGAGCTTCTGATCTCCGTGGGGCAGTTCATAGGCGGGCCGTGCGGCCTGATCCGTCAACCCCAGGCTCTCCAGGATCTGTTGGGCCGCCTCTGTTGCCCGCCGAAAGCGATGGGCCGGGCGGACGAAATTGGAGGTCTGCCTCAAACGGGAGAGGCTCGACATCCGCACATTGTCCAACACGGTCTCCTCCTGAAAAATGGAGGTGATCTGGAATGACCGGCCGATGCCCAGGGCCACGATCTCCTGTGTTCGGAGGCCGAGGATCTCTTCCCCCTTGAAACTGATGGAGCCGGTCTCCGGCCTCAGATAGCCCGTTACCAGGTTGAACAGGGTGGTCTTGCCCGCACCATTGGGGCCGATGATGGCGGAGAGTTCACCCCGTTGAACCGTAAAACTGACATCATCGGTGACGTGTAGTCCGCCGAAGGCTTTGTCGACTTTATTTAGAATGAGGATCGGTTCCAAGTGCATCCTCCCCAATCAATTCCTGATGAATGTTTCGGCTTTTCAATCGGTCCCTTAGTTTCTGAAGCTCCCCAAGAACCCCCATGGGAAACAAGATAACCATAGTGAGCATGACCGCGCCGATGATGAACGACCAGTATTCGGTGTAGGCCCCGACAATATCTTCGATGAAAATGATCAGCACCGCACCCAGAAAGGGGCCGAAGAACTGACCGATGCCGCCGAGCACCGACATGAGGATGACCTCGCCCGAGGTGGTCCAGAAGAACATGTCGGTATGGATTGAATTGTCCACCCCGGCCATGAGCCCTCCCGCCAGAGCAGCGAAGGCGCCGGAAATCACGTAGACGCCCAGCTGATGATACCGGACGCGTCTCCCCAGGAACCTTACCCGCTCGGGATTTTGCCGGATGCACCGAAGAGTAAGACCGAAGGGCGATCTGGCGACCCGCCACAAAAACCAGATGGAAAGGAGCACCAGCGTAAGACAGAAATAATAGTAAAACGTGTCATTGCTCAACAGACCCGTTGGCAGAATGCCCTGGATGCCGTCGTCCCCGCCAGTAAACTCATACCATTTGAACGTAACGCCCCATGCCAGTTGGGCAAATGCGAGGGTTAGCACGGTGAAATAGACGCCGGTAACGCGGATCGTGAGGGGTCCAATGATCACCGCCAGCAGTCCGGCGGCGAGCACCCCCATGATCATACCGGGCAGAAACCACTCCGGGCCAACACGGGTCACCATCATGCCGGTGAAATAGGCCCCCAGGCCGTAGTATAGCGCCTGCCCGAAGGAAAGCATGCCGGTCTGGCCGAAGAGCATATTGAAAGAAACGGCGAACAGCCCCCATATCAGGATGTGGTTGGCCAGCATCAACTGATAATCGGATGTCTTGAAAATCGGCACCACCGAAAAGATCACAATCAGGCCGACCCAGGGCATCAGCTCCCTATATTTGGCAAAAGTATTCATCGCTTATACCTTCCTGATCTTACGGGCGCTGAAAAGCCCTTCGGGCTTGAAAATGAGCACGATAACCATGACGAGAAAACTGAACAGCGAGGCCCACTTGGGAACGAAGACCACGGCAAAGGCATTCACCTCGCCGATTACCAGCGCCCCCAGCCAAGCCCCCCAGAAGTTGCCCATGCCGCCCAGCACCACCACGATGAGCGAATCGATAATGACCTCGATCCCTGCGCCCGGCGTCACCGATCTCAGAGGCGCCGCCAAGGCGCCGGCAACGCCCCCAAGGCCGGTGGCGATGCCGAAAACGACGGTCATTGTCAGCGGCACATTAACGCCAAGGGCATTGAGCATTTCCCGGTCTATGGCTGTCGCGCGGGTGATCCTGCCCGGACGCGTCCGGGTCAGGATTAACCACGCAGCAATCACCACCACCAGTCCGATGGCAATAATAATCAGGTTATATGTTGGCAGAATCATGTCGCCGATCATGACAGATCCCGAAAAACCGGGGGGACGCGGAATCGATTTGTACTCCGTTCCCCAGACCATCTTCACCAAATCGTCGATGATCAGAATCAGGCAGTAGGTGAGGAGGATCTGGAATCCTCCCTCACCGGATCGGCCGTAGATCCGCCTCAAGAAGAGGGATTCCATCAGCATCCCGAACAACCCGACGCCGACGGCGGTGATGGCCAACGCCAGCCAAAAATTGATGTTCCACATGGAGACGCACTGATAGGCGAAATAGGCGCCCAGCATATAGAAAGAGCCGTGGGCGAAATTGAAAACCCCGCCCACTCCGAAAACCAGCGTGAGGCCGCTGGCCACCAGGAAAAGAAGCGTGGCGACGGTGAGACCGCTCAAAAACTGAATAAAGATAAAACTGGCGTCCATTGGGTAGACCTCTGCCTTCGGGGACCGAAAACCGTCTGGTCCTTGCTGAGTTAATACAGGAGAAGCCGGCGGGTGGAAACTGGCATCCCCACCCGCCATTCCTGCGGTGCGGCCGCCATGCCGGGCAGGCCGTCAGGCAGTTATTGCCCGCGTTTTTCCTTGATGTAGTCGGACGGCGGGATGATCTTTTCGGCTTCGTAGACTTTCCAGTTGCCGAGCATCTTCTTGGCCGGCGGGTAGTTGTCGTTGGGCATGGTTACACCGATCGCCTGAACCTGAACGATCTGGTGGGTTTCCGGATTCATATAGGACGTGAAATCGGGTGGATCCTCCGGCAGCTTCATCTTCATCCCTTCCATCGCCTTTACCAAAGCCTCCGTATCATCGGGATTGCCGACCTTCTCGACCGCATAGGCGATGGCGTATATGCCGGCATAGGCGCCTTCAGCCGCATAACTCGGGTAACGGCCAGTGATGTTGTGGAATTTTTCCACGAAGGTTTTGTTGAGTTCTGTTTTCGGCCAATTATTATGATGCCGGGCTGAGAGAATTAAACCATCAGGCAGCTCTGCGCCCATGGCGCTCATCAGTTCGTAGTTGCCCCCGGCGTCGGGATGGAAGTAGGTCATTTTTTTGAAGAGACCGTATGGATTGGCCTGCTTGATAAAAGCGACCGTGTCGCCGCCCCAGAAACCGGAGACAAGAATATCCGGGTTGTCCCGCATAATGGACGTGATGTAGGAGGTGTAATCGGGGGTGTAGATTTTGGGCCAGTACTCGCCCACTACTTCGTATTCCACACCGTACCGATCCAGATTGTATTTCAGCTCATCCCACTGGCTGTGGCCGTACGCATAGTCCGGGCCGATAAAGGCGATGGTTTTCCATCCCTTTTCCGCTTTGAGATCCTTTAAATAAAGGGCGCCCGCCGCCATCGACTGGAAGGTATTGTTCGAAACGCGGAAATAATAGGGTTGGAACGAATCGACCGTCAGCCGGGTCGAAGCGTGATCGGTACCGATGAAGATCTTTTTTTACTGTTTGGAGATCTCCGTGACGGCAAGCCCCACACCGGAACTCACG
>CAYSLC010000330.1:0-4660 GCA_964431545.1 uncultured Desulfobacteraceae bacterium | reverse complement strand
CCAGCTTCGGCCCCAGGGACTGGGCCGCCATGAGCCACTCGTGGGCCATGGTCCCGATGGGGATCAGGTCGAAGGTCTTGGCGTAGAGGACGTTGCTGGTGCCCCGGAAGTTGTCGGGGAGTTCCGCCTTGAGCCGGCTGAGCAGCTCCGCCTGCCAGGCCTTGGAGAAGCGCCTCCGGGTGCCGAAGTCGGAGAAGACGAAGCCGAGCCCCTCGGAGTTGGTCTCCTGGACCAGGGCGATCTTCTCGGCCAGCCGATCCCGGCCGGGGTCGAGGTCGGTGACCGGCCGGATGTCCCGGAAGTAGGCCTCGCTGACCACGGCGAGGATGGGGACCTCGAAGAGGATGGTGTGGAGCCACGGCCCGTTGATGGTCAGGCGGAACTCCCGGTCCCCGGCGGCGTCGATGCGGATGAACTCCCGGTTGAGCTGGAAGAGCCGGAGGAACTGGACGAACTCCTCCTTGATGAACCGCAGGCCCCGGAGGTAGTCGAGTTCCTCCCTCGTGAACCGGAGGGTGCACAGGTGGTCGATCTCCCGGGAGACGATGCCGGCCAGGGGCGAAAGGTCCACCGTCTCGTCCCGGCACTTGAACTCGTACTCCACCCAGGCCCAGGGGAACTGGTGGAGCACCCCCTGCATCATGGTGAGCTTGTAGAGGTCGGTGTCGAGCAGGGATTCGATGATCATCCCCTCGGCCCTCCCTTGCGATGGACGTCCATTGCCGGCCGGCTCAGGAGGATGTCCCCGGCCGGGGCATGGCCATGGCCTTGCCCTGCTCCTGGAGCGCCTTGAGCTTCTCCTGGGTGAAGACCACGGTCAGCTTGACGTTCGATCCGTCGGTCTCCCCCCGGATGTCCCCGTCCTCGAGCCCCAGGAACATCATGGCCATGGGTTTGACCATGCCCAAAAGGCCGTTCTTGGTCGCCTCGGCGGCCGCCGGGGTCGCCATCCGGGCCTTGACGCTCACCACCATTCCGTCCGACGGCCCGTAGTCGATGAGCAGGAGCACCGCCCGGAGGTCGTCGGGGTTGAAGGGGAGCGTGGGGGGGGCGTCGGCCTTGAGCATCTCCCGCTCCGCCTCGCCCACCTTCCAGGCGATCCAGAGGAGGTTGTCCCGCTCCCCGGCGCTCAGGGCCATGAGGTCGGTCTCGGCGGTGATGGCGCGGCCCCCGCCGCCGTCGATGGCGGCGGCGTCGGTGATCAGCTTCCGGTCTCCCACGGCCACCAGGGTGGGCGCCAGGAGGGCCGCCACCGCCTTCTCCCCCGCCTTGGGGCTTTCGAAGGTGGGGATCCCCCCGCCGATCTTTCCCCGGCGGACCTCCTCGCCGGAGAGGACGGCCATGGCCTCCACATCGGGTTCCGCCGGCCGCCGGGTCTCGATCACGATGAGCCCCGGAAACGCATCGGTTTCCCGGGCCTGCTTGGCGCGGGAGGGATCGATCCCCACCACCAGGCGTTTCAGGCGGGCCCGGGCCGCGGCCATGGGTCCCTTCTCCAGGAGTTCCTTCTGGAGAGCGGCGGCCCCGGCGTGATCCCCCACATCCGCCGTCAGCAGGGGGGTCATTTTCTCCTCGAACTGGGCCTCGGCCAGGGCCAGGTCCTCCCCGCTCTCCTGGGCCGCCGCGAAGATCTTCTGGAGATTGACGCCTCCGTAGGCGGTGCAGGTGGCCGGGATATAGGCCAGGGGATCCGGCCCCGAGTCGGCCACGGGGGGCGGCGCCTTCATGGGCGCCAGATAGAAGTAGTAGACCGCCGCGCCGGCGGCCGCGAGAACCAGGAAGACGAGGAGATAGACCGCCTTGGACCGCTTGGGCTTCCGCCCGGTCCGTCCGGGCCGGGCCTTGGCCTTCGCGGCCGGGGCTTTCTTGGCTTTTCCCGCGCCGGGCCGCCGGATCTCCCCGGCCTCCATGGCCACGGGGATGGGCCCCCCGCAGGCGGGGCACTTCACCCGCCGGCCGGCGTGCTTCTCCGGCACGTTGTAGGTCTTGTCGCACCGTTCACAGGTGGAGGGAATCTTCATGGGCTTTCTCCGCGCCGGCCCGGATCGCCCGCATGGCGGAATCGAGCAGGGATGGCCGGTCCTTGAGATGGTTTTCGAGGGCCGCCGTCACCTCCTCCAGGGTGCAGAAGAGCCGTCCATGGAGGCGTGCGAGGCAGAATCCGAGGAGGATCAGGTTGACCGATTTGGGGTTCCCGATCCGCAGGGCCACGCGGTCGGCGTCCACGGCATGGATCGAACCGTCGATGCCGTCCGGCGCCGCCGGGTCCGGGCTGTTGACGGCCGTCCATCCGCCGCTTTTCAGATACCCCCCGTGGGCACGGAGGTTCTCCGCCTTGAGGGACAGGAGTCCGTCCGCCGCTCCGGGTCGAATCAGCGGGCCGGCAAAGGGGCCCACCTTCAGGTGGGAGATCACCGTGCCGCCCCGCTGGGCCATGCCGTGGGTCTCGGAGGTGAAGACCGGCCTTTCCCCGAGGATCGCAGCCTCGGCCAGCAGGCGGGTCACGAAGAGGACCCCCTGCCCCCCCACGCCGCTGATCACGATCCGTTGGGCCTCCGGCGCGCTCATGCCCCCACCTCCTCCGCCAGCGTGATGGACCCTTTGGGGCAGACCTGCACGCAGACGCCGCACCCGGAACAGACCATCCGGTCGATCTCAACCCGCTCTTCGGCCTCGTTCGCCGTCAGGGCCGGGCAGCCGAAGCGGTCGAGGCAGAAGCCGCATCCGTCGCACGCCTCCGAGATCTCCACCCGCACCGGCCGGTGGGCCTGGTCCCGCTGGGTCCGGTCGAGGAGGCAGGGATGGCGGGCCACCACCACCGCCGGACCCTTCTTTCGGGCATGGGCGACCGCCGCCTTGACCAGGGGGAGGAAGGTCTCCAGCCGGTAGGGGTCCCCCTCCTCGCAGAAGGAGACACCGCACCCCCGCACCAGGGTGGGGATGTCGACCCGGGTCAGGGGTTCGCCGGCGGCCCCGACCCCGGTGTCCGGCGTGGGCTGGCTGCCGGTCATGGCGGTGGTCCGGTTGTCCAAGATCACCAGGACGAATCCGACGTTCTGGACCACGGCGTCGATGAGGGGGGGGACCCCGGCGTGGAAGAAGGTGGAGTCGCCGATGGTGGCCACGATGTCGGGCCGTTTCTCCGCCCCCTTGAAGGCGTGGTGGAAGCCGGCCGCCTGGCTCACCGCCGCCCCCATGCACAGGACCGTGTCCACGGCCCCCTGGTTGAGCCCCAGGGTGTAACACCCGATATCGCTGGTGTAGATCCCCTTGGGGGCCGCCTTCCGGATGGCGAAGAAGCTGGCCCGGTGGGGGCATCCGGGGCAGAGGGTGGGCCGGCGGCCCGGGGCCTGGGGAAGGTTGATCCCCTCCCAGGGGACCCCGGCGAAGTCGGCCATGATCCGTCCGATGGTCTCGGGGAGCAGCTCCCCCACCCGGGGGACGGCGCCGGAGACCCGGCCCCGGATCCGCTTCCGGTCGGCGAGCTGCATCTCGATCACCCCCATGGTCTCCTCGATCACCAGGACCGTCTCGTAGGCCGCCAGTCGTTGGTAAAAATCGGCGTGGAGGGGGAAGGGCTGGACCACCTGGTAGAGGGGGAGGGCCTCCCAGAGCCCCAGGTCGGCCAGGACCTCCCGTGCATGGGCGGCGGCCACCCCGGAGGCGACCACGGCCCGGGGGCCGTCCGCTTCGGGGTTGATCCGGACGGGGGCGGTGGGGGGATGGGCGGCGAGGCGGGCGAGCTTCTCCTCCAGCTCGCCGTGGAGCTGGAACCGGAACTTCGGCGTGGCGGCCCACCGGGCCGGGTCTTTCTTGAATTCCGGGGACGGGGACCAGGGGGGAACGGGGCCCACCGCCACATCCTGGCGGGCGTGGCAGACCCGGGTGGTGGGGCGGACCATCACCGGGATCCGGAAGGCTTCGGAGAGGTCGAAGGCCGTCTCGGCCATCTCCTTGGCCTGGGCCGGGGAGTCGGGGTCGAGGACGGGGATCTTGGCCATCATGGCCATCATCCGGCTGTCCTGTTCCGTCTGGGAGGAGTGGGGGCCGGGGTCGTCGGCGCTGACCACCACGAAACCGCCGGAGACTCCCATGTAAGCGGCGCTCATCAGGGGGTCAGAGGCGACATTGAGCCCCACCTGCTTCATGCTCACCGCCGCCCGCAGGCCGGTCATGGCCCCGGCATAGGCGATCTCGAAGGCGACCTTCTCGTTGACCGCCCACTGGACGTGCATGGGCAGGTTCTCGGCCTTCCGGATGTCGGCCACGGAACTCAGGATCTCGGAGGCCGGGGTTCCGGGGTAGGATGTGGCCATCTGGCACCCGGCCTCCACCAGCCCCCTGGCGATGGCGCCGTTGCCGAGCATCAATCTCTTTTCCGTCACGGTTTGGTCCTTGCCCTCCCTCCGGCGGCTACGTTCGGTTTCGGTGTTGTCAGATGCGGATGGGCCGGATGAAGGAGGCGTCCGGGGCGCTCCTTCGGCGGCGGTGCGGCCGCCGGGCCCGGACTGTTGATCATCTAAATTATCAGAGGCTTCGGAATGGCCCCGCCGAAAATCTTAGGTATCCGAAGAATCTACCCCTGTCGGACGAACGACCGAAATAACCGCCGTAAAACGGGTTTGCATTATCCGACACGATGGATTTTGTCAAGATCCTT
>CAYSLC010000329.1:3247-4671 GCA_964431545.1 uncultured Desulfobacteraceae bacterium | reverse complement strand
CATCTACTGCCGGAGCGCCCGTACTCGTCGGATCAGTTCACCTCGAAGAGGGACAAGTACTCGCCGTACCCCTCCTGCTCCAGAAGCGCCATGGGGATGAACCGCAGGGAGGCGGAGTTGATGCAGTACCGCAGCCCCGTGGGCTGGGGGCCGTCATCGAAGACGTGGCCCAGGTGGGAGTCGCCATGGCGGCTGCGGACCTCGGTGCGGGTCATGAAGAGGCTGTTGTCCACCCGCTCCACCACGTTCTCCGGCTCCAGGGGTCGGACGAAGCTGGGCCAGCCGGTTCCCGATTCGAACTTGTCCGTTGAGCTGAAGAGCGGCTCCCCGGTGACGATGTCCACGTAGATGCCGGCCCGCTTGTTGTCCCAGTATTCGTTCCGGAACGGAGGTTCGGTCCCCTCCTCCTGGGTCACCTTGTACTGCATGGGGGTGAGGGTCCCCCGGAGCGTGGCTTCGTCGGGACGGGTGTACCCGCCGCCCTTCCCTTCCGGCATTTCGGACGGGTTCCCGCCGGCGATGGGCGCCACCTCGTCCAGCTTCTCCCCCCAGACCTTGGAGATGAACTGGTCCCGGCCCGAGTTGTACCGGTAGAACTTGTACCGGATGGAACTCTTCTTGTAATAGTCCTGGTGGTAGTCCTCGGCCTCGTAGAAGGTATCCAGGGGGAGGATCTCCGTCACGATGGGTTTGTCGAACCGTCCCGTCTCGGCCAGAGCCGCCTTGGACGCCTCGGCCTTTCGGCGCTGCTCCTCGTCGTGGTAGAAGACGGCGCTCCGGTACTGCCGGCCCCGGTCCACGAACTGTCCCCCCGGATCGGTGGGGTCGATGTGGCGCCAGAAAACGCCGAGCAACTCCTCGTAACTCACCTTGTCCGGGTCGTAGTGGACCTGCACCGCCTCCAGGTGGCCGGTCCCCCCGGAGGAGACATCCTTGTAAGTGGGGTCCTTCTCGCGGCCGCCGGTATAGCCGGAGACCACCTCGGCCACGCCGTCCACCTTCTCGAAATCCGACTCCACACACCAGAAACACCCACCGGCGAACGTGGCAATCGCAAGATCTTTATCACTCATGGGCTTTTCCTTTGCCTCGATTTCGGTTTGCGGGTTCCAGACACAGGCGGCAATAACCCCCAGAGCCAACCCCGCCAGTATGATCAACAGTTTCCTCATGGCGACGCCTCCTTTCAGGCGATGGATTGTGGTGTCGCCCCACCCTGCCGTCCCAGGGGTCTTCCCCGGGTTTCGACGTTATTTCAAACAATAAGCATATGGGTGGAGCCGGGCAAGCGGCCGTCCCCGAAACGGCCGCCCACGTCCGTTACGCTACAGGTTAAGATAATGCGGCCGAATCACGGATTGGTGCGGAAACGATAACATTTTTATAACGATCGGGTTCGATTGTGGCTAGGGAAGATCTTGCCA
>CAYSLC010000329.1:0-3147 GCA_964431545.1 uncultured Desulfobacteraceae bacterium | reverse complement strand
ACCCTCCCCTCCCGGCGCCCTCCGATCCAAACCGGGAAAGAGATCGTTCCACTCCATCTTCGCCGTCACCCCCATCAGGACCCCGAGGGTGATCACCGACCCCACGGCCACCGTCAGGCCCGTGGTCCCCTTCAGAAAAAAGCTGTAGGAGAAGAGGACCAGGAAGAAGAGCTGCCCCGCCGCCGCGATCTTCCAGGGGAAGCTCGGCCCCAGGGCCGCCCGGAGGTAGGCGGTCACCATGGAGACCGAGACGGCCGCCGACAGGCCGAAGGCCAGGTGGACCGGCACCTGATCCGCCAGGTAGACCAGCAGCAGGTGGAAAGCGAAGAAGCCGGCGGCCACGAAGAGGTAGTGCATGGGGTGGATCTTTACCCCCTTGACGATCCCGATGGTCGCCGTCAGCACCATGAAGAAGATCAGGCAGACCGGGGCGAAGAAGGTGATGCGGGCCACCAGGGGACCGGGGTTGATCTTCTCCGGAACCACGACCCCCATGTCCCCGTCCGTGAGGAGGTCCTCGGCCCGCCAGACCACCGTCGTCCCCCCTTCGGCGGGCTCCACCGACATGGGGGAGAGGCTCGTCACCGGGTAGTCGATCCCGGTGAAATCGGTCTTGAGGGTGAGGGCCAGGTTCCGGACCCGGCCGGTCTCCGGGGCCGGGACATACCGCCATTGACCGAGCCCCCGGGTCAGGTAGGTGATCCGGAAGGTGCGGGATTTACCCGGCGGGATCGACACCAGCTCCCCCACCCCCTGGTCCGTCTCCACCGGCATCATCCGCCTTTCCCCGTCCACAAAGAGGCCGAAGTCGTCGTAGGTGGCCCCTTTGGCCGGAAAATCGAACCGGAACCGGATTTTTTGGGCCGTCGCCTCGGCGTTGGACAGCGTGTAGGCTCCGTCGAAGCGGACCACATAGGTGGGGTACCAGATCAGCCCCCGCTTCCGGTGGTCCAGCCGGACGGCCACCGTGATCTCGTTCTTCTCGGCCATCACCGGGCGGGTGGTTTCGGTGCCGGGAATCTGAACCGAGAAGGAGGGCGCGCGCTGGACCAGGGGGGTCCCCCAGAGTGCCTCCACCTGGGGGCCGATGCGCTCCCCGGCGTGGAAGGTGCGAAACCAGGTGGTCTTGCCCAGGATGACCCAGCCCATGCAGGCGATGAGATAGATGACGATGATGGCGACAAGACGGCGGATATTCATGACGTATCTCCTTTCCTCTCAATGGATTTTACTTGCAGGGTCGTTTCAAACCCGTCTCACGCCATGGGCTCCCGGTATCCCACCGCGACCTTCATCCCCTCCCCCCGGTAGAAGGCCCTGGAGAAATGGTGGGGGGTGCCCACGAAGGTCGGGGGCGGATCCCAATCCTTGCCGGGCGCCGGCGACAGGGGACCCTCCAGGGACGTCAGTTCGATCCGCTCCGGCAGGGAGAGTCCCACGTTGAGGATCCGGGCGGGGATCCCCGTCTCCGGGACACGGAACTCCAGGCGGCCCCGGAGTCCCAGCCTCTCCCCCCGTTCCAGCAGCGCCAGCTCCACCAACGACGCCCGCCCCTCGTCCAGGGGGATGATCCAGTCCCCCGAGGCCCCCGCGTAGACCTTCCGATCCCTGTTGTTCACCTTGAGGGACCAGATTTCGGCCCCCGGAAGAGGCCGGACCGAAAACCGGGGGCCCGCCTCCGGCGGCAGGGACAGCCGAAGCACGGTCAGCCGGCCGCCGTTCTCCTCCACCGCCACGAACAGGTGGACGGCGCCGAGGACCAGGGGGGTGTCGGCGGCGGTTTCGAACCGGCGCAGGGCGACCGCGATCCGCTCCTTTTCCGGCAGGACCATCAGGTGCCGGACGCCCCCGGCGGCCTCCCGGAGCCCGGGATGGAGACGATCCACGGAAAGGCGCGCGGCCGTTTCGGCCCCCGTGAGGATGATCTCGCCGTCCTCGGGGGAGACCAGGCCGAAGGATCGTCCGTCCCCCTGGTTTCCGGTGATCACCGGCAGGGACAACGTGACCGCCCCGCCGCTCTCCGACGGCGCCAGGCCGTATCGGACCGAAAAGATCCCCTCCGCGCCGTCGGGAAGCCGAACCGCATACGCCTCTTTCCCGGTGGGCCGGATCCAGGAGGGCTTCAGGGAGGTGGACAGATAGGTCGACCCGGCCGGAAGAACGAGACGGAAGGTGGTTCCACGGGATCCATCGGACGGGGCGAACCAGGTGGTGCCGATGATCCGGCCGGCCTGGAAGCGGAACCGGGTGAAGGCGTCCACCGCCGCGGCGGCGGACCGTCGGGTCTCCTCTTCACCGGCAAACCGGATCATCAGACGGTCCCCCCCGGAAAGATGGTACCGGCCGGCCGCGTCGGCGATCCCGGGCTGCGCCAGAAGGCGGAGGTCATCGGAGAGATCGAGGTCCAGAGAGACCTGGATCGCGGGCGGCAAGGCCATGGAGATGTACCGGGACCGCCGGTCCTCCCGGACCGGCAGAAGGAACGACAGGTCCACGGAAAAGGGTCCCTTCCCCTGGGGCAGCAGACGGAGGCCCGAAGGTCCCTTTCCACCGGCATCCGGCAAAAGGGCCGCCCCTTCGGCGGCGTGGATCCGCGTGGGGAGGATCTCCCTTCCCAGCAGGTCCATGGGGGCGGGATCGCCGGAGAACCGCCGGCCCGAAAGCCGGAGGCGTCCCTCGGCCCGGGTTTTCTGGATGGAGACCTCGAAATCCGCGGCCTCCAGCACCTGGACCGAGGGGGCCCGGCCGGCGGGCCGCTCCCCGGCCACCTCCCGCCGGATCGACTCCCGGTAGAGGGTTTTGAACTCCTCCCAGGGGATGGGCACCACATCGCCGGCAACGGCCCCGGTCGCCAGCCCGAGGCAGATCAGAAAAACGGTCCATGTTCTCATCGGGCACTCTCCTTTTTTTGAAGGTTGGACGGAAAAAAACCGGTCGGACGGTTCAAGGGCACCCTACGGCGGCGGAATGAAGGAAAGATGAAGCGGAGGTGAAAATAGGATGAAAACCGCCTTCCGAGGAGAGGATGTCCGGGCCGGTGGCCCCGACCCTTGTAGGCTGATCCTTGAAGGCTTGATTTATGCATCCATTTCATTATAATGCTCCTTCAACCGTAGGATGTTGCTTCCATCCGTGAGCAAAGGATTG
>CAYSLC010000328.1:0-4680 GCA_964431545.1 uncultured Desulfobacteraceae bacterium | reverse complement strand
CGTCGGCCTTTGAAGATAGCGGCTGATCCCCCACCCAGCCGTAACAACGGCTGGCCGCGGAACCGCCGCCGGTTCCACCGGAATCCGGCCGCTTTTCGGACCGTCACACCCGAAACCATTTATCCCCCCAGCCTCGCCTTATAGAGATCGCCATCCGCGTTAATTAGAAAAAGTCGACTCCCCGAAGAAGCTCCATGGAGAGGATAAGCCTCGATGGCGATGTCCTCCCGGCTATTCCCATAAATGAAGAGGATGTTGCAACCTCCACTCTTGTATCCACTTCTTGTTAAATCCTCGATTGTGGGTATTTGATCAGGATGATCAGTGAAAAATACCCTTGCAGCGGTGTATGCGTTTTTGATATCCCATTCAATCGACGAATGCCCACAATATGCTTCTCGTACTTCCGTCTTTTCGCCGAGGGCGAAATATACACCCAAAAATATGATGATTGAAGAGATCGCCGGTACTCCGATGTCCATTGGCCGATACCTCCTTCGACCGGATTGGAATTTTTTCAAAAGTAGAAGGCATAACAGAGCGGCGAGGTAAGCGACCGATCCGGACAGCAACAGAGAGGTCTGCCTGCTGATTCTGAACGATGACGAACCCAGGGCCGATGTTTCAAAATCGAACACCAAATCCTCTTCGAGCTGAGCGTTTGTCAGCCTGCCGGCAAATTTTGTGATCCGGCAGTCATTCCACATCAATCGCCCAGCGCTTTTTCCGCCGACAATCTTTTTAAAGCCATCATCAGATCTTTCTTCCACGAAAACAGTAGATTGGAAGCTCGACTCATTGCGATGGTTCCGATAATCCACCGTGTCCAGTCGATATCCACCGGTGTAGATCTTCTCCAGATCCCTAGAGGGGGATTGCGCCGTTTGATCCGAGATCAAGATAATTTCAAGCGTTATATCGTCCCCATTCAGTGAAGTCAATCGCATGGGATAGATCGGCTTTTGTGCCTCGAACTCTATCAGGATGGGATGGGTGGCGGTCCGCCCGTTTTTCTTTCTGATAAGCTTTGCCGCGACGAAATGCCATTTCTTTTCGACATAATCGTCAACGAGCCGAATCGCCTTCATATCCAATTTCATGTATCCATTTTGATGGAGCCATAGATTGAGTTCAGGGCCATGCTTCGGACGCAGCACTGCAATCTCATAGTTTCCGACCACCTGGGTGTGGAGAGGCTCTAATCCGATATCCATTGGCTGAGCCCCTCCTCTATAAACATGGGAGTTTGGGAATATAAAGAAAAACAAAACGGCAACGATGATGAGGCAAGGAACCAGCAGATATTTCGTCAGAATGGAAAATGCCCGGTATGCCCAGGCAACGACAATGACGGTGAGGAAGTAGAAAGCGACGAGTATGGGCCAGATGGGATGGGGGTAATGGATCAGCGGGGGCTGAATCACCTGTGAGAGATGATTCAAAAAATCGGGATCGAATTCTTCAAACCGTCCGGGGGCGTTGGGAACCGGGATGATCCACCCGAACGCCTCCCCCATGCCGTCAAAGGAGGTCTCGACAATGAGCGTTTCGACGCCGTTGCGGTGCTTTATCACAGCCCGCTGGGAAGGGATCTCCGGAACCTTGCCGACATAGGAGGGAACGATTGTACCGTCGCCGGAAGCCATGGAGGGCGAGAGAAAAGATATCAGTAGTAAAGAGAAATATAGAAGTCTATACACCACGTGCGATCCTCTTGAGGAAGAGATGAACGAAAACCCGCGAGATCCCCAGAATCCATCCGAAGGCCGGGATCAGAACTCGACGGAAGCAAACAAAAGAAATACAAGGATGATTCCCATGGTCCCAGGAACGGCTTTCGGGCAAGCGGCACGGGATACAGCTGGTTCACAGGCCTTGGCCAAGAGGCTCCCGCTACAGGCAATAGGCGAGCCGGCCGAACGAAAACGAGTCTTCATCACCGCCCCCTTCCACACTGTTTTTCGATACCATATGATCCAGGTATCTTCCCGCCGCCGGATGGCCGAGTTCCGATGCGATGACCAGATGTTTCAACCCTTCGTCGATGCGACAGGAATTGATGCACGCCGTCCCCCTCCGAAAATGCCGTTGGGCGCGGACGGATACGGCGATGGGATTGTCGGCGTGGACCACCCGGTGGATCCGCCAGCCATTTTGGTCGTTCCTTTTCAGTATCCTCATCATTTCATGATGTTTTCGGATCCTTCGCCCACCGATCTTCTTCTTTGCCTCGGTCATCACCGCGCCCCGTTCGACGGCATAACATCCGAACACCGCGACCACCCTCAGATCGAGTGTATAAACCGACCATTCCATCGTTTCCCATTTTCGAGCCAGAGAGAGAAAATAATCATCGAGTCTCCCCGTCCCCTCCACACGGGCTCCCCTTGGGGGGACGAGAACCGCCTTGTCGGAAACCATCGCGCGAAGCGCCTTGAAATCGCCGCGTTTGTAAGCTTCCATTTCACAATGATGAAACGTCTGGATCGCAGCCATTTCCTTCCCTACCTGTTCCATTTGCAATACCATATCCGCCTCCTGTCTTCAAATCGGAAGTCTCCCGCTATCCGGTGATCCGGGCGCAGGTCTCCACAAGCGATAGGAATTCGCCCCGGAGTCCGTCCATGTCATCGCCCATGGCGCCCTGGGCCAGATCCATCACCTGGTTCCAGGTCAGATCTCCCGTGTACGCCGACCGGCGCAGGAGCATGCCGAAGCCGGCCACCGCCGCGGAAAACCGGAAGTTGTTCGATGTCCTGTACAGGGGAATCCGCTGGTCGAGGACGGGAGATTCCAGCAATCGGCTCACGTCGGCGTGGGGGTCCTTGTACCGGAATTTGACCAGCAGGATCTCGTCCCCATGGGATGCTTCGGGCCTGATGCTCTTCTCCTGGTACCGGAGGGGATCGACCCGGCGGGTCCGCCCCCAGCCGTATCCGGCCGGCTCGATTTCATAGAGGGCGGTGACGGTATGGCCGGCCCCCAGCTCCCCGGCATCCTTGGTGTCGTCGTGGAAGTCCTCGGCGGCCATCAGCCGGTTTTCGTAGCCCACCAGTCGATAGGCGGCCACCTTGGCCGGGTTGAACTCGATCTGGATCTTGACGTCCTTGGCGATGGTCAGGAGGTTGGCCCGCATCTCGGTGGCGAAGACCTTCTCCGCCTCCCTCGCATTGTCGATGTAGAAGTAGTTTCCGTTTCCGGCGTTGCTGATCCGTTCCATTTTGCCGTCCTTGTAGTTGCCCATGCCGAACCCGCAGATGGTCAGGAAGATGTCGTCCTCGCGTTTTTCCTCGATGATCCGCACCAGCTTCGAGGTGGAGGAGACCCCGACGTTGAAATCGCCGTCCGTGGCGAGGATCACCCGGTTGTTTCCGCCGGGGATGAAGTTCTCCATGGCCACCCGGTAGGCGAGTTCGATCCCGGCTCCCCCCGCCGTGGAGCCGCCCGCCCGGAGCCGCTTCAGGGCCGTCTGAATCCGGTATTTCCCGACGTGATCCGCGGGCGTGGAATTGAGGACCAACCCCGCCGATCCGGCGTAGGTGACGATGGCCACGCGGTCCCGGCCGCCCAGTTGACGAAGGAGGAGATCGAAGGATCGCACCAGGAGGGGGAGCTTGTTTCCGGGGCTCATGGATCCGGAGGTGTCGATCAGGAAGACCAGATTGGCGGGCCGCAAGTCATCGGCATCGGGCCGTTTCCCCTGGAGTCCGATGTGGACGAGCCGGTTGCGCCGATTCCAGGGGCACTGGGAGATCTCGGCATAGATGGCAAAGGGGTGCTCCCCCCTGGGCTGGGGATAATCATAGGTGAAGTAGTTGATCATCTCCTCGATGCGAACGGCATCTTCGGGCGGCATCCGACGTTGGTTGATGAAGCGACGGACATTGCTGTAGGAGGCGGTGTCCACATCGATGGAGAAGGTGGAGAGGGGATGGTCCGAGACGGTTTTGAACCCGGATTCGTAGATACGATCATACGCTTCGGTGTTCATCTGGCGTGCGGCCTGCCGTTCTTGATATCGCTGAACCCGGCTCGGGTTCGAAGAGGTCGGGGTATGGATCTCCGGTGTCGCGGGCCCCGGCGCCGGTGTCGGGGGCATCGACGGCACCCACGCGGACTGGTCCCCATCGTCCGAAAAATAGCTTCGGGCCGCCGTGTAAGCGTTCCGGTGGTCGGAGTTGGCCCCCGAAGAATACCCCCGTTTCCGGTAGGCGACAAAGTTGGGCACCGCCATGGCGAGCAAAGCGCCGAAAACGAGGACGATGATGAGAATCCGAATACCCCATGCACTCACTCCGCTTTTGTTTTGGTGTTTGGACATGTTGCACCTCCCCTTGATGTTAAGGTTCTTCCACTCTTCCTCGATCTTTGATTTCAGCATACCGGAAGCCGTTTGGGAAAATCAAGTGAAATATGTTGATTATTCAATATAAATTCAATAATTTACATATTTTTCAAAACCGGCCGGCCGCCTTTTTTCGGCTTTTGAGGGAGAATGTGTAAAAGTATGGGAATTCCGGGGACGTATCGTTCGGCATATTCACTATTCTTTCAGTTGTTTATTTTTAGTTCAACAATGTACGGGCGGATTCGACCTCAAAGCGAGTTCTCCCTCCCAAGGCTGTTCCCGCCTCCCGAACTTTCTTTTAATGAAAAGTTTACGGGATCGACACGCGGAAA
>CAYSLC010000327.1:0-4748 GCA_964431545.1 uncultured Desulfobacteraceae bacterium | reverse complement strand
GGCTTCCCGTACCAGCCGGGGGTCTTTAGCCCCCGGCGACGCGCCCGACGGACCCCACGCCCATTCCCCTCCCGTGACCGGCTTCCATTCCATCACTCCCCCGAAAAGACCGGCTTCCGCCTTTCCATAAAGGCGGTCATCGCCTCGGTCAGGTCGTCGGAGGGGATGATGCCGGCGCTCACGGCGGCCACGTACCGCAGCCCCTCCTCCACGGTCCGGCCGGCGGCGTGGTTGAGGACCTCCTTGGAGGCCTGGACCGCCAGGGGCGAATTCCCGGCGATATCCGCCGCCATCCCGCCGGCGGCGGCGAAGAGGGCATCGGGGTCCTCGTGGACGGCGTTGACCAGGAGGATCTCCCGGCCCCGGTCCGCGTCGACGTATTTCGCGGTGAAGGCCAGCTCCCTTGCGATCCCCTGGCCCACGATCCGGGGGATCCGCTGGAGGGAACCCACGTCGGCCACAAACCCCACCGCCGCCTCCCGGAGGGAGAAGAGCGCATCCCCGGCGCAGAGCCGGATGTCGCAGGCGGCGGCCAGGTCGAGGCCCGCCCCCACGCAGTGGCCGTGGATCGCGGCGATCACCGGCTTCCGGCACCGCTCCACGGCGGAGATTGCCTCCTGGAGCTTCCGGATCTTGGGCAGCAGCCGCCACTTGACGCCGCCTTTCTGCTTCTCCTCCATAAGTTCCGGCAGTTCCGGCGCCATGGCGGCCAGGTCGATGCCGGTGGAGAAGCAGCTCCCCCGGCCGGCCAGGACCACGGCCCGGACCTCCGGGTCGGCGTCCAGGTCCTCGAAGACGGCCGGAAGCTCCCGCCACGCCGGCGGGTTCATGGCGTTCTTCTTCTCCGGACGGTTGAGGTACACCCACGCCACGGGCGGGCTCTTTTCGATCTCGTAAAACGCCAAATTCTCCATGGGAACGCTCCTTGGACGGTTGTTTTTGGGGTTATGGGCCGGAGACCCGGAAGAACGACGGGTCGAACCCGGGCCGGTCCTTGTATCGGTCCATGAAAAAGCCGGGCAGGTGGTCGATCCCTTCGTAGAAGGCGGGATCCACCGGGATCCCGGCCCTGTGGAACGCCTCGGCCACCTTTTTGGGGGATGGGGGACACCCCTTCACCGGGATCATCTCGGCGATCGCCGGATTCTCCTTGTGGGCCTGGTGGATGCACTTGCCCATCAGGATCGTCTTTCTCCTGCCGGGGGTAGGGGCCATCGATTTGCCGGTGAGGACCTCCACCCCGTCCCACGGCTCCCCCTTCCACGCCGCCTGGATCGCCGCCAGGTTGACGCCGTTCAAAAACGAGCAGTAGGTGCACAGGGTGGTGTCGTACTTCCGGTAGGAGATCCCCCGGATCCCCTGTTTCGCCAGGGGCGCGGGGAGCCAGTCGCCCTCCTCGTTTCGGACGTAGGGCCGGTCGAACTCGTGGCGGAAGGCGAGGGATTCCAGGGGCTCGCCCACCACCTCGATGTCGGAAAGGTCGAGGGGCCGGCCCCGGTTGCCGGCGGCATGGACCAGGTGGGGGACGGTCTCCGGGGGATGTCCCAGGAGCCGGGCACCGGCCAGGTCGGCGGAGAGGAGATCGCCGGAGGCGACCAGGGTATCGCTCCGGCGCATCCTGCCGTCGAAGCCCGGCCCCCGCTCGTTGGAGTAGATCCCGTCGATGAGGGTGAAGATTGGGGGGAGGGGGTCGGCGAGCCGGGCCACCCAGAAGTGGAGGTCCCGGATCGGGTCGGGGTTGTGGCACTTCTTCCGGGAGGGGAGGTCGATGGTCCCCTTGAGGTTCTTGATCCCCAGGCTCACCACCGTCTGGGTGTGGGACTTGAGCACCGGCAGGTCGACCACCCTGTCGCATTCCAGGATCTCCTCGCCGTACCGGAGGGAGAGGCCGTCGCCCAGGTCGACCCGGCGGAAGGGGCGCTCCATGAGGTTGACCACGGCGACGCCGTATCGCCGGGCCAGCGCATGGTACCCGAGGGTCTCGAAGGCGTGGGCCGGGGTCTCCCGGTCGTTTGGGGACCGGGTGACGATCCCCTCGCCGATGGTGATCCGATCCACGCCCATCTCCTTCAGGAGGACCACCATCGCCTCCACCACCCGGGAGGTGGTGATCACCCCCCACTTGGGGAAGTCCACGGCCCGGGTCCAGAAGACGATGTTCGGCTTGATGAAGATCCGGTCCCCGGCTTTGAGATCGGCCAGGCCGCCGGAGAGATCCACGGCCTTTCGCACGGAATCGGGTGACGAATCGTACCGGGTGACGGCCACGCGGTAAGGGTTCATGGATAGGCTCCTTGCAAACGGGTCAATCGGAGAAGAGGGGGGCGGTCATCTCCACGGTGATGGGATCGGGGTCCCGGAGCCGGCGGATCAGCCCCTCCGCCTTGGGCAGTTCGTAGGCGAAAAAGTACCTCGCGGTGATCTTCTTGCCGTTGTAGAAGTCGGTCTCGGCGGCGGTGGTCCCCCGTACCAGGGCCGTTTCGGCGGCCACGGCCTGCCGGAGCCATATCCACGCCACGGCCACGATGCCGAAGAGTTCCAGGTAGAGGGTGGCGTCGGCCAGGAAGACCTCGGGGCCTTCTTTCGCCGCGATCCCCAGGAGATGGCGGGTGACCGATTCCAGGGAGGCCAGGGACTCCTCGAGCCGGGCGGCGAGGGGCGCCAGGTCCGGAAAGGGGGCCGCCGACTCGACGGTCTTCCGGACGGCGTCGGCAAAGAGGGCCAGGGCCCGGCCCTCGGCCATGACCGCCTTCCGTCCCAGGAGGTCCATCCCCTGGATCCCGGTGGTCCCCTCGTGGATGGTGTTGATGCGGATGTCCCGGAAGTGCTGGGCCACGGGGAAGTCCTCGCAGTAGCCGTAGCCGCCCATGCACTGGATGGCCTGGCTGGTGGAGAGGATCCCCATCTCCGAGGGGTAGGTCTTGGCCACCGGCGTGAGGAGATCGAGGAGCAGGGCGTATTCCCCGGCTTCCTCTCCCTCGGCGATCCCCTTCAAATCTTCGTAGAGGGAGCACTGGAGGAGCAGGGCCAGGGAGCCCTCGGCCACGGCCCGCTGGAAGAGGAGCATCCGTTTGACGTCGGCGTGTTCGATGATGGGCACCGGCGGGGCGGCGGGGTCCTTTTCGGCGAGCCGCCGGCCCTGGGGACGCCCCTTGCAGTATTCCAATGAGGCGTAATAGGCGGCCGACGCCACGCCGGCGGCGCCGACGCCCACCCCCACCCGCTCCTCGTTCATCATCTGGAACATCTGGGCGATCCCCCGGCCGGGCTCCCCCACCAGGAACCCCCGGCAGTCGCCCCGGTCCCCCAGGCTCAGCTCGACGATGGGGGCGCCCCGGTACCCGAGCTTGTGGTAGATCTGGGTGACGGTGACGTCGTTGGGGACCAGCCGGTCCCCCTCGGGACGCAGCTTGGGGACGACGAAGAGGGAGATCCCCTTGATCCCCGGCGGGGCCCCGTCGATGCGGGCGAGCATCAGGTGGACGATGTTCCCGGCGGCGTCGTGGTCCCCGGCGGAGATGAAGATTTTTTGCCCTTGGATCCGGTAAACCCCTTCATCCCCGGGGAAGGCGGCGGTGGCGATGTCCCCCAGGGCCGACCCGGCCTGGGGCTCGGTGAGGGCCATGGTCCCCTGCCACCGGCCCGAGAGCATCGGGGGCAGGTAGGTCGATTGCAGATCCGCGTCCCCGAAAGAGAGGATCAGCCGGGCCGCGCCGGCGGTGAGGGCCGGGTAGACGGCGGCCGAGTAGTTGGCGGCGCAGAAGACGGCGAAGCAGGCGTTGGCCACCGCAAAGGGGAGCCCCTCGCCGTCGGCCGCCTCGGGAAAGGTGGCGCCGATCCACCCGCCCCGCCCGAACTCCCGGATCATCCCGGCCACCGCCGGATGGACCCGGACCCGGCCGTCGGACAGCCGGGGCGGCTCCTCGTCCATCTCCCGGAACACCGGATGGAGCATCTTGGCGGAGAGCCTCAGGGCCGCGTCGAGGACCAGGTCGAAGCTCTTCTGGTTATGGTCCGCAAATCGCGGGTGGCGGGCGAGGGCCGCCACGTCGAGGACCTCGTACAGCAAAAACTTCAGGTTGCGCGGGCTGATGAACTTCGCGGCCATCTCCTCCTCCTTGGCGTTGGGTTTCGCTTCACGGGATTTCGGTGCTTGGCGGCGGCGCCCGTCACTCGGGCCGTCCCCGCCGGGACGGGTCGATGAACGGCCCCACCGCCAGCAGGGTCTGGTTCCGGTCCTCCAGGTTGAGGGCCTGCTCCAGGCCGCCGGCGTCGAGGTTCATGTTGACCGCCTCCTTGGTGAGGCGAAGGCCCATGGGGTTCTTGGTCATGAGCTTGCGGGCATACGCCATGGCGGTCTCGCGGAGGTCTTCCCGCTCCGCGATCCGGCTGACCAGGCCCAGGCTCATCGCCTCCTCGGCGGACATGAAGTCGCCGGTGTACATGAACTCGTAGGCCCGGCCGGCGCCGATCATCCGGGGGAGGAAGTAGGAGCAGGCCATGTCGGCGCCCCCCAGGCCGATGTTGATGTAGGCGGCGGAGAACCGGGCGTCGGGGGTGACCACCCGGATGTCCGAGGCGAGGACGAAGGAGAACCCCTGGCCGGCGGCCGCGCCGTGGACCGCCGCGATGATCGGCTGGGGGGCCCGGCGCATGGCCAGGTTGATCCGGGCCAGCCGGGCCTGGAACCGGTAGAACTCCGGCACCGACATCTCCGGCGCCTTTTTGGCGGTCTCCTTCATGTCGAG
>CAYSLC010000326.1:0-4766 GCA_964431545.1 uncultured Desulfobacteraceae bacterium | reverse complement strand
CCAGGTCCCTGGTGAGCCATTCGGGAAAGGAGGCCTTGCGGAAAATCTCCAGGAGCTGCGCGTCGTCGCAGCCGCAGCTGATCAGATCCTTGAGCTGGTTTTCGGCGATCACCGCGTCGAACCCCTCCGTGGTGATCACCAGGGTCCGGGGCACCCGGATGGTCACTTCCGGATACGTCTCCTGGAGCTGGGGGGCCTGGCGGAACCGGGTGGTCATGAAGGCGAGCCCCCGGGCCTTGCCGCCCATGGAGCCCTTGCCGAGCTTGACGAAGTCGGTCTCCCGGTCGAAGGCCTCGGGATTGAAATCGGTGACCACCCCCCGCTGGCGGCCCTTCCGCTTCTGCCGCAGGCACGCGGTCAGATAGGCCCGGAGGTCGGAGACGCTCTGGAAATCGCTGGCCTTCACCGGCCGGAGCCGGGAGGCAAGCTGGATCTCCGACCGGGCCATGAGCCAACTGGAGAAATGGTTCCGGATGGCGTGGTAGAGGATCGACTCGTCCGGGACCGTGGGCAGGATCTTCTCCATCTCCCGGAGGTTCCCCGCCCGACCCACTTCCCCGCCGTCGGGCACCCGGAAGATGAAGTCCCCGAACCCAAGATAGTTGACCAGGAAGGAGCGGATCCCCATGTGCAGGGCCGGAGAGTTCTTGTTCAGGAAGACGGCCGGGATGTTGAGGGCCCGCTCCCGGTTGTTCTCCTCGGAGCTGAGCATGAGGACCGGCAGGTCCGGGTCGTCCCGCTTGATTCCGGAGAGCAGTTCGAATCCGGCGTGGGGATCCTCCCCGCCCTTTCGGGGGAACCGGACGTCCGAGAAGACCGACAGGAGGTAAGGGCGGTGCTCCTCATAGAGGGCCCGGGCCTCCTCGTAGGTCTCGGCGGTGAGGATCTTGGGCCGGGCCCGCATCCGGAGGATCCGGTGCTCCTCGTTGAGGGACTCCTCCATCACCGCGTTGGTCTGGGAGACCACCTCCTTGTAGAGCAGGGGCAGGAGCGACGACCGATAGGCGGGGGAATCCTCCACCAGGATGATGACCCGCACCTTGGCCCGCCGGGTGTCGTACCCGACGTTCATGGCGTCCTCCACGCTCTTGATGATGGCGAGCAGCAGGTCCGTGTTGCCGAACCAGACGAAGATCTCGTCGATGTGGGGCTTGACGGCGAAGGTGGAGGCGTACCGGACGTCGGCGGTGTCATGGGTCAACAGGAAAATCGGCAGGTCCTGGTGCCGCTCCTTGACCCGGGCGCCGAATTCCGCCGGGTCCATATCGTCCAGCCGGGGCATGGTCAGGACCAGGTCGAACTTCCGCCGGGAGAGAATCTCGAAGGCCTCGCCGGTTCCCGAGACCCAGGTGAGGCGGGGGGGACGGGTGAGGTTGAGGCCCCGGTATTCGTGGATGATCCGCTCGGCAAGGCGGCCGTCCTCCTCCATGATGAAGGCGTCGTAGGGGCTGGAGACCAGGAGGATCTCGCTCACCCGCCTGGCCATCATCTCGTAGAAGACCTTGAAGGAGAGATCGAAATCATCCGAAGAGGGTACGGTGGGTTCCCGGGACATGGGGGCCTCTCTTGTCTTGTTGGGGTTGGGTGGTTATGTTGTACGCTTTGACAGATCGCGGGTCCGGCGTCCGACCCGGACATTGTGCCGCTTCCGGCGAAGTCGTGTCAATAGGCTTCCGGTCGCCGGTTCCCGGTACCATCCCCACAAAAGGGTTGCAAAATCTGACGAGTACGGTAAACGTAGGCCGCGACCGGTTGGCGCGGCCGCCTCGAACGACAAGGAGATCCATGCATTACGAAGGAAACATCATCCGGCCCCCCAGCGAGGCCAACAGCATCCTGCTCCAGGTGACCGTGGGCTGTTCCCACAACAAGTGCACCTTCTGCGGCGCTTACAAAGGCGAACGGTTCAAGATCAAGCCCGACGAGACCATCATGGCGGACATCGCCTACGCCGCGCGGCACTTCAAACGCCATCGCCGGGTCTTTCTCTGCGACGGAGACGCCTTGATCGTCCCCCGGAAACGGCTCCTCAACATCCTGACGGAGATCGAACGACAGCTCCCCTGGGTGACCCGGGTGGGGGTCTACGCCAATACCAAGGGCATCGGCATGAAGACCCCGGAGGAGTTGGAGGAACTCCGTCGGCACGGCCTGGGCATCGCCTACATGGGCCTGGAGAGCGGCGACCCGGAGACCCTGAAGTCGGTCCGCAAGGGGGCGGGGCCGGAGCGGATGGTCGAGATGGGAACGAAACTCCGGGACGCCGGCATCAAGCTCTCCATCACGGTGATTCTCGGGATGGCCGGCAGGGAACGCTCCCAGATCCATGCCAGGGAGACCGGACGGGTCCTCACCGCCATCGATCCCGACTACGTGGGGGCCCTGAGCCTCATGCTGATTCCCGGAACCCCCCTTTACGAGGCGTACCAGGCGGGCCGGTTCGAACTGCTCGATCCGGAGGAGATGCTGCGGGAGCTGCGCACCATCATCGCGCATACCGATCTCTCCTCGGGCCTCTTCCACGCCAACCACGCGTCCAACTACCTGCCCATCAAAGCCCGGATGCCCAAGGAGAAAGAGGCGACCCTCGATCTGATCGATCGGGCCCTGGACGGAAAGGTCCGTCTGCGGCCGGAGTGGTCCCGGGCCCTGTAACCATTTTTCAAAGCGCGACGTTTCGTCGGACAAGGAGACCAGAACCATGAGCAAGGGCTTGGCGGAAAGCCAGACGACGGTCGACAGCCTCTGTATCAACACCATCCGCACCCTCTGCATGGATGCGGTGCAGAAGGCCAATTCAGGCCACCCCGGCGCCCCCATGGGGCTCGCCCCGGCCGGGTATGTCCTGTGGACCCGGTTTCTGAAACACAACCCCGCGGATCCCCACTGGCTCGACCGGGACCGGTTCATCCTTTCGGGGGGACATGCCTCCACCCTGCTCTACAGCCTTCTCCACCTGACCGGATACGACCTGACCCTGGACGATCTCAAGGAGTTCCGCCAGTGGGGCGGCAAGACCCCCGGCCATCCCGAGTACCGGCAGACCCCCGGCGTGGAGACCACCACCGGTCCCCTGGGCCAGGGGATCGCCAACGCGGTGGGCATGGCCATGGCCGAGCGCCACCTGGCGGCCCGGTTCAACCGGGAGGGCCACGAGATCGTCGACCACCACACCTATGTCATGTGCGGCGACGGAGACCTGATGGAGGGGATCTCTTCGGAGGCGGTCTCCCTGGCCGGCCACCTGGGCCTCTCCCGCCTCATCTGCCTCTACGACGACAACCGGATCTCCATCGAGGGCGGTACGGACCTCACCTTCACCGAGGACGTGGCCCAGCGGTTCGCCTCCTGCGGGTGGCACGTGGTCAAGGTGGCGGACGGAAACGATCCCGACGCCATCGACCGAGCCATCCGGGAGGCCAAGGCGGAGACCGGGCGACCCTCCATCCTGATGCTCCGGACCCACATCGCTTACGGCAGCCCCAACCTCCAGGGGAGCTGCGACGCCCACGGCGCCCCCCTGGGCGTGGACGAGGTCCGCCTCACCAAGGAGGCCCTGTGCTGCGAGCCGGGCGATTTCTGCGTGCCGGACCTGTCGCTGGCCGTGTTCCGCAAATCGGTGGAGGCGGGCCGCGAGGCCCAGGGGGCGTGGGAGGCCCGGTTCAAGGCCTACCGCGAGGCCCATCCCGGCCTGGCGAAAGAGTGGGATTCAGCCATGAAGGGCTCCCTGCCCGAGGGGTGGGAGGCGGACATTCCCGACTTCGGCGAGGCCGGATCCTCCATGGCCACCCGGGTGGCGTCGGGAAAGGTTCTCAACGGGCTGGCCGGGCGGATCCCCACCCTCATCGGCGGTTCCGCGGACCTGGCCCCCTCCAACAAGACCCTCATCACCGGGTCCCATGATTTCCAGAAAGGGGCCTATGACGGACGAAACATCCGGTTCGGGGTCCGGGAGCACGCCATGGCCGGGATCCTCTCGGGCATGGCCCTCCACAACGGCACCCGCCCCTACGGCGGAACATTCCTGGTCTTCGCCGACTACATGCGGCCGGCCATCCGACTGGCCGCGCTCATGAAGCTGCCGGTGATCTATGTCTTCACCCACGACAGCCTGGCGGTGGGGGAGGACGGCCCCACCCACCAGCCGGTGGAGCACCTGGCGAGCCTGCGGATGATCCACGGGCTGACCGTGATCCGGCCGGCGGACGCGGCGGAGACCGCCGAGGCCTGGAAGGTGGCCATGGAGAGCACCTCGGGGCCCGTGGCCCTGCTCTTCAGCCGCCAGAACCTTCCGATCCTCGACCGGACCCGGTTCGCCCCCGCGGAGCGGCTCAGAAACGGCGCCTACATCCTCCGGGACACCGACGGGGAGCCCGATATCATCCTCATCGCCACCGGATCCGAGGTCCACATCACCCTGGATGCGGCGGCCCAGCTCCGGGAGCGGGGGGTGGCGGCACGGGTGGTGAGCATGCCCTGTTGGGAGCTTTTCGAGAAGATGCCGGCCGCCTACCGGGAATCGGTGCTGCCCGCCTCGGTGCCGGCCCGCCTCTCGGTGGAGGCGGGGATCCCCATGGGATGGTCGGCGTACGTGGGTCCCGGCGGGGAGAGCATCGGGATCACCGGCTTCGGGGTGTCGGCTCCGGGAAAACTGGTGATGGAGCGGATGGGATTTACGTCCGAAAACGTCGTGGGCCGGGCGACGGCCCTGTTGAATCGATTGAAGGGGTCGAAGCGATAGAAGGGTCGGAGGGGGGAATGAGACC
>CAYSLC010000325.1:0-4772 GCA_964431545.1 uncultured Desulfobacteraceae bacterium | reverse complement strand
ACGCCGTACTCGCCGTCGTAGCCCGGCTGGAGGTGGACCTGCTCGGCCCGCATCCGGGCGATCGCCTCCCCCAGGTGGCGGACCCCGGCCCGGTCGATCTCTTCGGTGGGCCGGTCCAGCAGGATGGGGAGTTCGGGGCCGAACAGCTCCAGAATCCGGCTGTACTGGGTCTGGACCTTCTTCGACTTGGGGCCGACGCCGAGGATCTCCGAGAGGATCTCCGGCAGGGGGATGATGTGGCGGCAGGGCAGGGCGGTTCCGGGGACGGTCCCCTCGGGCCGGTCGGCCAGCTCGGCCACCCGGCTCAGGACCCCGACGGTGACGGGCTTGCCGCATTCTGGACAGCGGCCGTCCAGGTCACGGGTCTGGTCCGGATGGAGGCACACCCCGCACTTCCGGTGGCCGTCGTAGTGGTACTTGCCCTCCTGGGGGTAGAGGTCGAGGGTCCCCAGGCACCGGGCCGGGTCTTTCGCCTTCAATGCATCCCGGATCGCGGGATAGGCGGGGTCGGTGTCGAAGACGTTGGCGTTTCGCCCCAGGGTGGCCGGGGAGTGGGCGTCGGAGTTGGAGACCAGGGCGAACCGGTCGAGGGCCGAGACCCGCCAGTTCATGGGCGGGTCCGAGGAGAGCCCCGTCTCCGCCGCGAAGATCTCGCCGATGAGATCGCCGTAGCAGTCGGCCACGGCGTCGAAGCCCGACTTGGAGCCGAGCACCGAAAACCAGGGGGTCCAGATGTGGGCCGGGATCAGGATGGCGTCCGGGGAGCATTCCAGGAGGATCTCCAGCAGGTCCCGGGCGTCCATGCCGAGGATGGGCCGGCCGTCGGAGGTGATGTTGCCCACGGCGTCGAGCCGGGCGTTGAACCGGGCCGCGGCGTCCAGGTCGGGCACGAAGATGACGTGGTGGTTCTTCCGGGTGGCGCCGTCCTTCTTGTAGATGTTGCTGATCTCGCACTGGAGCATGAACCGGACGTCGCCGCGGCACGATTCGGGGACCCCGTCGTCGGCCGCCGCCGCGAGGTCGTCCCGGAGCCGGAAGACCCCCTCCCCGGCGGGGACGAGCTTCTCCTTCAGCTCGGCGAACCAGGCCGGATGGGTGAAGTCCCCGGTCCCCACCAGGGAGATCCCCCGGAGCTGGGCCGCCTCGTGGAGGTGCTCCAGGTCGAGGTTCTTGGCGGTGGCCATGGAGTACTTGGAATGGACGTGGAGGTCGGCGATGAACCGCATGGAAGGGGCCTTTCCGGTGCGTGTTTCGGGTTTCGCGGGCGGGTCGGATACCGGATTGCTCGGTCAATCCCGAACCCGCCGCCACCGGCATGTGGTATCGGGAATCGGGATCTTTTTCAAGGGGTCTTTTGCGGAGCGCGGATTTCCATGTCAGCCCGGAAAGTGACCCGAGACCTCCGAGGTTTTGAAACCTCGGAGGTCTTATGAGGTCCGGAACGGGTAGAGCCGTTCAAATAGCCCTGAAAGGGCGCCACATACCAGCCCAGGGAAAATCCAGGAATTGTTCGGACCGATCGTCGGGCCTTGAAGATGGGCGACCCCAGACCTCCGTGGTTTCGGAAACCTCGGAGGTCTTCGATGGCACTGGTCGGCCCTGAAAGGGCGCCAGATACCAGCCCAGGGTGAAACCCTGGGATTCGATTCGTCGAACCCCACGCCAAGCCCTGAAAGGGCGTGACATCAATCCAGGACGGGGGGCCCAGGGCCATGGCCCGGAATCCCCTGAAAACCCCAGGAAAAGGGTTGACGGAAAAATCATCGGAAAGGCATAATGCGGGCGCACTCATCGAGCAAACCCAGAACCGAAAGGAGACCTTTCCTTGAGCACGAAACTGATCGAACTGGAAGACGGCACCCTGGTCATGGTGGATGTCACCGAGGACGAGGCCCGTCCCATCTCGGGCGGCGCGGCCGACCGGGTGGCGGCCACCTTCGACAAGATCAAGCCGATCCTCAGAAACGCCTGCAAGCCGGTCTCGGAGGTCTTCAAGGAGCTGAGTCGGGAGATGGAGGTGGACCAGGCGGAGATCGCCCTGGGGTTGAGCTTCGAGGGGGAGGGGCGTTTGTTCGTGGTGAGCGGCAAGACCGGGGCCAACCTGAATGTAAAGCTGACGTTGAAGCCGAAGAAGGAACGGTCCGATGGCTCACAGGCCGATCCGGCTGTGAAATCGGGTTGAAGAAACAGAGGCGCGGGGGATGATGAACGGATCGCCCCCTTGACGGCTTGCCCTGTCATCGACGGTGGCAACGCGGCCCGGAAAGGGATGGATCAAATGGAACCGATCCCGGTCAAACGGATCTTATGGGATTATGATGTGGAGCCGGATGAACTTTATGCGTTTCTGGCCGGCGAGTCGGACCGCCTTCACCATTTCACCCGGGAGATGATCCATGTCCGAATACTGGAGCGGCTCTCCTGGTATGAGATCCTGGAGTGCCTGCCGGTGGACGTGATCAAAGGGATGCTCAATCCACGGACGATCTCCATGCTGCGGACCGAGTCCATGAGGAAGAAATATGACTACGCGGCCCGAATACTACACAACCGGCCTTTATCCGCTTCAAGATGGGATCCTCGAAATCGGAATGAATCTGAAGACCCCGTTTTATCTGACCGGGGGTACGGCCATGGAATGTGAAACGTTTTTTTTCGACCAAAGAGAATCCGTTCCAGGAGGACAATGATCCGATGATCGCTGAAAACGAAACCCCGGATCGATCAAGGCGGGAAAGGGGAAGAAAACGCCTATGCGAAAATCAACGGAGAGCCGCTTGATCCCATGAAGACGACCGACATTCTCCATCTTTCGGACCTCCATTTCGGCACATTGGAAAATGCCCGGAACTGGTACGATCAACTGGCCGAGGATTTGATCAACGCGCTGGGAATCAAAAAGTTGGACGCTCTGATCCTATCCGGCGATATTGCCAATCGATCGGTGCCGGAAGAATATCAGGCCGCCGAGCGTTTCCTGAAGGACGTTTCCACGGAATTCGATCTCGATCCTTCTCGACTCGTCATCGTGCCGGGCAACCATGATCCCGACTGGTGCCTGGCCCGCAAAGGCAATGACCTGATGAATCTTGATCCCGGATATCATCCCCGGTCATCAGGGCTCGATATCGAGCAATATTTGGTGAACTAGGAGCTGTGGTAAGAACCGATCACGAATAGAGAGGTTTTTTATGGCATACGACGAAGAACAAACAGATGGCATACCTGTAAAGCTTCCAAACGGCACCGTCATCAAAATCGAAACCCCGCAGAGGGCTGGCAAGGAAGATGTCGATTTTACCATCTTCTCCTTCGACGACATCGGCAAAGCCTTGGAGGGGATCACCGAAGCCATCAAAGGCACCATTGAGAAGGTGAAACCCAAAAAGACCTCTGTGAAGTTCGGCATCGAGGTCGGCATCGAATCGGGCAAGCTCACCGCCATGATCGTGAAGGGCACCGGAAAGGGCAACCTGGAAATCACCATGGAGTGGGGGCAGTGAAGGCTCTCACCGATCTGCTGAAACATTGTACTGTCAAGCTCAGCGTTCCAGGGAAGGATGGCCACGGTACCGGCTTTTTTGTGGCGCCGGGGCACATCCTCACCTGCGGTCACGTGGTGGCCGTTCAGGGTTGGCCGGTTCAGGCGCCCATCAAGGTCCGGTGGGAACAGAACGAAGATTTTGCCGAGGCCCGGGTCAACCCCAGTCACTGGTCCTTGAAGCCCGATGTGGCGCTTTTGGAGTTTACCGATCTCGGATCGGACCATCCCTGCGTGCTTCTGGACGACGAAGTCCACTGGGGGGATTCGCTCCATGCCTTCGGTTACCCGGATCAAGGTTTTCCAAACGGAAATCCCGTGGCTCTCCAGTGCGAAGGCGAAACGGGCGACATCCCACCCGAGATCAAGTTCAACCTCGGCTTGATCCGTCCCGGCATGAGCGGCTCTCCTATCTTGAACGGCCGGACGGGGAAAGTCTGCGGAATGGTCAAGTTTACCCTCGGCCGAAGCGACATCATCGGCGGCGGTGCCGTCCCCGCTTTTGTGATTCTTGCCCGCCTCGGAAATCTCCAGGCGCTCCAGAACCGGTTTCATGTCAAGGACTTGCGATGGGCTGAGGCTGCTGCTTCCGTGGACACAAGCCCTCCTTCCGTCCCCTTCGATCATGAGATCGTGAAATATTGCCAAAGCGCCCGATCCGCGAATGAACACCTTCCCATAATGGGCTTCCGTACCAAGCTCCGTACGCGTATCCGGATCGAGGATGTCTACGTGCCCCTGGACGCTCAGATCGATCTGCGGGCAACCGGAGACACCTGTTTCGCCGATGCAGAGGAGGCTCATAGATGCCTGTGGGAGACCGGCGAGGGCCGGGAGATCTCGGTTCCCGACGCGTTCAAGGTATGCGGCCGGATGAGCCGACACGGCATCGTCATCCTCGGCGATCCGGGGTCGGGCAAGACCACCCATTTGCGCCGTCTGATGATTTGGTGTCTGGCGGGCGGCATGGCCAAGCTCGGACTGCCCGGGAACATCATCCCGGTCTTCCTGCCCCTGCGGGAACTCCGAAATCTCAACCAAGGGTTGGCCGCCTTCATCCAGGATCAGCTCCATCAACCTCACCTGGACACGAGGGAAGGGTTCGGAAACCGGATGTTGGCCCGTCAGCGGCTCCTTCTGCTTTTTGACGGGTTGGACGAAGTCGTGGACCCGGAACAGCGCGCCCAGGTCTCCCGTTGGATCGATGATGCGCTGAAAGCCTATCCGGAAA
>CAYSLC010000324.1:0-4793 GCA_964431545.1 uncultured Desulfobacteraceae bacterium | reverse complement strand
GTTGGATAAACCGGAACACTGGCGAGAATAGCAGAAAATCGCTAACAAATCACTGGATTTTTACTTCGCTGCGCTCTGTAAAATCCAGTGAGTTCACTCGTTGCCGTGCAATAAATCGCAAAAAAGAAAAGGGAATCGTGTGCGAAAAGCTTTCGTTTAAACGGAAAAAGCCGACACCTCGATTAGATTGCTTTGCTTCAGGTGTCGGTGATAATTTCGTAGATCGATAAATTAAAAAAGGTATCGTTGTGAAACCAAAAGTATACATAGAAACAAGCATTCCAAGCTATTACCACGAAATTCGAAATGACCCCAAATCTTTGAGCAAGCGTCAATGGACAAAAGAATGGTGGGACAATCAGAGCCAAGGATACAATCTGGTGACAGCACCACCAGTATTGGACGAATTAGAACGAGGGAACTATCCTACAAAAGAAGATACACTGAAGTTTGTCGCACATTTGCCAATTCTTGCCGTTAACAGCGAAATCATCAGTATTGCTCAAGAATACATTCGCTATCGTGTGATGCCCGATGATCCGGCCGGAGATGCTCTCCATTTAGCTATGGCATCTTACTATAATTGCCATTTTCTTCTGACATGGAATTGCCGTCATTTGGCAAATGCAAACAAAGTTGAGCACATTCGCCATATGAACACCCTATTGGGGCTTTCCATTCCAATTTTAACGACACCATTGCAACTCATAAATGAGGGTTTATAAAATGAATACCGATCCAACAATCGATAGGATAAGAGCAACCCGCCATGAAATATCCGAGGAATTTGAACATGATCCGGAAAAACTGGTAAAATATTACATGAAGTATCAGAAAAAGTATAAAAACTTGATTACATCAACAAGATCCAACGAATATTCCGTTTCAAGTAAAAAACCGGAGAATATAACGACATAGCAGGCATCTAATGAAAACGAACCATTAACGTTCTGCTTTTACAAACCAATTGAATTTCCCTCCAAGGAGATGTCGGGTCCTGAAAGCCCTGAAAGGGCGGCACATACCAGCCCAGGGCCAACGCCCTGGGACTCATGGGCATTACGATATAAGCCCTGAAAGGGCGTGACATCAAATCTTGGCGCCCTCGTTGATATGACGCCCTTACAGGGCTCGATGGGTTGTCACGCCCTACCCAGGGCGTTGCCCGTGGGCTGGTATGTACAACCCCGTTGGGGTATCCCCACCGAAGGGAATTCGGTCCCGGGAGCATTATCCGTCTCTGAATCAGAAAAACCCAGTCCAGACAATGCCTTTGGTCGATATCCGCCCAAGACCTCCGAGGTTTTGAAAACCTCGGAGGTCTTGGGGCTCTGCGTAACCGAACGGATGTGCCCCAAACGCCCCTCGCCACCGAATCCTGGTTAAGATTGAAATCGAGAAACGGGTAATGCTTCCTTGCGCTCCGCCCTGGTTCAGGTGAGCTTTATGTTTTAGTGCGACATGAAGTCGCATAAGTATCTGTTTCAGATAGAAATATTCTATAATGAAACCCTGTTTTCCGCAGCAGGTATTCTACCGGGACGTGCTTTCGGAGTAATCTGATGGTGTAAAGCTCCCGGGACAATGAAGGCCGTGGGGACTTGATTTCCAGAAAAGGAAACCGCGAAGGACCTCAACTTCCGCCAGAATCGGGGCGGTAGGGGGCTATAATCGAGCAGTATGGTTATCACGCCAAGGCGTGATGAATCGTTGCAAGCGCCGTCAAGGGAACAAGCCAAATGATGCTGTCAGGCTTGAACCAAAAGGTACGCGGACAGGTATGGTGGCTTGCAACTCCCCCCGCTTTCACGCCATGGTGTGACACCACCGGCGTGGAAACGGTGCCGAGGCCCCGCCCATCGTCCTCTATATCCCGTCCCTGAGACGCCTTGCGGCGTTCTTTACCAGCGGATAGACCAGGATGGTTTTAATCTCGGCACCATGGCGCGAATTCAATCTGTCGTCCCGGCCGCGACCCGCGGTCTGTCCCAATTCGATCCAGTTGGCGGAATGGTAGCAACCTCCGGTAAACCTTTCTTGATCCACGAAGGTTTCCAAGAGCAGCGGCTTAACCCCGTATTGCTCCTCCCAGTCGGATTTGAGCCGGCGCACGGTACAACTGAGCATTGCGCTGGCCAGGTTGCGGATAGACGCCAGGACCAGAAACCGACTGTTGTTGACAACATGCTGCAGGCCTTCCACCCGCCGTTTGTCGTCCCAGCCGATCCATTCATCCCGGGCTTTCATCCGCCAGGCGGGGCTCGAAAACTGGACGCATCCCACCACTTCACGCCAGGGGCGGCTGGTGGATACCAGATATTGGATCCGGGCCCCGAAAGGCATCGCATAGCCCAGATAATGGTACCGTGCGAGCAGCTCGTTGAAAAGCTCTCGCTGCTTCTTTGTCCGAACCCGATCCACTTCCAGGGGGGCAAAATCCTCGACGCTGCCGGTGAAATCACTGTAAGGTTTCTCGGGTTGAACCTCGGATATGCGCTTTCGAGGGCCTCTATACCCTTCTTGCCGTTTATCCGGAAGCTTCAAAACCCCCTTGCATTCCAGTTGCGTCAGCAGGTCCAGGCACTCCCGGCTTTTCAAACCGCCACTGGGGCGCTTCCAGTCCAACAGTTCGCAAACGGTGTTTGCCAGTTCATGCCTGCTCAGCCTTCCATAGGTGTCCACGATCTCCTGGATCAGCGACACCTCTTCGGCGCTAACATTTCGACCACAAAATCGTTGCCGCTTTATCGGTCTATTCATGCCATGCCCCTTTCGCTGCCTTTTCATAACAAATTTCGAGGCTCTTGGTCAGAAAAAAATGCACGGCTTATATGGCGATCACATAGAGGGGGTGCGAGAAAGGTGGGCCGTATGCATGTCGGCAGGGGGTGTTGGGGACGAAAAAAAAGGGCCGTCCGGGAATGGACGGCCCTTGGGGTCGTAGGGATCGAACCCGATCCCGATGAGGGTTGTTTCCGGCGCCCGTGGCGCGGACGCCGGGGTGGGGATTACAATCCGGCGACGGTCGTCCCGAAATCGGGAATGTCTTCCGGGTCGACCATATCATTGGCCGGGTCGGTGGGGATGGTCTGGCTTGCGGGCGGCGCGTCGCCGTTCTCCACCCAGTCCACCAGGTGGCCAAAGGCCTTCTCCACGTACGCCTGCATGGGGGTCAGCCGGTCGGCCATGCCCTCGTCCCCCGGCACGCCGTTGAAATCGAAGTCGCCGTTGCCGTCGGCGTGGGCGTCCACGTGGCCGGCGTTCTCGATGGTGTAGAGCCGGTGCATCGCGGCGTCGCCGTATTGGGCCACCAGGTCGGCGTATGCCGTCGCCTGGGCTTCATAGGGCACCAGCGCGTCGGCCTTTCCCGCCACGGTGATCATGGGGGCCGAGAACTCCCCGGTATTGGCGTTGGCCAGGGCATACATCACGCTCTCCTCGTTCCATCCCAGGTGGTCGCTGGCCGCCAGCCAGTCGTAGAGGGGCGGTTCCACATCCGGATTTTCGGGATCGACGTAGCAGGTGTATGCGGCGGCGACTTCGCCGGCGTCGCCGCGCAGCTCGGCCTTGTAGACGTAGGAGACCAGGTTGTAGTAGCCCACCCCCTTGAAGGCGGGCAGGACCGCCTTGTAGCCGTCGAAGATGGTGTTGTAGTAGCCCCAGTAGACCGCCGACTCGGGGGTGAAGCCCGAATCGATCATCGCGTCGTAGGCGCCGGGGTACGGCGGCGCGGCCGACCAGTTCTCCGGGGTCGTTTCGGTATCCTCGGCGTAGGCCCATCCCATGGCCGCCGTGGCCCGGTCGACGCTGCCGATGAGGGAGTTGGCGGCCACGTATTCCGCCACCGATACCGTCCCGTCATTGTCGGAGTCCAGGACCCGTTCGCCCGGCCAGTAGGCGCCGGACCAGTCGACGCCCCCGTCGAAGGTCCGCGCGGCCCCGCCGGCAACGGCCGCGTGATCGATCTCCAGGGCCCGGCGGACCTGGTACCCGCCGTTGGAAAGCCCCACGGCGTAGGTCCGCCCCACCGGTTGTCCCAGGGCCGCCTCGAGGCGAGCCTCGGCCCAGTGGGCCAGATCGAGCATCATCCCGCCCCAATGCTGGGTGGGATGGGTCCCGCTCAGCATCGTATCGCTTCCGTTGAGCAGCCCCTTGTCACCGGTCACGTAGGCGTATCCCTGGGCGACCAGCCACGGCGCGAAGACCGCCTCGTTGGCGTAGTGGTTCCGGAGGCCCGGAGTACCCGCCACCACGAGATCGCCGTTCCAGTTTTCCGGCACCTTGAGCACCACGTTCTGCACCCGGCCCTCCATGTCGAGAAGGCCCGTGGCCTCGTGGCCGGCCACCCGCTGGTCGGGCTGGAACAGCGCGCTGTGGATCTGGTTCGCCTGAATCAAGGCGATCTTGGCCTGCTCCTCGGCCGGCAGGGCGTCATATTCCGGGGTCCCGGCGGTGAGCCCCCAGTAGGTGACGTGGGCGATGCCGCCGTCGTCCACCCCGTCGTAGGCGTGGAGGTAGGAATCCGTGAGATCCGCCGTCAACAGGGTGTAATCCTCGACAAAGGGCGGCTCCTTGGCCACGTTCTCCGAATCGTCGCATCCGGAAATCGCCAGCCCACAGACCACCAGCGCCGCCGCCACCATCCATGCCCATCCTCTCCATCTCTCCATGTGTGCCCTCCTCTCTTTGTTCCATCTGGTTTTCAAACGGCCCCGATCACTTGGCCCGGCTCTTGTTATAGCACAATCCCCCCGCCGCCTCCACCGTCGTCCCGCTGATCGCCTCGTTCTCCA
>CAYSLC010000323.1:0-4834 GCA_964431545.1 uncultured Desulfobacteraceae bacterium | reverse complement strand
GCCGAGGAACTCTCCATGAACATGAACGCCGTGGCCTCCTCCATCGAAGAGATGTCCATGGCCATCAAGGACGTCTCCCGGACCGCCAAGGGCGGCACCGAGATCGCCGGCAAAGCCGCCGAGATGTCGAATTCGGCGACCCACACCATGAATCTTCTGAGCAGCGCGGCGACGGAGATCGGCCAGGTGACCACGGTGATCAAGCGGATCGCGGAACAGACCAACCTGCTGGCCCTCAACGCCACCATCGAGGCGGCCTCGGCCGGGGATGCCGGCAAGGGGTTCGCGGTGGTGGCCAACGAGATCAAGGAGCTGGCCAAGCAGAGCGCCGGGGCGGCCGAGGACATCGGCAAGCGGATCGCGGGGGTCCAGTCCAATACGGAAGAGGCCGTCCGGGTCATCTCCGAGGTCTCCACCACCATCGCCAGCCTCAACGAGTCGTCGGTGGTGATCACCAAATCGGTGGAGCAGCAGACCGTCACCACCAACGAGATCTCCGGCAACGTCCAGCAGGCCAACACCGGCGTCAACAACATCGCCTCGGCCATTGCCGAGATCGCCAAGGGGACCGAGGAGGTGGCCAAGAACGCCGGGGAGGCGGCCAAGGGGGTCAACGACGTCTCCATGAACATCCAGGGGGTCAGCCGGGCCGCCTCCGACTCCAACGCGGACGCCCAGCAGGTCCATGCGTCGGCGGAGAAGCTCTCCAGCGTGGCCGGACTGCTGCGGGAGATGGTGGGCAAGTTCAAAATCGGGGAAAAGTGAGAAGGATTCACATGCATCAATCATCGAACTTCAAGGAGGACGTAATGGGACGAAAGGCGAACGGGTTTGCACGGGCGGCGACGGCCGTTGTCGTGATCGCGGTGATGGCGGCGGCCGGGACAACGGCGGACGCGGCCGAAAAGCGGATCGGCGTCATGTGGATGGGCGAGTCGGGGATCGCCAAGGAGGTGGCCCGGGGGTTCCTGCAGCGGATCAAGGCCGAGGCGCCGGGGATCGACATGGACTTCAAGATCGAACTCCCCGGCCAGGATGCGGCGGCCGCCGTCTACAACAAGTGGCAGGATGAAAAGGACGGCATCGTGTTCCTGCGATCCAGCGGGGCCCGGTACATGGGCAACCATCCGCCCCGGATCCCGGCCTTCATCGGCGGATGCAGCCATCCGGGCATCCTCGGCGCCGTGGAGAACCTGGAAATGCCGGAGGGGAAGATCACCGGCGTCACGTATTACATCGACGCCCGGAAAAAGGTGGAGATCTTCAAGCGCGTCCTTCCGGGGATGCGGCGGCTGGGGCTGGTGGTGGAGGTCGCCCATCCCTCCGCGGCCATCGACCGGTCCGAGACCCGGGCCGCCTGCCAGATGCTGAACATCGACTATCGGGAGGCCCTGTGCCAAACCGAGAGCGAGGTGCTCATCAAGGGCAAGAAGCTGGCCGAGCAGGTGGATCTCATCGTCATGGGGTCCCAGGCCCTGGTCAACTCCAGCATCCCGCGGCTGGCCGCGCTGATCGAAACCCCCATGGCCACCTACCTCGATCAGCACATCGAGGGGCTGGGGGCCCTCTGCGGCCTGGCCGCGGACAATGAGAAGCTCGGCCGCATGCTCGCCGACAGCGTCGTCTCGGTGCTGATCGACGGCAAACCGATCATGGCCGTGCCGGTGAAACTCGATCCCGACCCGGTCTTCCTCCTCAACATGTCCATGGTCAAGAAGCTGGGGATCACGGTCCCTCCGGACGTGTTGTCCATGGCCGAGAAGGTGAACTGACATACCATCGATGACCGCCCCCCCCACCTCTCCCAGGACCCGGATCCTGATCGTCGATGACTCGCTGATCTTCCGGAAGGCGGTGGAGGAGAGCCTCTCCGGGGAGCCCGACATGGCGGTGATCGGATCGGTCCGAAACGGCCTGAAGGCGGTGGAATCGATCCGGTCCCGCCGCCCCGATCTGGTGACCCTCGACGTGGAGATGCCGGAGATGGGGGGCCTGGAGACCCTGGCAGCCATCCAGGAGATCAACCGGGCCGACCCCGATCTCCCCCCCATCGGGGTCGTCATGGTCAGCGCCCACACCCGGAAAGGGGCCGACACCACCATCCAGGCCCTGGAGGCGGGGGCCTTCGATTTCATCACCAAACCCGAGGCGGCGAGCCCGGCGGAGAGCCGCCAAATCCTCCGGCGGCAGCTGCTGGTGAAGATCCGCTATTTCACCTCCCGGCGCCTCTTTGCCCCCCGGCCCGAATCCGCGCCGGCGGCCGTGCCGGCCCCGGCGCCACGGGCCGTCCCGGCGGCGGCCGGAGGGGCCCTGGTGGTGGGCGTCTCCACCGGCGGCCCCAAAGCCCTGGCGACCCTGCTCCCCCCGCTGTGCCAGGGGCTTTCCATCCCCATTCTCATCGTGCAGCACATGCCGTCGGAGTTCACCCAGTCCCTGGCCCGGAGCCTCGACAAGAAGTGCCGCCACACGGTCCTGGAGGCGCGGGACGGCGATCCGATCCGGGACGAACACGTCTATATCGCCCCGGGGGACCACCACATGCTGGTCCGGAACAAGGGGGAGGACCGGGTGACGGTGATCAACCGGCAGCCCCCGGAAAGCGGCTCCCGGCCCTCCGCGGATGTCCTCTTCCGGTCGGCCGCCATGGTCTACGGAAGCCGGGTGGTCGCCCTGATCCTTACCGGCATGGGCGCCGACGGCACCGGCGGGGCCGCCGCCGTCAAGCGGGCCGGCGGCCGGGTCATCGCCCAGGACGAGGCCACCTCCGTGGTCTGGGGCATGCCCGGCAGCGCGGTGGCCGCCGGCCACGCCGACCGGGTGCTCCCCCTGGAGGCGATCCCCGAGGCCGTGGCCCGCCTCGTCGACGGTTGACGGACCCGGGGCCATGGAACTCTCCACGCGGGATTTCGAGGTCATCCGGGACTACATCCAGCGGGTGTCGGGGATCGCCTTCAAGCGGGAAAAGGCGTACCTGATCCAGCAGCGCCTGGAGCCCCTGGTCCACGCCACCGGGTGCGGGGACTTCTCCGAGCTGGGCCGGATGCTGACCCGGGACGATTCGACCCACCTGAGAAACGAGGTGATCCTCTCCATCACCACCAACGAGACCTCCTTCTTCCGGGACGTCCACCCCTTCGAGGCCTTCCGGACGGTGGTCCTCCCGGAGCTGGGGAATCTGATCCGCAAGCGCAAGGCCCTCTTCCCCGGCGGCGGCGCGCCCGCCAAGGTCCACATCCTCTCCACCGGCGCCTCCACCGGCCAGGAACCTTACAGCATCGCCATGCTGGTCCACGAGTACGCCGCCGATCCGGCGACGGAGGCGGGGACCGACGACTTCAACATCCTGGCCACCGACATCTCCAAGAAGGTCCTCAAAAAGGCGATGGACGGCGAATATTCCACGGCGGAGATCGAACGGGGGTTGTCGCCGCAACGGAGAGCGACCTACTTCACCCCATCGGGAAAGGCCTGGCGGATCATCGAGCCCATCCGGAACCTGGTGCGGTGGCACCAGCTCAACATCGTGGAGCCGTACGCCATCTACGGGATCAAGTGCGACGTGATCTTCTGCCGGAACATGATGATCTACTTCGACGACGCCACCAAGCGCAAGGTCTTCGACACCCTCTCCCACCTGCTCTCCGACGAGGGGTACCTCTTTCTCGGGGCCATGGAGAACACCTACATGCTCACCGACAAGTTCGAGTCGGCCCGGGTGGGGGAGACGCTGGTCTATCGGAAGCGGAAGGGGTGATATTTTCATATTTTTCCTTTTTTCAGACAATGGCGAACTTCACCGGACGCTATTTTTTGTTTCACCTTTCCATGTAGGAGTCTTCTTCCCGGTCGTTGATGGTCGGCCCTTTGCGTGTTATACCATACCGTCACCGTCCGTGTGGCGGCCCCGCGCTCTCCGGCGGGCACCCGGCCGGGATTCGCGGGGGGTCCGTCGGATCCTCCCGGAACCGCGGCTGTCCGCCCGCGGCGCCAAGGCCCCTATGCCGAAATGGAGGGACACGCGAGACGGACCAGCGGGGTCCGGTCTGTTTTCACCATAAGAAAGAGGTCTCAATGGGATATCTCACAGAAGAGATGGTTCTCAAAGCCTATCGGGACGGCACGCATGAAGATCCCCGGGCATTGCTCGCCGATATCGACAGGGAGGCGGTCCATAAGGCGGTCGAAAAATCCAAGGACGGCCTGATGCTGGAGACGCCGATCACCACGATGCCGATCGAGCATCCGGAACTCAAAAAAATGTCACCCGGGGATCGAATCAAGTTGGAAAAGGCGAACCCCACGGTGCATTCCAACCCGCAAAAAGCACTTCCCGCCTTGATGGGGCTCATCAGGAAATATCCAAAAGTTCCAGTCATCTACAACTACATCTCAATCGCTTATGCCATGTCCGGGCGTCGCGAGGATCTCCTCGATGCGATCCAAGAAACCATCAAACGGTTCCCCGACTACCTTTTCGGAAAGACCGCGCTGGCGGAGTACTACCTCGAAACCGGCAATCACCGGCAGGTTCCCAAGGTTTTCAACAATCAGTTCGATCTGAGACGGATCTACCCTGGTGAGGAGGTCTTCCATATCAGCGAAGTTCGGGCCTTTTTTAGCGTCATGGCCAGGTATTTCGCACGGGTGGGCAACATCAGCCGGGCGCTCTATTACTATTTCTTCATGGAACGTCTGGAGCCAGAAAACCCCGCAATCAAGGTTGTAGCCCGTGAAATCGTCCGGAAAGAGATGGATAGGCTCATGCGGTCGAGAAAAAAAGGCGCGGGGAAACGCCGGTAAGGGAGCGGCGGCCGGGGCCCGCCGGGTTTGAGCA
>CAYSLC010000322.1:0-4845 GCA_964431545.1 uncultured Desulfobacteraceae bacterium | reverse complement strand
AAACTACGGAGAAAACTACGGAGAAAACTACGGAGAAAACTACGGAGAAAAGGGTCGGGCTGACAGGGCGTGCAATCGTGCGGGCTATGCAAGACAATCCCCATACCACCATTGACGAATTGGCGGAAAATCTGAATCGATCCACCAGCGCCATTGAGAAGCAAATCGCTAAACTTCGGGAACTAAATAGAATCCGTCGTATTGGCCCGGATAAAGGGGGACGCTGGGAGGTGCTCGAATGAGCAAAGTCGACCAAAAAGAAATCCAGACCCAGCAGCATGTGATCTGGCGCTTTACAAACGATCTCGGCTACCGCTACCTCGGCCACTGGAAAGACCGGGAGACCAACGCCAACGTCGAGGAAGAACTGCTGTCGGACTGGCTAATACGCCGGGGCCACGACAGGCGGATCATCGGGAGGGTCCTTTTCGAGTTGAACAAGGCCAGGGCACTGGGCGGGGCAAAGCCCTTTACGGCGCCAACCGGGAAGTCTACAGCCTCCTTCGGTACGGCGTGAAGGTGCGGCCCGAGGTGTGAGAGCAGACCGTCACCGTCTGGCTCATCGACTGGGAAACCCCTGAAAACAACGCCTTCAATATCCGACTCCTCATCATCGTCGCCCCCGGCTTTGGAGCCGAACAGGGTGATGTACTTGACTGGGAACAAGGACCTCGACAGTTTCGTAGCCGTTCGAATGGCCTCGGCTTCATTCTCTCCGATGGGAAGGTTGGCGATCGATTTGATCTCTTTAGCGTCCATGCGGGAACGGGATAAAAAATTAAGGGCGGCCTACGGCACCACCGCCACCCGGATCGCCTCCGGAGTCCGGGCGAGCCGCAGCCCTTGATTGACTTCGTCGAGCCCCACCTGGTGGGTCACGATCTCCTCGAAGGGGAACCGGTCTCCGGCCGAGGCGAGCAGATCGACCCCGGCCCGGAGGTGCCGGGCGTCGTAGTTGTGGACCCCGGTGAGGGTCAGCCGCCGCCAGACGATGTCGCTGGCGTCATAGGTGAACCGGGCGTCCGGGAAGGAGTTGCCGATCTCGACGAGCCGTCCCCCCGTCCGCAGGCACCGGAGCCCCAGGGGGATCAGGGACGGGGCTCCGGCCACCTCCAGGGCGCGGTCGACGCCGAGGCCGCCGGTCATCTCCCGCACCGCCCGGACGGCCGCTCCCGCCTCCATGCCGTCCAGAAGAAGGGTCTCCGTGGCGCCGAAGCGGCCCACGGCGGCCAGCCGCCCCTCCAGAAGGTCCGCCACGATGATCCGGCGGCACCCGGCATGGGCCGCATGGGCGGCGGCATAGAACCCCAGGGCCCCGGCCCCCAGGATCAGGACCGATTCAAAGGGCTTCAGGCCGGCCGCCTCCCAACCCGCGACCACCGTGGCCAGGGCGCAGTTGGCCGGGGCGGCGGCCCGGTCGGACACGTCGTCGGGGAGCTTGACCACGGCGGTGCCCGGCCCGATATGGCAGTATTCGGCGAACCCGCCGGTGAAGTGGGGCGGGGCGTCGCAGGCGTCGTGGCCGTATTTTCTCAGGTTCCGGCACTTCATGGGCAGGCCCATCTCCCGGCAGAAGCGACACCTGCCGCAACTGTCCGTGAGGGACCAGGTGACGCGATCCCCTATGTCCAGGGGTCGGTCCCCCAGATCATGGGTCGCCCCCTCCCCCATTGCGACGACCCTCCCGACGATCTCGTGGCCCAGGATGATGGGCACGGGCGCGGCCCGCCGGCCCGACCAGGAGTGGAGGTCCGACCCGCAGATGGTGCAGGAGGCCACCCGAACCAGAAGGGTCCCCGGCCCCGGCGGGGTCAACGGGTACTCCCGGATCTCCAGGTCCCGCCCCGGGGCGGTCATCACGGCGGCGCGGGCGGCGGTGGGCATGGCGGCCTCCAGCGGGATGGTTTGCATAAAGGAACGGCGGCGGGGCCGGCGCGTCCGGGATCACATGAATTCGGTCTCGATCAGGCGGGGCAGATCCTTGACGCCGGGGATCACGTGGGTGTGGCGGTACCGCCCCCAGGCGGTCACCGGCTGGGCCCCGGAGAGGACGCCGACAACCCCCCGGCACCCGGCGTTGTGCCCCTCCAGCATGTCCGCCGGGGTGTCCCCCACCTTGATCACCTGGTGGACGCTCTGGATGTCGAGCTTCTCCATGGCATGGAAGATCATGAACGGGGCGGGCCGCCCCCGCTGGCCCGGAATGCTCTCCACGTGGACGGCGATGTCCACCAGCCCCTCCCGGATCCAGCCCGAGCCCTCCATGATCGCATCGGTGATCCGGCCGTGGAAGCCCGTATCCGTGGCCACCTTGATGCCGTGCTCCCGGCACCAGCGGAACGTCTCCGAGGCCCCCGCCACCTCCCGGACCCCCCGCCGGTAGTGGTTGAGCATCAGGGCCTCGTATCGGTCGAAGACCTCCCGGGCCAGGGGCTCGGTCCCTGGGTCCCGGTGTTTTTCCAGATCCTGGATCCGGACCGCCTCCCCCCGGGACCGGGCGATGAGGAACTGGTAGAGGTGGATCTTGTTCATGCCGAGATGGTAGGCGATCTCCTCCGGGGAGGTGGAGAGGTCGTATTGACGGGCCGCCTCGTAAAGGCAGTCCTGGACAGCGGTGTCGTCCTGGACGGTGGTGCCGGAGAGATCGAACATGATCATGCGGATGGGGTCCATTGGGAGGTCTCCTTAGGGCGCCGGCTTCGGGATCCGGGGAGGCCGGATGAAGTATTGACGGACATGGCCGGAGAGGGTGTCGATGAGGTAGACGGTGACCAAAATCATGAGGATCAACAGCGAGACCTGGTCCCAGGCCATCACCCGGATCCGGTCGGCCAGCTGGAGCCCGATGCCGCCGGCCCCCACGATCCCGAGGATGGTGGCCGACCGGGTGTTCGATTCGAAGTAGTAGAGCGTCGTGGAGAGGATCACCGGGGTGACCTGGGGGAGCATGGCGTACCGGACGGTCTGGACCGGGCCGGCGCCGGCCGATTTGACCCCGTCGATGGGCTTGCGGTCCACGTTCTCGATCGCCTCGGAGAAGAGCTTGGAGAGTTCCCCGGTGTTGCTCACCGCGATGGCGAGGATCCCGGCGAAGGGGCCGAGGCCCACCACGTTGATCCAGACCAGGGCCCAGATCAGGGCGTCCACGCCCCGGAGGACGTCGAAACACCGGCGGAGGCCGAAGTGGAAGACCGGGTTGGCCGCGACGTTCTTGGCCCCCAGAAACCCCAGGGGCACCGAGAAGAGGAAGGCGAGCAGGGTCCCCAGAAAGGCCATGCCGAGGGTCTCCACCAGGGCGGCGAGGAAATCGAGGGTCCGGCCGTGGGATGCCGGAGGGAGCATGAAGCCGACCACGCCGAAGAGCTTGCCGAACCCGTCCACCAGGCGCTCGGGGTCGAAGAAGCCCAGGGCGTGGAGGCAGTAGACGGTGAAGGCGGCCAGGCCCCCCAGGGTCCCCCAGAACGCGGCCCGTTGCCGGAGGGGCCGGACGAAGATCTCCGGATCGCCGGCCGCGGCGCTGTCCGTCCCGGTCCGGAAGAGGGGCCGGCTCATATGGCCGAGACCTCGCCGATCACGCGGTGGCGGAGCTTTTCGCAGGAGATGTCGATCAAGGAGACCGTGACGATGATCATCAGGACGATGGCGCTGATGTCCTTGTAGTAGAACTGGCGGATCACCGTCATCAGCTCCTGGCCGATGCCGCCGGCCCCCACGAACCCCACCACCGAGGCGGCCCGGACGTTGATCTCCAGGCGCAGCAGGGTATAGCTCATGAAGTTGGGCAGGACCTGGGGCACCACCGCATACCGGATGGTCTGGAACCAGTCCCCGCCCGAGGCGGTCACCCCCTCCATGGATCCGGCGTGGAGGTTCTCGTTGATCTCGGAGAAGAGTTTGCCCAACGCCCCGCCGCTGTGGAGGGCGATGGCGAGGACCCCGGGAAGGGGGCCGATGCCGAAGGAGAAGACGAAGATCAGGGCGAAGACCAGCTCCGGAACGGACCGGCCGAACTCGGTGGCCCGGCGGCAGAGGAAATAGGTCCAGTAGGTCCCGTTGAGGTTCCGGGAGGCCGGAAAGCAGAGGAGGAAGGCGCCGATGAACCCGAACAGGGTCCCCAGGAAGGCGATGAGCACCGTATCCCAGAGGTACCGGAGCCACTTTCCGATCCCCCAGTACCAGTCGGCGAGATCCTCGACGAAATGGCCGGGGCGGATCTCGGGGATGGTGTCGCCGAAATAGTTGAAGAACCCGGGAAGGCCGTGGACGAATTCATGGACGCTCACCTCCCCCACGTGGACGGAGCCGGCCAGCGCCAGGAGGAAGACGGCGGCAAAGAGCATCGACCCCCGGCGCCGGGCCCGTTTGAATGCGGCCTCGGTCCCAAGGAAGTCGGAATAGGTCCGGCTCCGCTGGAAGTCGTCCCGGAAGAATGCTTTCATGGGGGGTTGGGTCCGTCTCAGGAACGAAGGGAGCCGCCCCGAGTTTTAGGGAGGGCGGCTCCATAAGCTTCGATCCCGGGCGGGAATGGCTACTCTTTGCGCTGTTCCATGTTCGCCTTGATGAACCGGATCACCGGCTGATAGTCTTCGAGGCTGACGGCCTGGAGCCGCTGGGAGCCGCCCATCAGGGCCTTGAAGGCGTCGGGATCCTTCTCGTGCAGGGTCACCAAGGCCTCCTTGATGTCGGCTTGCATCTGTTCGGGCAGCCAGGCGGGAACGGTGAAGGGATCCGAGGGGAGCCGGGGCGACTTCCAGATGATCCGGTACCGACCCGGCTCGATCATCCCCTTCTCCTCCATCCGGCTCATGTTCGACTTCTTCTCGTTGGTCCACCAGGTGGCCACCG
>CAYSLC010000321.1:0-4863 GCA_964431545.1 uncultured Desulfobacteraceae bacterium | reverse complement strand
TTCAGCGGTAAGTTGCCGGTCCCTCGTCCGGATAATTGGCCGCATGGACCGAGGGCTCCCGCACCGCGGCCATTACCTGGTGGATCGTCTCGCCGATCCGCTTCCGTTCCCCGGCCGCCTCCGGACGCAATCGGACGAAGCTCAAGGTGAGCCCCGGACACAACCCGACCACCGGCGTAATTAACGCCCGGCCAATGCCCGCCCATAGGGAAAGCCAGAGCGCCGGGACCGCGATTCCGATGCCCCTCACGGGGCCTCGCCGGTCTCGATGGCCCGATGGTTCCGGGCGAGGTCCAGGTAGACCTTGGCCGGCTCCTCCAGGACTTCGAGGATCCCCTCCCCCAGATCCTTCTTGAATTGGGCCGGGGTGCCGGCCACCAGATGGTGGGGACCCACCGTCTGCCCCTCCCGCACCACCGCCCCGGCGGCGATCACCGATCCCTTCCGGATGTGGGCCCCGTTGAGCACCACGGCTCCGATCCCCACCAGGCTGCGGTCCTCCACGGTGCAGCCGTGGACCACGGCGTTGTGCCCCACCGTCACGTAGTCCCCCAGCGTCACCGGTTTTCCCGGATCCGTGTGGATCGTGCAGTTGTCCTGGATGTTGGTGTTGCGCCCGATCCGGATGGGGGCTTCGTCCCCCCGGATCACGGCGCCGTACCAGATGCTGGCGCCGTCGGCCAGGGCGACGTCCCCGATCACCACCGCCGTGGGGGCGATGAAGACGTCCTTGCCCACACTGGGCCGCTTGCCTTCATAGGTGAGCACCATTGCCCGTCTCCTTTCCTGTTCCGCCCTTTAGAAAATCGGCCAAGATCGACCCCAGGCGATCGAGCCGCCCAGAATAGAAGTGGTCCGCGCCGTCGACCACGGCCAGCCGGGCTCCGGGGTTCCAGACGGCCATCCATTGCGCCACACGGTCCGGCGGAGCGATCTCATCCCGGCCCCCGGTCACCACCAGCCCCAAAGCGTCGATGGTCCGATCCTGTTCAAACTCCATGAACTCGACCGGCGGGGAGACCATCACCACCCGGCCGGGCCCCTGCGGATCGATGCCGGCATGGGCGATCACCCAGGCGCCGAAGGAGTAGCCGGCCAGGTGGATCTCCTCGATCCCCCGTCCCCGGAGATGATCGACGGCCCCCTGGACATCCTTCCGCTCACCGGCCCCCTGGTCGAAGAACCCGCCGCTGCCCCCCACCCCCCGGAAGTTGAAGCGAAGGGTGGCGTACCCCGCCGATCCGTAGGTCCGGGCCGCCATCTCCACCACGGGATTGTCCATGTCCCCTCCGTAGAGGGAATGGGGGTGGGTGATGACGACCCCCCGGTTTCCCGTCCCCGCACGGAAGCGGCCCTCGATCTTAAGCCGTCCCGATCTAAAGGTCTCCCGGCTCTCCATGTTCGTCTCCTTTCACCGGCGGCGGCGTTCCGCGGGTACCGGCGGCGCACCGGTCGGTTGGGATGATGAAACCGTACCCGATCTTCCCTGTTTTCACAAGGGAAGCCCCGGAATCGAACGGGATTTTGTTCCGAACTCATCTGGATCTCTTCCCCTTGGCGGCCCCTTTGATGGCCGAGACGATCTCCCGGCCGAAGGCCTCCCGCTGCCAGTTCCGCATCTCCTCCACGGCGTCGAGGCCCCTGACGGACCGGGGGTTCCGGGCGGCGATGGCGCTGATCTGGGACTTGCTGCAGACCAGGGCCGGATCCATGTTGAGGGCCTCGGCCTTGGCGTCCCGCCACCGCTTCAGGGCCTTGACCCGACCGGGCAGCTTCGGCGGCACCGGCGGCGACTTCTTCCTCGGGTAGACGGGAAGCTCCGCCTCCGGGATCTCCAGGGCCGCCCGGACCGTCTCCACGATCCCTTCGCCGTACATCCGGATCTGCTTTTCGCTCAGGGCCCCCGATCCGGCCAGCCGCTTGAGGCTGACGGGCCGGGCCTTGACCACCTTCAGGATCGCCTCGTTGCCGAAGATCTTGAACAGGGGCCGGTCCTTCCTCCGGGCCATCTCCCGTCGGTACCGGAGGATCGCCTCCAGGACGGCGAGGCTTCGGGGCCGCAACCGGCCGGCCCCCTTGAACCGGAGGAAGAGGGGCTCCGCCTCGTCCGAGGGGAGGGCCCGGACGTGGGTCAGCAGCTCACACTCCTCCCGGACCCAGGAGAGCCGCCCCAGGGCCTTCAGTTCCTCCTTGAACCGGGCGGCCAGGGGCACCAGGTGGATCACGTCCTGGGCCGCGTAGGTCACCATGTCGTCGGGGAGGGGTCGCTTGGACCAGTCCTTCTTCTGGAACCGTTTGTCGAGGTCGATGTGGAAGAGGCGGTGGACCACCGACTCGAGTCCGGTCTCCCGGAACCCCAGGAACCGGGCCGCGATCTGGGTGTCGAAGAGGTTTTGGATGGTGATGTCGAAGTCCCGGTGGAGGGAGCGGATGTCATAGTCGGCCCCGTGGAAGATCTTCTCCACCTCGGGATCCGCGAAAAAAGGCTTTAGGGCCGCGAGGTCCGCCATGGGGAGGGGGTCGATGACGGCCACCCGCTCCGGAACCCCCATCTGGACCAGGCAGACCTTCTCCTGAAAATGGTACATGGAGTCGGCCTCCAGGTCGACCCCCACCATGGGGCGGTCCGCCATATCGGCCACAAATCGTCCCAGCGCCTCCCCATCCTCGATCCGTCGCACTTCGACCCTGCTGTTTTCGTTCATTTTTTTCCTTGACCCGATCCGCCATTTCCCCTAAATACTCTAGTTCTTTTTGCATCGTTACGCCAAACTTGGAATCCATAGCGATTTTTCGGTGAAATAACAATGGTAAATATCACATTCCCCGACGGGAACCAGAAAAGTTTCGACGCCCCCCCCACCGGCTGGGACGTCGCCAAGTCCATCTCCGAAGGGCTGGCGAGGGAGAGCGTGGCCGTGGAGGTGAACGGAGACGCGCTGGACATGTACCGCCCCATCGAGACGGACGCCGAGGTCCGCCTGATCACCACCCGGGATCCCGAGGGGTTGGAGATCATGCGCCACTCGGCGGCGCACGTCATGGCCCAGGCGGTGCTGCGGCTCTACAAGGACGCCAGGCTGACCATCGGCCCGGTGGTGGAGGAGGGATTTTACTACGACATCGACATGGGCCCCATCTCCGAGGACGACTTCGCCAAGATCGAGGCCGAGATGAAGAAGATCGTCAAGGAGCGGCTCCCCATTCGACGCAGGGAGGTCCCCAAGGCCGAAGCTCTCGAATTCTACCGGGACGAACCCTACAAGCGCGAGATGCTCGCCGACCTCGACGAGGGGACCATCTCCTTCTATGAGCAGGGGGAGTTCACGGACCTGTGCCGGGGGCCCCACGTCCCCGACACCGGCTTCGTCAAGGCGTTCAAGCTGACCAAGGTCTCCGGAGCCTACTGGCGGGCCGACCAGAACCGGGAGCAGCTCCAGCGGATCTACGGCACCGCCTTCTTCGACAAGAAGGCCCTGAAGGAGTACCTCCACTTCCTGGAGGAGGCCAAACGGCGAAACCACCGGAAGCTGGGGGAGGCCCTAGACCTGTTCAGCTTCCACGACCAGGCCCCGGGCATGCCCTTTTTCCACCCCAAGGGGATGGTCCTCTGGAACACGCTCCTGGACTATTGGCGGGAGGAGCACCGGGCCGCCGGGTACGTGGAGACCAAGACCCCCATCATGCTCCGCAAGGAGTTGTGGGAACAAAGCGGCCACTGGGAGAACTACCGGGAGAACATGTACGTGTCGGCCATCGACGACTTCGAGTACGCCATCAAGCCCATGAACTGTCCCGGCGGCATGCTCATCTACGGCTCGGCCCGGCGCTCCTACCGGGAGCTGCCCCTCCGGGCCGCGGAGGTGGGCCTGGTCCACCGGCACGAACTCTCCGGGGTCCTTTCGGGCCTCTTCCGGGTCCGGGCCTTCCACCAGGACGACGCCCACATCTTCATGACGCCGGAGATGATCGAAACCGAAATCGTCGGGGTCCTCCGGCTGGTGGAGCGGATGTACGCCACCTTCGGCCTCGGCTTCCACCTGGAACTCTCCACCCGGCCGGAAAAATCCATCGGCACCGACGAGGCGTGGGAGATGGCAACCCAGGGCCTCCGGGCCGGCCTGGACACCTACGGCAAGGAATACCGGGTCAACGAGGGGGACGGCGCCTTCTACGGCCCCAAGATCGACGTCCACATCAAGGACGCCCTCAACCGCACCTGGCAGTGCGGCACCATCCAGCTCGACATGTCCCTTCCGGAGCGGTTCGACCTCGGGTACATCGGCGCCGACAACGAAAAGCACCGGCCGGTGATGATCCACCGCACGGTGCTGGGATCGATCGAGCGGTTCCTGGGGATCCTCATCGAGCACTTCGCCGGAAAGTTCCCCATCTGGCTCTCCCCGGTCCAGGCGGCCCTGCTGCCCATCAACGACGACCTGGTCCCCTATGCGGAAAAGGTCCGGACGGCGCTGCAGGCCGCGGGACTCCGGGCCCAGGTGGACGGCCGCACGGAGAGCCTCAACCGGAAGGTGCGGGAGGCCCAGCTGGCCAACATTCCGCTGATCCTCACCATCGGCGCCAAGGAGAAGGAGGCCGGCACCTTGGCGGTGCGGACCCTGGACGGCAAGGTCCAGCACGGCGTCTCCCACGACGGGTTTCTGAAGAGGGTACTGGATGCCGTCCAGACCCGCCGGACCGATCTGGATCTCTTTTCCGAATAATCCGGCCACCGGGAAGAACGATGCAGCGGCTTATCGGCTCGCCTCTCTTCGATCCCCTGGCCGTTGCCGGGTATTGCACATTCCTTTTCCTCCTCTCCTCGGGACCGACGCCGGCGGACAGCGGGGAACCCCTGGCCCA
>CAYSLC010000320.1:0-4864 GCA_964431545.1 uncultured Desulfobacteraceae bacterium | reverse complement strand
GCAAGCTTCCGGAAGCATTTGACAGGGAGATTCTTTTGGGAGATAACGTCCTGGTCAACGGGATCAACATCGGGGTGGCCGCCTACCCGAAGACGGAATGAAAATCCATCCGCTTTTCCGGAAGGCCCAGGAGGCGGCGGCGCTGACGGAAAACCGGGAGAACAACACCGACCTATTCGCGGGAATGCCTCGCCCCGGCGAGGCCGGAAAGCGGCGACAACGGTGCCTGAACAACGACCATCGATGCAGGAGATTCGGTTTCACGGCCGGGGCGGCCAGGGGACGGTGGTGGCCGCCACCATCCTGGCGAAGGCCTTTTTCGAGGCGGGCTACCAGGTGCAGTCTTTTCCGGTATTCGGGGTGGAACGCCGGGGGGCCCCGGTGGAGGCGTATCTGCGCCTCGACCACCGAAAGATCCTGATCCGGAGCAATGTCTACACCCCGGACCACGTGGTGGTACAGGACGACCGGCTTCTGGCCACCGTCCAGGTGCTGCGGGGCCTGAAGCCCGGCGGCTGGGTGCTCATCAACACCCCCGATTTCCCCGGGGACCCCTCCCCCTTTTCCGAATTCCGGCCGGCCGTGGTGGACGCCACCCGCATCGCCGTGGCCAACGGTCTGGGGACCCGGACCCAGCCCATCATCAACACCGCCATGGTGGGCGCCTTCGCCCGCCTGCTGGGAAGCCCTCCCCTGGAGACGCTGGCGGAGACCATCCGCCGGGAGATCCCGGCCAAGGCCGAAGAGAATGTGGCGGCGGCCCGCCAGGCGTACGAGGAGGTCCGCCGCTCATGACGTCCGATCCCCGAAGCCCCCAGGGAGAGACTTGATGTTGCACGAAATCGATTCCCCTTCCCCGCGCATCTCCCGGTCCCACGCCACCACCGAATCGAATCGGACCGGCACATGGCGGTTCCTCCGACCGGTCTCCAGGGAGAGGACCGCTCCGTGCGCCGCCGCCTGCCCCGCGGGCGAGGAGATCAGCCGGGTGGAGATGTTGGCGGCCCAGGGCCGTTTCCATGACGCGGCCCGCTCGATCCTCCTGGAGAACCCCTTTCCCGCGGTCTGCGGAAGGGTCTGTTTCCATCCATGCGAGGGGGCCTGCAACCGCTCCTTTTTGGACGCCCCCATCGCCATCCGGCACCTGGAACGGTTCGTGGGGGATGCGGCCCTGACCCACGGCGTGGCCCCGCCCACAGCCCCTTCCCCGGAAAACGGCCGGGTCGCCATTACCGGCGCCGGGCCGGCCGGACTTTCCGCGGCCTATTTCCTGGCCCGCCTGGGGTACGCCTGTGATCTATTCGAATCCCTTGGGGAGCCGGGAGGGCTCCTTCGCTGGGGAATCCCGGAATACCGCCTCCCGAAAGCGGTCCTCCGAGGGGAGATCGCCAGGATCGAAGCCCTGGGGATCCGGATCCACCGCAACCGGCCGTTCACCCCCGGAATCCTCAAGGAACACCCGTACGCCGCAGCCTTTCTTGCCGCCGGACAGGGCCGGCCGGTCCGGCTCAACATCCCCGGCGAGGACCTGGCAAGGGACGGACGCGCTTTCCTGGAAGAGATCCGCGACGGCCGGGCCCGGACCCGGGCCAAGCGGGTCGCCGTCATCGGCGGCGGCAACACGGCCGTCGACCTCTCCCGGTCCCTGGTCCGGATGGGGACCTCCCCGGTCCTGGTCTACCGGCGCCGGCGCGAGGACATGCCCGCCTTCGGTCATGAGGTTCGGATGGCCCTGGAGGAGGGGGTCTCCCTCATGGATCTCTACGCCCCGGTCCGCATCGAGCGGACCGACGGCCGGTTCGGATTGATCGTCCAGCCCATGCGGGCCCGGATCGTGGAACCGGGCCGGAGGGCCCGGGTGGTGCCCGAAGGGGATCCCCGGACCCTCTGGGTGGACGAGGTCTTCCGGGCCATCGGCGCGGACGCGGAGCGGGGCCCGCTCACGCCCGCCGATGACGAGGCGGGGAGACGCGCCTTCAGCCATTGCACCCTGGTGGAGCGGGAGGTCCCCACGCTCTTCGGCGGCGATGTGGTCAACCCGGTCAAGAGCGTCGCCGACGCCATCGCCTCCGGCAAGCAGGCGGCCATGGTTCTCGACACCTATCTCCGGTCCGGTCCGTCGGCGGTGGCCGAGCGCCTCGAGGCCTGCCGGGTGGGGGACGGCGATGCCCTGTCCATGGAGATCTACACCGGCGGGCCCCGCCGGGATCGAAGCCCCAAAGTGATCCGGTTCGAAGAGATCAATGTGGATTTCCACCGGAAGGCCGAACGGGGATCCCCGCCGATCCTCCCGCCGAAACACCGGACCGTCGATTTCACCGAGGTGGAGGGGGCTTTCACCGCCGAGGCCGCCGAAAGGGAGGCCGGCCGGTGCTTCCACTGCGGCATCTGCGATGGTTGCGGCACCTGCGCCCTCTTCTGCCCCGAGATGGCCGTCATCGACGGCCCGCCCCGCCGGATCAATCTCGACTACTGCAAGGGGTGCGGCATCTGCGTGACGGAATGTCCGTGCGGCGCCATGGCCCTGGTGGAGGAGACCCCATGAAAACGGTGATAGAAGGCAGCCACGCCGTCTCCGAGGCGGTCCGCCTGGCCCGGGTCCAGGTGATGTCCGCCTATCCGATCACCCCCCAGACCCACATCGTGGAGGCGTTGTCGGAGTTCTGCGCCAATGGTGTCATGGACGCCCGCTTCATCAACGTGGAGAGCGAACACTCGGCCATGGCGGCGGTCATCGGCGCCGCCACCGGCGGGGTTCGGACCTTCACCGCCACCTCCTCCCACGGCCTGGCCCTGATGCATGAGCTGCTCCACTGGGCTTCCGCGGCCCGGCTGCCCATCGTCATGGCCGAGGTCAACCGGGCCCTGGGGCCGGGGTGGAACATCTGGATGGATCAGACCGACAGCCTCTCCCAGCGGGACACCGGCTGGATCCAGCTCTACTGCGAGGACGGCCAGGAGGCCCTGGACACCACCCTCCAGGCCTTCCGCCTGGCCGAGGCGGTCAGCCTGCCGGTGATGGTGGTCCTGGACGCCTTCTTCCTCTCCCATACCTTCGAGCCGGTGGATGTGCCGGATCAGGAGGAGGTGGACCGGTTTCTTCCCGCCTTTGCCCCGGCCTTCCGCCTCGACGGGGGGACCCCCTGCGCCGTGAGCCAGATGGCTCCGCCCGGCTACTACATGGAGATGCGACACGACATCTATCGCGCCATGGAGGGGGTCGGGGACCGTTTCCGATCCATGGAGGACCGGTTCGAGGAGATCTTCCAGCGCCGGTACGGGAGCTGGGACGCCGTCCACTGCGAGGATGCCGAGGTGGTTCTGGTGGTCACCGGAACGGCGGCCTCCACCTGCCGCCAGATGGTCGCCGACCTCCGGGCCGAGGGGGAGAAGGTGGGCATGTTCAAACTCAAGCGGTTCCGCCCCTTTCCCACGGACGCGGTGCGGGAGGTCCTGGGAAACGTGCCCAAGATCGCGGTGGTGGACCGGAACTTCTCCTTCGGGGCCAGCGGCATCTTCGCCCAGGAGATCCGGGCCGCCCTCTGCAATCTCCCCTCCCACCCGCCGGTCTTCGGGTACATCGCCGGACTGGGCGGCCGGGACATCACCGTGGAGACCCTGCGGGAGATCCACACCATGACCCGGGACCGTCCCCGTCCGGAAAAGGAGAGCGTCTGGGTGGGGCTCAACGAGGCCGCCGGTTGACCGGATTCGATCTTTCCTCCGGCCAAGGTCCCTACGGGGGTTCGACAGGCAGAAACGCAGGGGCAACGGCACGCGGACACGCCGGCGAAGAGCCAAAATCCCCCGGGGACCTGTTGTGGCGATGGGATGTGGAAGCGACGTCGCCGTCTCAAAACGTCTACTTCCGAGGAGGTTGACATGACCCAACCAAACCGCCAGCCCGCCGACCTGATCCATCCCGGCCACGTGGGGTGCCCCGGCTGCGGGGCGACCGTGGCCATGAAGTTTGCGCTGAGGGCCATGGGGCGGGAGATCATGCTGGTGGTCCCCGCCTGCTGCTGGGCCATCATCGCCGGACCCCACCCCCAGTCCTCCCTCAAGGTACCGGTGCTCCATACGGCTTTCGCCACGGCGGGCGCCGCCGCCAGCGGACTGCGCGCCGCCCTGGACAAGCGGGGCGACACCGAAACCACCGTGGTGGCCTGGGCCGGCGACGGCGGCACCTTCGATATCGGGTTCCAGTCCCTGTCCGGTGCCGTGGAGCGAAACGAGGACTTCATCTATGTCTGTTACGACAACGAGGCGTACATGAACACCGGCGTCCAGCGCAGCTCGGCCACACCCTTCGGCACCCGGACCACCACCACCCCCGGCGGCCACTGGAAGCGGACCCGGAAAAAGAACATCGTGGAGGCCCTGGCGGCCCATCGGATCCCCTATGCGGCCACGGCGAGCATCGCCTATCCCGATGATCTGATGCGGAAGTTTCAAAAGGCGATGGCGATGAAGGGGGGCAGCCGGTTCATCCATATCTTCGCCACCTGCCCCACCGGCTGGCGGCTCCCCTCGGAACAGTCGGTAAGGATCGCCCGACTCGCCGTCCAGACCCGGGTCTTCCCCCTCTACGAGGTGGAGGACGGGGTCCGGTACACCGTGAACGCCGGCGGCGACCGGCCGGTGGGCGACTATTTGAAACCCCAGGGACGCTTCAAACACATGACGGCCGCGGAGATCGCCGCCGCCCAGGAGATGGTCGATGAGGACTGGGCCCTGCTCCTGCGAAAGATCGGCCCGGGCCGGCCGTTGGAGTAGCGCCCCCATGGCGGAGATCCCCAAATGGAAGCAGGGGTTGCTGGCCACCGGCATCTCCCTGAAGTTCGAGGCCTCCAAGGCGATGGTC
>CAYSLC010000319.1:0-4878 GCA_964431545.1 uncultured Desulfobacteraceae bacterium | reverse complement strand
AGTATACACATGGCCTTTTCCAGAATAGCTACCTCTTTTTATTGACCAAATTATTTCTTTAATAAATATCATTCATATACCTGACTGCACTATAACGCCGCCGGTCACCGGTTGCCATGGAGCGCCAGCGTAATGGCAATCCGGTGCACTGGCATGTTATGTGATAATTGTCTTCAAATACCCTTTTTCAAAACATTGAATTTGGGCAGTTTCAACAGAATGAGGTAGGTACATACGAAGGAAAGCCCCATTACTGCGGAGAACCTTTGCCTGTTGATTATCTGGAATACGAGATAAATCCAAAGTATCTGGCATCCGTTGATGACTTTGAATCAAAACAAGACCATGTTCGTCAAAATCTGCTACAAGTTCTAAAAATTGCTTTGTTTCAATCATGATGTCATAGATTGCTGAACGGACTTGTGCCTTAACAGAAGTTCCTTTTTTATTTATCGGAATGGATGTATTCCACCACTCCACAATTGGATTGGGTAAATGCCCCAAAATCCAAACCCACGGGATATTGGGGTTCAAGTATCGTGCAAGGTCTGAGACGGTTGCACCGTGGATATACAGGATATCCAAGTCATCTTTTTCAATAATTTCCATTTCATTCATGGCACATAACAGTTGATATATATGGAAAATTTTCCATCATATCACTCTATAGAATAGAATGTTTTCCACCTATTCAGATATCAAATCATAAACATGGAAAAAACCCCTTGATTTTTTCCATGTACTTTTGTATACCAATTGATATTATGGAAATCAATAAAAAATTTAGACCAGATCCGAATTTGAAATTAATGGATCAAACTCGTCAAGTTTTACGATATTATCATTATGCGTATCGAACTGAAAAAACATACTGCGATTGGATTGTCCGATACATTAAATTTTTTAATAGCCAAAAACATCCCAAAGATATGGGTAAACGAGAAATTGAAATGTTTCTTAGCCATCTTGCTGTTAAAGAAAATGTGGCATCATCTACACAGCGTCAAGCTTTAAATGCAGTTATATTCCTTTATAAACAAGTATTAGATATACCTATTGACGAATCGATTGAACACACACGTGCTAAACGACATCAGAGCCCCCCGGTCGTTATGGCAAAAAACGAAGTGCAGCGTGTACTACAAAATATGAATAGCACCCATCTAATAATGGCCAAATTACTATATGGAAGCGGGCTTCGTTTAATGGAATGTATTCGGTTGAGGGTTCAGGATTTAGATTTTGAAAAAAATATCATTTATGTAAGAGCTGGAAAGGGTAATAAGGATCGTATTACTTTATTCCCCAAATCAATTCAATCCGAATTAATGAATCAACTCAATTTAGTAAAACATATTCATGAACAAGACATTGATAACGGATATGGCGGCGTTTATTTGCCGAATGCCCTTGCTCGAAAATATCAGAATGCAGAAAAGGATTTGCGGTGGCAATACGTTTTTCCGTCAAAAAAATTAAGCACCGATCCGAGAAGCGGCATCCTTAGACGACATCATGTTTTGGAGTCGGGTTTACAAAAAGCAACGAAAGTAGCAGTTAACCGTGCACAGATTACGAAACGAGTGTCCGCGCATACATTTAGACATTCTTTTGCAACTCATTTACTGGAAGACGGAGTGAATATCCGAGTAGTCCAAGAACTTATGGGGCATGCAGATGTTAAAACAACAGAAATTTATACACATGTCATGGAAAAAAATATTTCCGCAACGGTAAGCCCCTTAGATGGATTAGGCTAACGTATTCAGGATTATCATGTAGAGTAGTTCCATAGTTCCGGTGAACATCCATGATAATTATTGGCAAGTTTACAATTATTTGACCATGTAATCCCATTTGAAAAAAAGCTCGGGAAGCTGATATGGCGGCGTTTTTGGGAGCACGAACGAACCGGCCGGGCATTGGGGGGAGGATTCATTCATCGAAAAAGTAAAAAAGGTCTTTCAGGGAACCGCTTTCAGGACCTTTTGGAAATCCTCTCGCTTCCCTTTTCGCCCTCCCTCTTCCAGCTGATTTTCAATCAGTAGAGCGGGCATCTTTTCCGCGGCGGCAAGGACAAGAAACTGGTTCGTTGAAATCCCTTCGGCTTCCGCCAACTCATAAATTTTCATATACAGCGATTTCGGTAATTCAACCGTGACCATGCTCATATCGGTCATCTCCCCGCAGCCGGTTTCGCCATTTCGATTTTTTTTCTGACGGGGCGAAAAACCCGCCTCAAACCGATTTTTCCCGCGCCGGTCAGCACTCGGCCCGTTCGTAGTCCATGACCGCGGGCACGGTCTCCAGACTCCGGGCCACGGGGATCGGCCGCATCTGGGCGCCCGCCGCCATTGCTCATGGTTGAACAGGATCGGAAAATAGTCGTTCGCGTCGCGGATCAGCTTCGCGTCCAGCCGGTTCACCTGGTTCTCCCCGATTCCCACCACGAACCGCAGCGCCGTGTACCGGGCCGCGTCTCCGTCTCCGCCGGTTTTGAGGATCAGCCCTTTGCCGGCCATCACCCCGGAGACCAACCGGCCCTTTCCGGACCCGTCCCATTTTTCAGTTGGCTTTTGCCGGGAAAGTTTGTAAAAGTATGGAAAAGTCGTGGGCCGGAACCGGGGTGCGGAAACGGTCGTCAAACCCTAAAAACGGAGTCTTCCATGGCGGGCGGAAAAAAACAGAAGTTCGTGGTCCCCGACCTCAAGGCGAAGGTCAGGACCCTGGAGACGATTTTCGGGGAGAAGGTGATGCGATCCCAGCTCAACCCCCGGACGGTGGACAAGTGGCTCCATGATCCCGAGCCGACCCCCTACCTCACCTCTTTGAAGAAATACTTCAGCGCCGTGGGCCTGAAGGAATCGGACATCATCAAATCGAAGCGGGAGTTCTCCCTGCGGACGGCGGAAGTCTACGCCAAGCTCCGGCCCGGCAAGACCCTCTACAACATGGAGGATGTGGTGGCCATCTACGAGCGGTTCCAAGACGGATTCCACCGGGAACCGGGGCTGCTGGAGGAGACCCTCAAGACCATCCAGGTTCCGATCATCAAGAACGACTACCTCTACCTACAGGGGACCTACCACCTCTACCATCACTGGCAGCGGAGCGACCCCGATGACCCCAAACGCATCCACAGGGCCTTGATCGAGATCTACGACCTGGAGGAGAAGCGGGGCCTGCTGCGGTGCCGGATTATGACCTCCCCCATGAAGGGGATGGACAGCGACGCCTGGTGGGTCTACGAGGGATGGATGTTCAGCATCAAAAACAAGATCTTCTGTCTCTTCGAGTGCGTCAAGGGGATGCTTCCCGAGATCGTCACCTTCTTCCTGTTCAAACCCTCCTTCTGGCCGGATCCCGAACGGTTCATCCTCTCCGGTGTCCTCACGGCCCTCAGCTTCGAAGGGGTTCCGTGCAGCAGCAAGATGATCCTCAAGAAACTCGATGCGGCCGACCCCCGCCGGGATCAACTCGGCTACTTCTCCCCCGAGGAGATCCTGGCCGAGGCCCACCCCCTCGACATCCCCGCCCACCTGGACAGCCGCGTCCTGAAGGCGAAGTGACCCCTCCTCCCTGGCCCATCGAATCGACCCATCAAATCGTTGACAGGGGCCGGGTTTTCCGATAAGCAAACGCTTTTGATTGGCGCTTCCACCATCTTTTTTTTGACAATCGAACGATCGGCCGCCCCGGCAGGGCGGGACGGACCGACGGGGCCGAGCCGGAAGGGGGAGGACCGATGAAACAGCCGGAGATTGACTACTGGATCACCACCATGCTCGAAACCTACGGCGATGTGTCGGATCTCAACATCACCGTGGGAAAACCCCTCCAGGTGGAGTCGGCCGGGCAGCTCGTGCCCGTGCCCACCGACCCGCCCATGGAGGAGCTGACCCCCTTTCAGGCGGAGGTTTTCGCCCTCAACCTCATCGGCGGGGACCAGCGGCTCCTCAAGGATCTGGTGGACACCGGCTCCTGCGATCTCTCCTACTGGCTGGGCCAGAAGGCCCGGTTCCGGGTCAACATCTTCCAGCAGCGGAACAACTTCTCCGTCGTGCTGAGAAGGCTCGCCACCGAGATCCCCACCATCGAATCCCTGGGGCTGCCCAAGATCTTCCACGACATGGCCGACGTCAAAAACGGGCTCATCCTGGTGACGGGATCCACCGGATCGGGGAAATCGACCACCCTGGCCGCCCTCCTCGACCGGATGAACCAGAAAAAATCGATGCACGTGGTCACCCTGGAGGATCCCGTGGAGTTCGTCCACCCCCACAAGATGGCCACCTTCAACCAGCGGGAGCTGGGCAACGACTACGACTCCTTCGCCTCGGGCCTCCGGGCCGCCCTGCGGCAGGCCCCCAAGGTGATCCTGGTGGGGGAGATGCGGGACCGCGAAACCATGGAAATCGGTCTGGCGGCGGCCGAGACCGGCCATCTGGTGGTCAGCACCCTCCATACCGTGGACGCCGGTCAGACCATCAACCGGATCCTGGGGATGTTCGAGCAGGCGGAGCAGGATCAGATCCGCCACCGGCTCGTGGACACCATCCGGTACATCGTCTGCCAGCGGCTGCTGCCCAAGGTCGGCGGCGGACGGGTGGCGGCCCTGGAGATCATGTCGATGAACCTGCGCACCAAGGACATCATCGAACACGGGGAGAGCGAGGGAAAGACCTTCTACGAGGTGATCGAGGTGAGCAACGCCTTCGGGATGCAGACCTTCGACCAGCACATCGTCCAGCTCTTCCACGAGGGGAAGGTCACCGAGGAGACCGCCTACGGGTACTGCTCCCGGAAGAGCGCCATCAGCAAGGCCCTGGACCAGATCAAGCGGGAGCGGGGCGAGGACACCTCGGAGATCACCGGCCT
>CAYSLC010000318.1:0-4975 GCA_964431545.1 uncultured Desulfobacteraceae bacterium | reverse complement strand
CTTAGATCAGTTTGGCGATCGTCAGATCGGTTTTGATATGGGACTTCCGGCCGTCCTCGTAGGTGATGGTCGTGTCGATATGAACCATCTCCCGGTCGGAGTAGAGGGCCTCGAGGATGTCCGCGTACCGCTTCTCCACAAAGGCCCGGCGCAGCTTCCGGGTCCGGGTCAGCTCGTCGTCGTCGGGGTCGAACTCCTTGTAGAGGTTGACGAACTTGTGGATCTTTGCCGGTTCCGGCAGATCCTTGTTGGCCTGCTCGATCTGCTGTTGCACCAGGTCATAGACCTCCTTTTTCTGGGAGAGTTCCATGTAGCTGGTGTAGGTCAGCTTCTTGGCGTCGGCCCAGTTGCTCACCACCGAGTAGTCGATGCAGATCACCGCCGTGACGTACTCCCGCTCATGGCCGACGACCCACGAATCCTTGATGTAGGGGCTGAACTTGAGCCGGGTCTCCAGGTACTGGGGGGAGAAGGGGCGGCCGTCGCGCAGAGTCATCACGTCCTTGGACCGGTCGAAGACCACCAGGTGGCCGTCATCGTCCAGAAATCCCTTGTCGCCGGATGCGAGCCACCCGTCCACCAGAGTCTCGGCGGTGGCGTCGGGGTTCTTGTAGTACCCGAGGAAGACCGACGGGCTCTTGGCGAAGATCTCCCCGTCCTCTCCGATCCTGACCTCGGTCTCGGGGATGGGGATCCCCACCGTGTCGAACTTGATGTCTCCGTTCCGGTGGACCATGGAGATGCCGGCGATCTCCGTCTGGCCGTAGATCTGCTTCAGGTTGACCCCCATGGAATGGAAGAACCGGAAGTGGTCTGGCCCCATGGCGGCGCCGCCGGTATAGGCGTTCCGGACCCGGGAGAGCCCCAGGTGGTCCTTGAGCTTCATCTGGACCCCCAGGTAGGCGATCCAGTGGAGAAACCGCCAGTAAAACGGCACCGGCTTCTTTTCGAACTTCAGGTCGGCCACATGGTAGCCGATCCTGGTGGCGAGTTCGTAGCTCTTCCGTTTGATCCAGCTGGCGTCCAGGTACTTCACCTGGACCGTCCGGGTCATCTGCTCGTACATCCGGGGCGGTGCGAACATCACGTGGGGGCCGATCTCCCGGATGTTCTCCTGGGCGGTTTCGGGCTCCTCGGGAAAGTTGATGGTGTACCCGATCTGGAGCCCGCAGGAGATGGACATCATCTGCTCCCCGATCCAGGCGAAGGGGAGATAGGAGACGTAGTCGTCGGTCTCGTAGCAGGGGTCCACCGCCATGAGATTCCGGCCCATGCTCAGCATGTTGTAGTGGGACAGGAGCACCCCTTTGGGCAGGGAGGTGGTGCCGGAGGTGTAAAAGAGCAGGGCCACGTCTTCGCCGGCGCCCTCCGTGGCCAGGCGCTCGAACAGGCCCGGGTCCTTCCCGTCGAGTTCCCGGCCCAGGCGCATCACCTCCTCCAGGCTGACGAGGTAGTCCTGATGGTACCGGCGCATCCCCTTGGGATCGTCCCAGATCACGTACTCCAGCTTCGGACACGCCTCGATGATGGAGATCGCCTTGTCCACCTCCTCCTGCCCCTCGCCGAAGAGGAACCGGGTGTCCGAATGGTCGATGATGTACTTGACCTCCTCCATGAGGGAGTCCTGGAAGAGCCAGACACCGATGCCCCCGGCGCACAGGGTGCCCATCTCGGCCCACAGCCCCTCGGGCCGGTTGTCGCCGATCATGGAGACCTTGTCCCCCTTCTTCAGCCCGAGGCTGACCAGCCCCAGGGCGATCTGCTTGACGTTGTCCAGGTAGTCCTTCCACGTGATGGGGCGCCAGATGCCGAACTCCTTCTCCCGCATGGCCACCCGTTTGTCCGCGAAGCGTTTCGCCTGGTGGAGGAACAGCCTGGGGATCGTCAGCTCCTCCGTGATCCGGATTCCGCCGGTACCGCCGCTATCTTCTGGTTGCATACAGGTCCTCTTCACCCAAATAAGCCCGGATCACCTCGGGGTTGTTCTGGACTTCCTCCGGTGTGCCGTCCATGATCATGTTGCCGAAATTGAGCACGAAGACCCGGTCGGAGAGATCCATGACCACCCCCATGTCGTGCTCCACCAGGATGATGGTCATCCGCCAGCGCTTCTCCTCGTTGAGGTCGAGGATGAACCGGGCCATGTCCTCCACCTCCTCCAGGTTGAGTCCGGCCAGGGGCTCGTCGAGCAGCAGGAGTTCCGGATCGAGGGCCAGGGCCCGGCCCAGCTCCACCCGCTTCTGGAGGCCGTAGGGGAGCATGTGGACCGTCTTGTGGCGGATCGACTCGATCTCCAGCAGGTCGATGATCTCCTCCTCGATGAACTTCCGGGTTTCGATCTCCTCCCTTCGGGTCTTTCCGATGTAAAAGGAGCCGCTGATGATCCCCGACTTCAGATGGAGGTGGCGCCCCAGCCGAATGTTGTCGAGGACGGTCATGCCGCCGAAGAGTTCGATCTTCTGGAAGGTCCGGGAGATGCCGAGCTGGGCCCGTTTGTGGGGCTTCTGGTTGTTGATGCGTTCCCCCTTGAACCGGATCTCCCCCTGCCGGGGCCGGTAGATGCCGTTGATACAGTTCATCATCACCGTCTTGCCGGCGCCGTTGGGTCCGATCACCGAGTGGATCTCCCCCTTCCGGACGGTCAGGTCGACCCCCGCCAGGGCCTGGACCTTTCCGAAATACATATGGACATCCGAAAGCTCCAGCAGCACGTCATCCCGAGTGTTCACGTTCGATTGGGCCAATGTCTTACGCCTCCCGTTATTCCGGATACCTGTTCAAAAGGAGAGGGAAACTGGAATAATGTTGAGAAATTTCTTATAACTAAATAGAAAATGCATCCTTATTGATTAAATGAATTCTATTCATATCCTGATACATAGTCGATCTTCCCCCACGGGTCAAGCAGAAAATGGGGATCCGGCCGAACCGGGAGCAAAAAAAGTCGGGCGCTTCAGCGGAAAACCCCGGCGGTTTCATATGACAAATGTCTGATTTATTTGGGACAACCAATATTCCGACCATATTGTCACACGGGTGAAATCCCTTGACAATCCGGGCGGCCCGGTGGTACCAACGAGGTTGACTGAGCGCTCGTTCATCATGCCCGGGTCGACGCCACCCCATCCCATCCACGGGGAGAGATCCCATGCTCTTGCCCACCCTCCGGTTCCGCCGGGTCGAGCGCCCGTTTTCGCGCCGTCTCCACCCAGGGCGGAGGGGGCACCGGTTGGAACGCTTGAGAGAGGTCCCATGCGCCAGGACGGTCTGAAGGCAAAAGAGATCCCCACCCAGATCAAGGACGCCGACCTGGTCCGGCGGCGGCGGCGGCAGATCGTCGACGCGGCGGTCCACCTGTTCATCGAGCACGGGTTCCACAAGACCACCACCCGGCAGATCGCCAAGGCGGTCGGCTTCTCCATCGGGTCCCTCTACGAATACGTCTCCTGCAAGGAGGATGTCCTCTATCTGGTCTGCGAGGCGATCCACGCGGAGGTCCGGCAGGGGGTCTCCGAGGCCCTGGCCCGGACCGAAAACGGGGCGAACCCCCTGGCGGAAGTGATCCGGGAGTATTTCACCGTCTGCCACCGGATGTGCGACCACATCCTCATGGTCTACCAGGAGACCCGATCCCTGCCGCTCCAGTGGCAGAAGAAGGTCCTGGAGAACGAGATCGCCATCACCGGCATCTTCGTGGATGTCCTGGCCAAGCTGGCGGCGGCGGGCCATCTGCCCGCCATGGACAGCCGGTCCATCGAGCTGGCGGCCCACAACATCTCGGTGCTGGGCCACATGTGGACCTTCCGCCGCTGGTTTCTGGGACGCCATTACACCATCGACGAGTACATCCATCTGCAGACGGCGTTCATCCTGGGGGAGGCCGCCGGTGGGATGTAACCGGGAAAAACCGCCCGGCGCGGTTCGTCGGGGCCTTGATACCATAAAAACACTTCAAGGAGAAGGAGCCCATGAAGACCGAAACCGATACGTATACACCAAAGCACCACATCCGCGTGGTCACCGCCACCTCCCTGTTCGACGGCCATGACGCCTCCATCAACATCATGCGCCGGATCCTCCAGGCCACCGGCGCCGAGGTGATCCATTTGGGGCACAACCGGTCGGTGCGGGAGATCGTGGACGCGGCCATCGAGGAGGACGCCCAGGGGATCGCCGTCTCCTCCTACCAGGGGGGTCATCTGGAGTTTTTCAAATATGTCATCGATCTCCTCCGGGAACGGGGCGCCGGCCACATCCAGGTCTTCGGCGGGGGCGGCGGGGTCATCGTCCCCGAAGAGATCCGGGAACTGGAGACGTACGGCGTGGCCAAGATCTACTCCCCGGAATTCGGAGCCCGGCGGGGGCTCCAGGGGATGATCAACCACATGATGGAGAAGATGGATTTCTCCACCGTCCGGGAGTCGACCGACACGGCGGAACTCTCCCCGGAGAACAAGCTCCTGGTGGCCAACCTCATCACGGCCATGGAGGAGGCCAAGGTCAAGGAGAACGGCCACCTGGCCGGGCTCCGGGAGCGGATCGAGCGGAAGATGAAGGAGAGCAAGGCCCCGGTCATCGGCATCACCGGCACCGGCGGGGCCGGCAAGTCGTCCCTGACCGACGAAATCATCATCCGGATCCTCCACGACCTCAAGGAGGTCCGGGTGGGGATCATCTCCTGCGATCCGTCCCGGAGAAAGACGGGCGGGGCCCTCCTGGGGGACCGGATCCGCATGAACGCCATCGACAATCCGAGGGTCTACATGCGCTCCCTGGCCACCCGAAGTTCCCACACGGAGGTGCCGGAGACCCTCACCGAGGCCGTCGACGTGCTCAAGGCGGCCGGCTACGACATCATCATCGCCGAGACCGCCGGCATCGGCCAGGGCGACTCCCTCATCACCGACCTGGTGGACATCTCCATCTACGTCATGACCGCCGAGTTCGGGGCCTCCTCCCAGCTGGAGAAGATCGA
>CAYSLC010000317.1:0-5015 GCA_964431545.1 uncultured Desulfobacteraceae bacterium | reverse complement strand
CACCGCCGCCATCCGGTCGACACGCCGATGGAACTCCCCGTAGGTGAGGACCTCGGTCTCCGATGGGTCCTCCCCTTCCCAGAAAAAGGCGACGGTATCCCGGTGTTCCGCCAGATGGCGATCGAGGCAGTTCCGGGCCGCGTTGAGACGTCCGCCGTCGAACCATCGGCACCGGGCATGGTCCGCCTCCCACTGGTGAACCACATTCCATGGCCGGTCCCAGAGAAGATGGCACCGAGCCTGTTCCGCCCAGAAAGCGTCCGGATCCGTCAGGGAGCGATCGTGCAGCTGTCGGTATTGCGACTCGTGGCGGATATGGGCCGTCCGGCGGCAGGTCTCCAGGTAGGCGTCGTGCCGATGATGGGGTGACGACATCGTGTGGTGCTCCTGGTTGATAAGGAATCGTCGTTGTCGCGGAGAGTCGCGGGCGGAGAAGGAGGCGTTGTTCCTACATATACAGAGTAATCCTTGCGGACCGATGAATGACAAAAAATATTTTCGGAATTTTTTGACAGCCCCCCTCGCCTCGGGAGAAGTCGCTTCAGAAGAAAGAGTTTCAGGAGAAAGGGTTTTGACAAATTCACAGCATTCCATCTATGATGAAGGCTGCGTGTCGGCAGCGGATACGGCAAGGATGGTCCATATTTCCCTGTTCGCTTCAGGAAAATCCTTCATAGGGGTAAACGGATGAACCCACGGAACCCCCTGTCGAACCACCCGATTTGTATGGAAAGTTTCGGCGCTCAAATACCGGTTTTTTTCGCCACAATGGAGCATTTCAGCCCCATTTCTTTAAAGATTCCGCAACAAATGAGGTAACGATGAAAGGTTACGAGCTGCTGGTCAAAGCATTGAGGGATAAAGGCGTGAAGTACATTTTCGGCTATACCGGCGGGGCGATCATGCCGGTCTTTGATGAAATGGAGAAACAGGGGTGCTTCGAGTTCATCATGGCCCGCCATGAGCAGGGCGCGGCGTTCATGGCGCAGGGGCTCTCCCGCGCGTCATTGTCAACGGACAATTTTCAGATCGGCGTCTGCATGGCCACGTCGGGTCCCGGCGCCATGAATCTGGTCACCGGAATCGCCGACGCCGTGATGGACTCCGTTCCGGTTCTCAGCATCACCGGCCAGGTGGCGACCAGCGTAATCGCCACGGACGCCTTCCAGGAGAGCGACGTCATCGGCGTGATGATTCCGATCACCAAGCAGACCTATATGCCGCTTTCCGCGTCCGAAATCGAGCAGGTGATCCATGAGGCCGTCTACCTGGCCACAACCGGGCGCTGCGGACCGGTTGCGGTCGATGTGCCCAAGGACATTCAACTGCAGGAGACGGATCCGGCGTACTGTTTCGAATGCAAAGTCTTCAAGCCCGAGATCCCCGGGTATTTCTATCAGGCCCTGCCCGAGCGGGAGAAGATCAAGAAGGCGGTCATGATGATCAACCGGTCCACATCACCGCTGATCCTGTGCGGCCATGGGGTCATCACCGCCAACGCGGGCTCCAGGCTGGAGACCTTCGCCGAACGGACAAACATCCCCATCGCCTTTACGCTCCATGGGTTATCGTCAATGGAGGTGGATCACCCCTTGAGCCTGGGCATGGTGGGCATGCACGGCACGGTGGAGGCCAATCGTGCGGTGATGAACACGGACTTGATCATCGCCCTCGGCATGCGCTTCGACGATCGGGTGACCGGGAAACTTGAAGAATACGCCAGAGATGCGGAGGTCATCCATGTGGAGATCGACCCCTCGGAGATCGACAAGAACGTGGCGACCTCCCTGGCCATCAACGCGGACGTCTCCCAGGCGCTCGATATTCTTCTGGAGGAGCCGGAACTGACCTACAAGCCGAGGCGGAACTGGTTCCATCGGATTTCCACCTATCGATCCGAAATCGATGAAGAGCTCCGGAGCGAGATCGAGACCGGCGTGGGGTCCCAGGGCCAACTGCTGATGAAAACCATCGTGAAACGCCTGTCGGACATCACGGACGGCAGGGATATCATCGTGGCGGACGTCGGCCAGCACCAGATGATGGCGGCCCGGTTCTACAACTTCCAGACCTTTAACAGCTGGTTTACGTCCGGGGGAGCGGGAACCATGGGGGCGGCCCTACCCATGGCCGTCGGCGCACGGCTGGCCCGTCCCCATGAACGGATCTGGGTGATCTGCGGCGACGGCGGCTTTCAGATGAATCTCCAGGAGCTGGGCACGATCATGGCCTACGGCATCGATATCAACATCCTGCTGTTCAACAACGGCTATCTGGGGATGGTTCGACAATGGCAGACCCTCTTCTTCGACGGACGGTATGCCGGCACGCCCATTCAGAACCCCGACTTTGGATCCATCGCGAAGGCCTACGGCATCGCCTATCGGCAGGTATCGACGCTGGATCAGATCGACGATGCCCTGCAAACCGCCCGCGATCAAACGGGCGCCCACCTTTTGGAGTTTGTCTGCGACCCGAACGAAGTGATCCTGCCGATGATTCCCTCCGGGGGCGGTTTCGGGGATATGATCGTCTCTTTGCAGTCAACGAAAACGGATTGATATGACCACCGTAACACCGAATCGAGGCATCCAAGCTATGAAAAGACGCGCGATACTGGCCTTTATGATGGACCGGCCCGGAGTGTTGAACAAGATCTCCATGCTGATCCGTCGAAAGATGTATAACGTCGATACGTTGACGGTTTGCCGAACCAACAGGCCCGGGGTGAGCCGGATGACCATCACACTGAAAGAGGACGATGAGGCAAAGGTCATCCAGGTCATCCGGCAAATCGAAAAGGTGACGGAGGTGATCCTGGCCAAGGAGTTGGAGCGCAATGACAGCTACTGGCGCGAAGTCGCCATCGTCAAATTCGAATCCGACCCTGGCATCGTGGAGGGACTGAAAAGCGAGTACAATTTGGAGATTTTGAACCAAAAGGACGGCGAGTTGTTCATCGTTCAAATCGCCGGAACCTCGAAGCGCATCGATGAATTTATTGATGAAGTCGGCACCGAAATGATCATCGAGATCGCTCGGACCGGTGTTACGGCCATGGAGAAATAAAGATCCCCAATGAGACATCGAAGCAAGCAGTTGACGGGCGTCAGAGGAACCGAGAGCTGGGCCAAGCGATCCCATTCCAGGGCGATGCTGCGGGCGGTGAGGTTCGAGGACGAGGACTTCGACAAGCCGATCATCGAGGTAGCGGCCCCGTACACCAACGCCACCCCTTGCAACGACCACATCTGGCGGCTGGCCGATACGGTATTGGCGGCCGTGGAGGAGCATGGCGGGAAGGGGATCGTTTTCGGTACGCCCGTCGTCTCGGACGGAATCGCCATGGGAATCGAGGCGATGAAATATTCCCTGGTCAGCCGGGAGGTGATCGCCGACAGCATCGAACTGATGACGGAGGGATACAGGGTCGACGGCGCCATTACCCTCTGCGGATGCGACAAGACCATACCGGCGGCGTTGATGCCCATTGCGAGGAACGACCTCTGTGGTTTGACCCTCTACGGCGGCAGCATCCTGCCGGGAAAATACAACGGCCAGGATCTCAACATCGTCAGCACCTTCGAGGCCATCGGCGCCCACGCCGCCGGTAAAATCGATCTGGCGGAATTGGCCCGTATCGAACGCCATTCCTGCCCCGGCGCCGGCTCCTGTGCCGGGATGTACACGGCCAATACCATGGCCGCCGCCATCGAGGCCCTGGGGATGAGCATTCCCGGCTCCTCCTCGAATCTCGCCGTCGATGGGGAGAATCGGATTTCCGGGGAGAAACAGGTCGACTGCAAAGCCGCCGTCGATGCGCTTTTCGGGCTGTTGCGGTCGGGGATCGGGGCCAGGGAGATCATGACCGACCGGGCTTTCGAGAACGCCCTGGCGGTGGCATGGGCGCTGGGAGGATCCACCAATGCGGTCCTCCACCTCCTGGCGTTGGCCCACGAGGCCGGGGTTCCCCTGACGATCCAGGATATCGACAGACTGACGAGAAACGTCCCCCTGATCGGCAACTTCAAACCTGCGGGGAAATACGTCATGAGCGACCTCCACGCCGTCGGCGGCGTCCCGGCGGTCATGCGGGTGCTGCTCGATGCCGGCCTGTTGCACGGCGACTGCCTGACGGTGACCGGGAAAACCGTTGCGGAGAATCTCTCCGCGATCGACCGACCGGCGACCCATCAGGATGTTTTGTACGCCATCGAGACGCCGCTGGCGGCGCCCGACCGGCACATCCGTATTCTCTACGGCAATCTGGCCGAGGAGGGGTGCGTGCTGAAACTGAGCGGGAAAATCTTGAAAAACTTTTCCGGACCGGCACGGGTGTTCGACCGCGAAGAGGACGCTCTGGATGCCATTTTAAAGGGGCGCATCGATCCTGGAAACGTGGTCGTTATCCGGTATGAAGGGCCCCAAGGCGGTCCGGGGATGCGGGAAATGCTCTCGCCCTCGGCCGCTTTGATGGGGTCGGGGCTGGGCGAGAGCGTCGCCCTGGTCACGGACGGCCGATTTTCCGGCGGCACCCATGGGATCATGATCGGCCATGTGGCTCCGGAGGCCCGGGCCGGTGGCGTAATTGCGGTCGTTCAAGAGGGCGAGGAGATCGAAATCGACCTGGAAAAGGGAGAGATCAATTTGATGGTTCCGAAGGAGGAGGTCCAACGCCGCATGGAGCGCTGGCGTCCGCCGCCCGCCAAATACCGGCGGGGGGTCCTGGCCAAATATTCGAGACTTGTCTCCTCGGCTTCGAAGGGGGCTGTCACGAGCTAGCTTCGACGAAGGCGGCTCCCCCAGAAAGACCCGCTCGGAGGGGCAAGATGGCGCCATCAAGCTTCCCGGCGTCTATGGCTTCCCGAAGATCCGACCCCATACCGCCTCGCCATGGAGGGGCGTCGGCTTGATGTCGCCCTGTTTCATGCCTCTTACGACCAGAAAGGACCGATAAGCGGCCTCGGCGTCTCCGGCCGCCGGAGAGAGTTCGGCGGGGGCGAGTTGGCCAAGGT
>CAYSLC010000316.1:0-5083 GCA_964431545.1 uncultured Desulfobacteraceae bacterium | reverse complement strand
CAGTATTATAAAAAACACTGAGTGGCTACTGCCCGGCGTCCGCCAAAATACATCCCATACCCTATTTCAAGATCCGCTCCATCTTCTGTAAAATGTGAGGAGATGATTGCGGAAGGGGGGCGGCGACATCGGTCGGCCGTTTTTCTCCACTTTCCGCGGCGTCGGAGCCGGGCGGGATATCTCGGAAACTCTCCGCCCCATCAACACTATCGGGAGGGAAAGACGATCCACATGAAGATCTGCATGTTCACCAACACCTATGTCCCCCATGTGGGCGGCGTCGCCAAGTCGGTGGAGGCGTTCACCGAAGACCTGGGAACCCTGGGGCACAACGTTCTGGTGGTCGCTCCCACCTTCCCGGAGGCCGAGGCCGCCGGAGAGGATGAACAGGGGATCCTCCGGGTCCCCGCCATCCAGAACTTCAACGGCACCGACTTCTCCGTGCGGATTCCGATCCCCTTCGTGGTCGACCAGAAGATCGACGCGTTCCAACCGGACGTCATCCACAGCCACCACCCCTTCCTCCTGGGGGATGCGGCCCTGCGGGCCGCCCGGTACCGGGATCTGCCGCTGGTCTTCACCCACCATACCCTGTACGAAAAATACACCCATTACGTCTCCTCCACCTCGGAGACCATGAAGCGGCTGGCCATCAATCTCTCCACCGAATACGCCAACCTGTGCACCCACGTGGTCGCCCCCAGCGACTCCGTGGCGCGGCTGATCCGGAAACGGGGCGTCACCAGCCCCATCACCGAGATCCCCACCGGGGTGGACGTCGATTTCTTCGCCGACGGGGACGGCCCGGCGTTCCGAAAGGCGGACCGGATCCCCGAGGACGCCCTGGTGATCGGCCATCTCGGACGGCTGGCCCCGGAGAAGAACCTGACCTTCCTCTCGGAGGCGATCTCCGGGTTTCTCAAGGGACGCATGGACGCCGTCTTTCTGGTGGTGGGGGCCGGCCCCAGCGAGTCGGAGATGAAGGAGACCTTCGAGGGGGAGGGCATCGCCGACCGGCTCCTTTTGGCCGGCAAACAGACCGGTGATTCCCTGCGCAACGCGTACGCCGCCATGGACCTGTTCGTCTTTTCCTCCAGATCCGAGACCCAGGGGATGGTCCTCACCGAGGCGATGGCATCCGGGACCCCCGTGATCGCCCTGGACGCCTCCGGCGCCCGGGAGGTCGTCCGGGACCGGGAGAACGGCCGCCTGCTGCCCAAGGACGCCTCCCCCGAAGACTTCGCCGACGCCGTTTCCGGGGCCGTCCAAGACCCCGACCGGCTCTCCCGCTGGTCCGAAGGGGCCCGGAAGACCGCCCGGGAATTCTCCCGGCGGCGCTCCGCCGAGAAGCTGGAGAACGTCTACAGGTCCTTCACCGACGGATTCGCCCCGACCGCCTCCACCCCGCCCAGCGAGGATCCGTGGACGAGCATCCGGCGAAGCCTCGCCGCGGAGTGGGACCTGTTGTCCGAGAAGGCGGCCGTGGTGGCCGGCCTCTGGAACAACGAGGATGCGGAGACGCCCGATCTTGATTAGCCGGGTGGAAAACTTCTTCCGGAAGCTGCGGAAGCGGATCAGCCGCAGCGAGTGGGCGGTCCGGATGCTGGGACTTCCCTGCGACCGGAGCGACCCGTCCGCCCCGGGGTTGATCCTTCTTCAGGTGGACGGACTCTCCCTGCGCCAGCTGGAAAGGGCCATGGCCAAGGGCCGGATGCCCTTTTTCAAGCGCCTGGCCCAACAGCAGGGGTTCGAACTGAAGCCTTTCTATTCCGGGGTCCCCTCCACCACGCCGGCGGTCCAGGCGGAACTCTTCTATGGGGTCACCTCCGCGGTGCCCGCCTTCGAATTCATCGACCGAAAAACCAAGGACCGGTTCGTCATGTATGAATCGGAGGCCGCCAACCGGGTGGCCGAACACCTGGAAACCCGGGGGGAGGGGCTGTTGAAAAACGGCACCTCCTATTCCAACATCTATACCGGCGGGGCCGGGGAGGCCCGGTATTGCATCCAGACGCTCGATCTCAAATCGATCCTGAAGGAGGCCAACCCGCTCAAGCTGCTGTTGCTCATCCTGCTCCATATCGGAAAGTTCTTCCGGCTCCTCGGCCTCCTGGCCCTGGAGATCGGACTGGCCGTGGTCGATTTTTTCCGGGGCATCTTCCATCGGCCGGAGTTCCTCGACGAATTGAAATTCATCCCCACCCGGATCGGCGTCTCCGTCGGGCTCCGGGAGCTGATCCGCTTCCGCGTCAAGATGGACGTGAACCGGGGGATCCCCATCATCCACGCCGACCTGATCGCCTACGACGAGCAGTCCCACCGCCGGGGCCCCTCCTCCGCCTTCGCCCACTGGAGCCTCAAGGGGATCGACGGAGCCGTCAAGGATATCTATCGCACCGCCCGCCGGTCCGACTGCCGGGATTACGCCGTGGTCCTCTTCTCGGACCACGGGCAGGAGTCGACGGTCAGCTACCTGGGACGCCACGGCCGGCGGGTGGAGGCGGCGGTCCGGGAGGTCCTGGCGTCGGAGGTCTTTTCGGAGGCGCCCGGTAAGACCCACAAAGAGACCGCCGTCGATGAAAGCGCCAACGCCAGGCTCCACCGCCGGGGGCTGAGCCTCATCCGGTCGGGGCGAAACCCGATAAGACCCCTTCGGCTCAATCCCGAAACCATCGAAGGGATCCGCGTGGCCGACATGGGACCGGTGGCCCATCTCTACTTTCCCCGTCCGGTCGCCCCGGAGGAACGGGTCCGGCTCGCCGCCGCATTCGTCGAACATGCCCACATCCCCCTGGTCCTCTTTTTGGACGGAGAGGGCCGGGTGGCCGGCGTCAACGGCGCCGGTCTCCACGACCTGCGGAAAACCCCCGAAGAGATCCTCGGAGCGGATCATCCCTTTCTGGAGCCGGCGGCCGAAGATCTCGACCGCCTCTGCCGCCACCCGGACGCCGGGGACTTCGTCTTCAGCGGCTGGGATCCCCATGCGGAGCGCCCCATGAGCTTTCCCCGGGAGCACGGCTCCCACGGCGGGCCGGGGACCGAGGAGACCCGGGGGTTCGTTCTCCTGCCGCCCCGCCTGCGTTCCCCGGCCGCCTACCTCCGCCCCCTCGATCTTCGACGCCTGGCCCTCGACTTTTTGAGAAACCGTCGCCCGGCCCGGAGAAATGGCGCGGACGTCTCCGTCGAGCCGTTCACGCTCCGCGCCCTCACCTACAACATCCACAGCTGCATCAACATGAACGGAAAGGTCTCCCCGGAAAAGATCGCCCAGGTCATCGAGGGGATCGACCCCCATGTGGCGGCCCTCCAGGAGGTGGACGCGGGACGGAAGCGGACCTTGCACCGGGACCAGGCCCGCTGGCTTGCGGAGCGCCTGGAAATGTACCATGTCTTCCACCCGCTGGTGGACGAAGGGGACGGCCAGTACGGGCTGGCGGTGCTGAGCCGGTTCCCCCTCTCGGTGGTGGAGCGCGGCGGGCTTCCCCGCCCTCCGGGCGGCCGGAACCTGGAGCGGCGGGGGGTGATTTGGGCGCGGATCGCGTCACCGGCCGGACCGGTCCACCTCTTCAACACCCACCTGGGCCTCAACAACAAGGAGCGGGTCGACCAGGTGAAGGCCCTGACCGGGCCTTCGTGGCTCGGGGCCGTCCCCCCGGAGGAACCGGTCATTCTGTGCGGCGACTTCAACGCCGGGCCCCGTAGCACCGTATATCGGGATCTGACCGTCCATCTGGCCGATGTCCAGACCGCGCGGGGGGGAGACGCCCCCCGGCCGACCTTCTTCTCCCGGATGCCGATCTTCAGGATCGACCACATGCTCGTCTCCCGCCATTTCACGGCGGTGCGGGCCGAGGTCCCCAGAAACCACGAGATCCAGACCGCCTCGGATCACCTCCCCCTTTGGGCCGAACTCTCCCTGAACGGCCTGGCGGAGCCGTCCACGGGCGGAAAGCGTTCAGGAAGGGTACAGGAGGCGGGTGGAGGGCAGAAGTAGGGTTTCCGCAGGATCAAAATACAGGGTTTCCCTACTTTTGCTCCGCGTTCACTGGGATAGAATAGGGTCCTTCCGCCATAATGGCCAATGAACCAATCCATCGCCCAAGGGAGGTCCCGATGAAGAAGGATCATCATCCCGGCTGCCGTTGCAGCCAGGGAAGCCACGGCACCCAAAGCGGCCGGGAGGGCCGCGGCGTCACCCGGCGGGGGTTTTTGACCAGCGTCGGCGTCGGCGCCGTGGGTGTGGCCGCATCCGGCACGGTGCTGGCCAAAACCACCGGGGAGACCCAAAAGATGCTTCCGGAAGAGATGCTGACCATCACCCTCAATATCAATGCGCGCAACCATAACCTCCTGGTGGAGCCCCGCTGGACCCTGCTCCACGTCCTCCGGGAGCGGATCGGACTGACCGGGGCCAAGGAAGGGTGCGGCCGCGGCGAGTGCGGAGCCTGCACCGTGCTCATCGACGACATCCCCCGGTACGCCTGCCTCACCCTGGCCGTGGAGGCCGAGGGTCGGCGGATCACCACCATAGAAGGGCTCATGGACGGCGAACAGCTCGGTCCGGTCCAGGAGGCCTTTCTGGAAGAGGATGCCTACCAATGCGGCTACTGCACCCCCGGCCAGATCCTGTCCGCCGAGGGGCTGCTCCGGGCCGATCCGGATCCGTCCCCCGAGACCATCACCCGGTCCATGAGCGGCAATCTCTGCCGGTGCGGGACCTATCCCCACATCCACAAGGCCATCCAGAGCGCCGCGAGAAAACGGAGCTAAGCCATGCAAGAGGACAGCCGAATCTATTACGTCAAGGATATCCCCGTCCCCGAAACCCCGGCGCCCGGAAAAGACCCTTCCCCCTGGAAACAGACCCGCATCATCGGAAAACGGGTCCCCCGGGTGGACGGCTACGAGCGGGTCAGCGGAACGGCGGTCTACCCGTCGGACGTGGTTCTGCCCAACATGATCCACGGCGCCATCCTCCGGTGTCCCCACCCCCATGCCATGGTCAAGAAGGTGGACACCGCCAAGGCCGAAAAGATGCCCGGCGTCCGGGCCGTCATCACCGGCGACAGCCCGGAGGCGGATC
>CAYSLC010000315.1:0-5111 GCA_964431545.1 uncultured Desulfobacteraceae bacterium | reverse complement strand
GTCGGCCCTTCCACAAGCACAACCACTTCCGCGTAATCACTCACGGGTTGTGCCTCCGTTGATGACATTCTTGGCCCATAGTTCGCCGACTGAATAATCCTCTATCCATTCATTGAAGTCAGTCCGTTTCAGTCTCTCAAAAGTGGATTGCCCCCTCTTGCGATTGACCACGACAATATCTTCGATCGCGAATTGATCGAGCAGAAGCGGAGACTGCGTCGCGACAATGATCTGTGTTCGTTTGGCCGCATCCCCGATCAGTTCGCCAAGAATTCTGATCGCCTCGGGATGCAAGCCCAACTCGGGTTCATCGATGATGATGGTGGATGGCGGATTCGGTTGCAGAAGGGCCGTGGCGAGGCAGATAAAGCGGATGCCGCCATCGGACATGTGATAGGGCTGCATGGGATAATCCGACCCCCTGGTTTTCCATGAGAGCGCAACCTTGGTCTTGGGACCCATCTTTTGGGGATCGAGCAAAAAATCGTCGAAAAACGGGGCAACAAGGCGGCAGGCGTTCAGAATTTCGTCATAATAGGGCGTTTTTTCATCCCGGAGGCGCAACAAAAACGGCCCGATATTGGATGCATCGGAACGGAATACCTTGTTGTCCTCGATAATTTCGGCGTGCCGCATGGGCGCCGTCGAGCTGGTGTCATGAAAATGATAAATTTTCCAGGAGGTGATCGCATCATATACCGGCTTGCTGTATTGGCTGTCGGGTGACGTTCCTTTCGCTTCCTTAACCAGCAATGAAGCGTGATCCCCGCTGCTTCCAAGCACCCACCAGCCCGTAGAACCAGGCTCGTAATAACGCGCTTCGTCGGCCAGCGCAACGCCTTCTCCGGGGCCGGGCTTGAGTGTAAAACGGTAACCCCTTGAACCAAAGCGCGTTTCGAATTCCATCTGTTTCGTCGCTTTGCGTCCGTTGTGGAGGAGATCACCGATGCCCCCGCTGTCGCGAACGTAGTCGGCAAGACTTCCCTCGGTTAGCGATTGGAGCATCTGGAAAAAGGAGATCAAGTTGCTTTTTCCGGCCCCGTTGGCGCCCACCAGGATATTCATCGCCTTCAGCTCGAAGGCGACCAATTCCCGAATGGATTTGAAGCCGCGGATTGTCAGTCTGTCTAATGAATCGGCCATCGATGCTTCTCTCTTGATTCCATTGGGCGTGCAAAAGCCTCACCGCCACCTAACTCGAATATATTCCGAACATTTACGCCAAAATCCCCTCGGAAGTCAAACCGAATATGGATGATCCCTCCCCGACCCTATTGGCCGCATTAAGGGCGCCAAAGTGCCGCTCAATGATCCCACGCGTCGATCCGGGGCGCCAAAACCATGTTTAGCGTCCGGCCATCTTCTGCTTTACAGCCTGTAAAGAGAACAGACAGCACCCGGAACGCACACCCCTCCCCTCCACCCCATCCCTTCCATTTAAATTCCATCTAATTTCAAAAGATTAAAACCAACGGCCCCGCTCTTTTCCACTGGCATACAGGTTGCAAATCCCTTTGGCGACCCGGACGGGTCCATTTGGATACCCTGAAAGAAAAAGGAGAGACGGACATGAAACGAAGGACAACAAAATGGATTGCCGCGCTGACCGCCAGCCTGCTGGCCGGCGTTGTCTTCATCGCCCCGGCCATGGCGCGGGAGGCCCTCAAGTACAGCTGTTCCGCCCAAATCTACGAGGCCTTCGGCCAGGATCGGCTGGATGCGTTCACCAAGGAGACGGGCATCGAGGTGGAGCTGTTCGTCTCCTCCTCCGGTTCGGCCTTGTATCGGATGATGAACGGCTTCAGCGATCTGGCCGGCACGACCCGGGGGCTCTATTACCGGTACAAAGAGAGCGGCTATGTGGAGATCCCCTTTGCCAAAGACCCATTGGCGGTCATCGTCAACAAGAAAAACCCCATCGAAGCCCTGAGCGCCGAACAGCTCCGGGACATCTTCGGCAAGGAGATCACCAACTGGAAAGCGGTGGGTGGTCCGGATGCGCCCATCGTCGTGGTGACCCCGGGGGAAGAGACCGCCGCCTACAAGAACTTCGACCGGCTGGCCATGGACCGGAAGGAGATCCGGTACGATTTCACGTCCTACAAATCGACCATGGCCATCAAAGCGGTGGAAAACTTCCCCCATGCCGTCTCGTTTATCACCCAGGGGACGGTGGTGGACAACACGGCGGTCAAAACTTTGACCATCGACGGCAAGGGCCCCAAAGACGCAGATTATCCCTATTTCCAGACTTTCTACTATATCACCAAAGGGGAACCGGCCGGGGCGGTCAAAGCCTTCATCGATTTCACCCGGTCCGATGCCGGCCTCTCCATCATGAAGCAAAAGGGGATCGTCCCCATTCTCGAATAACCGACGGAAGGGCGGTTCCCCAAACCGGGATGCCGGGGCCGTTTCTCCGGAACGGCCCGGCATGGATGGAACGAGCCGCCCCTCCGACCCCGGTCCCATGACGAATAAAATGAAAGCGCCGCGCCGTGAACGAACGGTTCGACATCATGATCACCGACCGCAACCCCCATGTTCGGCGGTTCATCTCCCGGGAACTGACAGCGGCGGGATACCAGGTCCGGGAGGCGGAAAGCGGAGCCGAGGTGCTCCGGCAGATCCACCGGAACGAGGCCATCGACCTGCTGATCCTGGACCCGGACCTGCCGGACGTCGATCCCGCCCTTCTCCTGAAGCGGCTGCGGAACCGGATTCCGATCCTGCCGGTGGTGATCCACGCCTTTGCCCCGGATGGGGACGATCACTCCGACTACCTGAAAATCGCGGCTTTTGTTGAAAAACGGGGCTCGAGCATCGACCGGCTCAAAGAGGTGGTGGCGGATATCCTGAAACGGACCTATCCGACCCGGACAGCCAACGCCCCCCAACCCGACACCGATACGGCGTAGACTGAAATGAAACCCCATTCCGACCCCGACGCCTACTACAAGCATCTGTCGCGCCTGATGATCACCACCGTGATCATCGTCTCCCTGATTCCCATGCTGTTGGTGGGGGGCGTCATCTATCACCAGTTCCATTATTCCTACAAAGAGAAAGTCTACGCCCATCTGGGGGAACTGATCCGGAAGCACAAACAGGCCATCGACGCTTTCCTCAAAGAGAAGCTGGGCGACATCCGGTTTCTCGCCGCCACCTGCGGCATCGAAGACCTGAGCCGGAAATCGGTCCTGGAACGACGGCTCGACGGGCTGCGGGAGGAATACGGCACGATCTTCGAGGATCTGGGCGTGGTCGATGCCCAGGGCCGGCAGGTGGCCTATGCCGGGCCGTTCCGGCTGGACGGCGCCCATTACGGCGAGGCCGACTGGTTCAAAAAGGCGATCCAGAGTCCCCATTTCATCAGCGACGTTTTCATGGGGCTCCGCGGATACCCCCATTTCATCGTCGCCGCCCGGTACACCGTGGACGGGTCGCCCTGGCTGCTGCGGGCCACCATCAATTTCACCACCTTCAACGCCCTGGTGGAGAACATCCGGATCGGCCGCACCGGTTTCGCCTACATCCTCAACCGGGACGGCGCGTTCCAGACCGAACCCGCGTTCCGGACGAAACTGAGCCAGGCGGAATACGCCCAGTTTTTCATCCGCCGGGCCGACATGCCCGACCAGGACGGCATCACCATCCATGAAGAGATGGGCGGCCGCGGGGGGAAGAGCGTGATCGTGGGCGCATTTATGAAGGAGGGCGACTGGCTCATGGTCTACCAGCAGAAAAGCGACGACGCCTTTTCGGATCTCCACCAGGCCCAGGGGATGGCCGTCCTCATGGCCTTTCTCGGAGCCCTGGGCATCGTGGGCACGGCGACCCTCTACACCCGTCAGATGATCGGTCGGATCTCCCAGGCCGACCGGGACAAGGAATTGATGAACAAGCAGGTGATCGAGACCGGCAAACTGGCGTCCATTGGTCAGTTGGCCGCCGGCATCGCCCACGAGATCAACAACCCCGTGGCCATCATGGTGGAGGAGGCCGGATGGATCGAGGATCTCCTGGCGGAGGAGGACTTCAAGGAGGGCGAAAACCTGGATGAATTCCGGCGGGCATTGCGCCAGATCAACACCCAGGGGAGGCGGTGCAAGGAGATCACCCACAAGCTGCTCAGCTTCGCCCGGAAGACCGATTCCCGGGTCCAGGAGGTGGACGTCAACGAGCTGATCCGGGAGCTGGTGGATCTCTCCTCACAGCGGAGCCGGTACAGCGGCGTGACGATCCGGACCCGTCTGGCGCCCAACCTTCCGGTCCTGAAGGCCTCCATGACGGAACTGCAGCAAGTGCTCCTCAATCTCATCAACAATGCGCTGGACGCCATGGAAAGGGAGGGCGGGGTTCTGGAAATCATCACAGAGCGGGAAACAGACCACCTTCTGGTGCGCGTGGCCGACACCGGCCCCGGCATTCCCGGCCCCAACCTGGACCGGATTTTCGAACCCTTTTTCACCACCAAATCCGTTGGCAAAGGCACCGGGCTGGGGCTCTCCATCTGCTACGGCATCGTGAAGAAGATGAACGGGGAGATCACAGCGGAGAGCGCCGCCGGAGAGGGCGCGAGGTTCGAGGTCCGGATACCGCTGTAGAGACACCGAAAATCAGGCAAAAGCGTATGAAAGAACCCCATTACGACGGGATGCGGAAGCTGCTCCTGATCATCATGATCGTGGTCCCCTCGGTTCCCTTTTTCCTCGTGCTGGGCATCGGGTACTTCTATTTCACCACCTCCCTCCAAAACAGCGCCGCGGCCACCCTCAACCGGATCATCGACGATCACCGGCTGATGATCGCCGCCTTTCTGGCGGAGCGGGAGGGCGATCTCCGGTTCATCCTCCACGCCTATTCTTTCGACGACCTGAGCCGGCCGGAGCGGCTCGGGGCGGTCTTCCGCCATCTCCAGACGTCGGACAACGCCTTTGTGGACATCGGGGTCTTCGATGCCGGAGGCGTCCACGTGGCCTACCAGGGGCCCTATCCCCTGACGGGCCGGGTCTACGCCGACGAATCCTGGTTCCGGGAGGTGATGGGAAAGGGGCGCTTCGTCAGCGACATCTTTCTGGGGTTCCGGCAGGCGCCCCATTTCATCATCG
>CAYSLC010000314.1:0-5224 GCA_964431545.1 uncultured Desulfobacteraceae bacterium | reverse complement strand
GAAAATATGTCATTCAATCAATACGTTGTCGTATAAATTTTTGGAGGCCGATAATGAGCCATGTACTGCCTGTCACCGATCTAAAGGATCAAATTGCCGAAGTATCCGCTTTTTGTCACAGGGAGGATAAACCGGTGTACCTCACCGAGGATGGGAACGGGGGCCTTGTGCTGATGAGTCAGTGCCATTACGAGCGACTCCTCGCCCGGATCGAATTATATGAAATGCTGGACGAGGCGGAACTCCTGGATGCGGAAGGCGACACAGGCATGCTCCACAAGGAGGTGATCGAACGCTTGAACGCGCGAATCTCAGATGGCTGAACCGTCGGATCACCATTATACCATCCGCTATCTGTGGACCGCGGTAAGAGATCTCTCTGAAATCGTAGAGTATATAGGAAAGGATAGCACCTCCGCCGCCGTTTCCGTGGTTGACAAGTTCGACAAAAATATATCCAACCTTGGAATGAATCCCCTTCTCGGTTTCATCCCCAAGGATCCACGGCTCGAAAGACTCGGATATCGCGTGCTTGTTGTAGATAAATATTTGATTTTTTACAAAATAAAGGAAAATAGCATATTGATCTACAGAATTCTTCACGGAGCGCGTCGTTATTCTCCTCTTCTCTAAATGGACTGAAAAAAGAAGAAAGGACACATCAAATGGTTAAACTTGAAACCAGCATGGGAGACATCACCCTGGAACTCTTCGAAAAGGAGGCCCCCGAAACCACCGCCAACTTCCTGGGCTACGTGAAGGACGGCCACTATGATGGGACCATCTTCCACCGGGTCATCGACGGCTTCATGATCCAGGGGGGCGGTTTCACGGAGGAGATGAAGGAGAAGACGACCCGGGATCCCATCCGGAACGAGGCGGACAACGGGCTGAAGAACGAGGCCTATACCGTTGCCATGGCCCGGACCCCGAACCCCCACAGCGCCTCGGCCCAGTTCTTCATCAACGTCAAGAAGAACGACTTCCTGAACCACAAGTCGAAGACCCCGGACGGGTATGGCTATGCCGTCTTCGGAAAGGTGGCCAAAGGCCACGGCGTGGTCAACAAGATCAAGGGGGTCCCCACCGGCAACAAGGGCGGACACGCCGACGTGCCCAAGGAGCCGGTGAGGATTCTCAAGGCGGAGGTCGTTGAGGAATAGAAGTAGGGATTTCCCCAGGTTGTTGGCTCCCGCCCGGCCGGTGGACTCGGTGATTGCCAAACGTCGTACATCGTGGTATCTGACGAGGGTTCGCACGGTTGACGGCGAGCGTTCCCCCACACGGCCGCCCCGGGGCGGCCGGAATCGGAAAGAAAAGGCGAGGTGACCCCATGAGACGGTTGTGGACCCTGTGGATACTCTTCTGCTTTGCCGCCGCCGCGGCGGCCCAACCCCCTCCGGCCAAGGTGGTGACCGACCCGGTGACCGAGCGGCGGGTGGCCCCCACCACGCGGATCGTCGGCGTCGTCGACTTCGACAACCGGTCCGGGATCTCCCCGGAGGTGAGCGGGCTCATCGAGGAGCAGGCCGCCGTGGAGGGGACCGTGGTCCGAAAGGGGGATGTATTGGTCCGGCTCTCCACGGAATTCGTCGAAAAGGACATCGCCATCCGGAAGAAGGAGGCCGAACAGATCGGGGTGAGGATCGCCAATGCCCGCAGGAACCTCAAGCGGTTCGAGGCCCTGCTCAAGGGGAACGCGGCCAGCCAGAAGGCCTATGACGACCTGGCCGACACCCTTCGGGAGCTGGTCAAGCAGCGGGAGATGGTCCGGATCACCGTCGAGAAGCTGGAGCTGGAAAAGGAGAAGAGCACCATCCGGTCCCCCTTTGACGGGCTGGTGCTGGAAAAACTCAAGAATGTCGGCGAGTGGGTGGACCCCGGCGTGCCCATCGTCAGGGTGGGGGCCCTCGACTCCCTGGTGGTGGAGGTGGCGGTCTCCGAGGACCTGGTCCGCTATATCTCCCCCGGCACCGAGATCTCCCTGGTGATCAACGCCCTGGACCGGGAGTTCATCGGCGAGGTGAGCCGGTTCGAGCCGGTGGCCGATCCCGCCACCAAGACCTTTCAGATCCAGATCGCCATCCCCTATTTCGAGGAGGCGATCCAAAACATGTCGGCGACGGTCAACGTGCCGTCCGGAAAGGAGCGGCGGCTTCGGATGATCAAACGGGACGCCCTGGTCCGGAATCAGGGCAAGACCTTCGTCTATACCATCAAGGACGGCAAGGCCGCCATTCTCCCCGTGGAGATCGTCGCCTATGAGGGGGAGTACGTGGGGGTGGACGCGCCGCACATCCAGGCGGGCATGGAGGTGGTGGTGGACGGCAACGACCGCCTGCGGCCGGATCAGCCGGTGGAGGTGATCGAGGATGCCGGCAACGGGGGCGACGGAAACAAGCCCCGGAAAGGCGGGAAGGCGTAAGAGAAGCCATGGATTTCATTCGATTTTCCATCACCAAGCCGGTCACGGTGGCCGTCGGCGTCATCCTGGTGGTCCTCTTCGGGCTGGTGGGCATCACCCGGCTGCCCATCCAGCTGACCCCGGACGTGGAAAGTCCCCAGATCACGGTGACCACCCTCTGGCCGGGGGCCACCCCCTACGAGGTGGAGAAGGATATCGTGGAGGAGCAGGAGGAGGTGCTCAAGGGGATCCAGCGGCTCACCCTCATGGAGAGTTCCTCCTACAACAGCCGCAGCGAGATCACCCTCACCTTCGAGGTGGGCACCGACATCGACGCCGCCCTTCTCCGGGTCTCCAACAAGCTCAACGAGGTGCGGAGCTACCCGGACAACGTGGAAAAGCCGGTGATCGACGCCTCCGGGGCCGAAAGCTCTCCGGTCATCTGGATGGTCCTCAAGACCCGGGAGGGGGACCCCGTCCGCATCAATACCTACCGGACCTTCTTCGAAAACGAGGTCCGCCAGTACCTGGAGCGGGTGGAGGGGGTCGGCTCCCTGTTCGTCTTCGGCGGATCCGAAAAACAGCTCGAGGTGGTGGTGGCCCCGGATCAGTTGGCCCGGTACAACCTGAGCATCGGCGAGGTCATCGACCGCCTCGCCACGGCCAACGCCAATGTGTCGGCCGGGATCCAGGGGCTCGACAAGAAGAACTACCGGGTCCGGACGGTGAGCCAGTTCCAGGACCGGGACGACCCCCTCAACGTGGTCCTCAAGGATGACGGCATCCGGCGGGTCCTCCTGCGGGATGTGGCCCGGACCCGGTTCGGCTACGCCACCAACGACGTCACCGTGATGCACAATGCCCGGCCGGTGATCGTCACCGGAGTCCGGAAGCAGCAGGGGGCCAATGTCATCGAACTCACCGACCGGATGAAGGCGGTGGTGGCCGACCTCAACGAGGGGATCCTCGGGGAGAACGGGCTGTTTTTCGATATCGTCTACGAGCAGACCCCCTACATCAACCGGGCCATCTACCTGGTCCAGAAAAACGTGGTGATCGGCGGCATCCTGGCCCTCACCGTTCTTCTCATCTTCCTGCGGAGCGTCAGCTCCACCCTGGCCACGACCATCGCCATCCCCATCTCCGTGATCGGCACCTTCATCTTTATGTGGGTCTTCGGCCGGTCCATCAACGTGGTCAGCCTCGCCGGCATCAGCTTCGCGGTGGGCATGCTGGTGGACAACGCCATCGTGGTGCTGGAGAACATCGACCGCCACCGGAAGATGGGCAAGGAGCCGTTCAAGGCCTCCCACGACGGGGCCAAGGAGGTCTGGGGCGCCGTCCTCGCTTCCACCGCCACCACCGTGGCGGTCTTTCTGCCGGTGATCTTCATGCAGGAGGAGGCGGGGCAGCTCTTCAAGGATATCGCCATCGCCATCACCTTCGCCATCATCATCAGCCTGATGGTCTCCGTCTCGGCGATCCCCACTATTACGAATCAGCTCTATCGCCTCATCAAGAGCAAGGAGAAGAAGGAGGACGCCGTGGGCCGGTTCGGCGGCTTCCTTTCCGGGGGGCTTCTCCGGCTGTCCCGGCTCACCCTGAGAAACGTTGTCACGCGGCTCATCACCATCGCCGTACTCACCGGCATCGCCGTGGGCGTGGTCCTCCTCCTGATGCCCAAGGCGGAGTACCTGCCCCAGGGCAACCGGAACCTCATCCTGAACATCATGCTCCCGCCACCCGGCTATTCGGTGGATAAGCGCCGTGAGATGGGCGACTTCATTTTCAAGGCGACCAAACCCCATTTCGAGGAGGATTACAAGGACGGAATCCCCCGGATCAAGAACATCTTTTACGTGGGCGCGGACCGGATCACCCTCTTCGGCGCCATCAGCGAGCACGAAACCGAAGCCCCGAAGATGATGCCGCTCTTCAACCGGATCATCAATTCGATCCCCGGTGTCTTCGGGGTCTCCATCCAGGCCGGCATCTTCCAGAGCGGCATCGGCCGGGGGCGGACCGTCCAGGTCAACATCTCCGGCGAGGATATCGAAAAGATCATCGGGGCCGCCCGGACCCTCTTCGGCGCCGTCAAGGGGCGGCTCCCCGACGCCCAGGTCCGACCCGTCCCCTCCCTGGACAACACCTACCCCGAGGCCAACTTCATCCCCGACCGGTCCCGGACCCTGGCCAACGGCATCACCGAGCGGGAGCTGGGGCTCTACATTGACGTGATCATGGACGGCCGGAAAGTGGGGGAGTACAAGCCGGAGCAGGCCAAGAAGATGGACCTGGTCCTGAGAAGCGCCGAGTCGGACATCCAGGTACCCGAGGACATTTCCCAGAGCCTCATCACCAACCGGTTCGGAAACCTCGTCCGGATCTCGGACATCGCGGCCCTCGACTACGACCAGGGGATGATGCAGATCGACCATCTGGAGCGGAAGCGGAACATCACCCTGGAGGTGACGCCCTCGGTGGATCTGCCGCTCCAGGAGGCCATGGAGATCATCCAGGGGGACGTGGTGGCGGATCTTGCGGCGGGCGGACAGCTTGCGGGGGTCCGGGTCACGGTGGGCGGCAACGCCGACAAGCTGACCCAGGCCATGAAGGCGATCGGCATCAACCTGGTGATGGCCGCGGTGATCGTCTATCTGCTGATGTCGGCCCTGTTCGAGAACTTTTTTTATCCTTTCATCATCATGTTCTCGGTGCCCCTGGCCGGGGCCGGCGGGTTCATCGGACTGCGGCTGGTGGACGCCTTCATCGCCCAGCAGTCCTTCGACATCGTCACCATGCTCGGCTTCATCATCCTGG
>CAYSLC010000313.1:0-5245 GCA_964431545.1 uncultured Desulfobacteraceae bacterium | reverse complement strand
TTCTACAAGGACGCAAAGGGGCGGTATCTGGGGTGCATCCGGGCCTTCGAGCGGGAACTCGGGGTCGGAAAGGAGGAGATCCGGGGCAAGACGGTCTTCGAGATCGCCCCCCTCCAGCTGGCCATGGGGTACCGGCGCCGGGACCTGGAACTGCTCGCTACCCGGGGGGTCCAGCGGTACCAGTCCACCGTCCGGTTCGCCGACGCCGGCCTCCGGGAGGTGATCTTCTACAAGGCGACCTTCGACGATTCCCACGGGGAGGTGGCCGGCATCGTCGGCGTGATGGTCGACCTCACCGACGTGGAGGAGATGAAGCGGGCCCTGGAGCTGTCCGAGCAGAAGTACCGGACCCTCTTCGAGGAGGTGCCGGTGGGCATCGGCATCGCGGATCTCGACGGCCGGATCATCGAGACGAACCGGAGCGCCATGGCCATCACGGGGTACGGCCCGGACGACTTCCGGCGGATCAACGTGAGCGAAACCTATGTCGATCCGAACGAGCGGACGGTCCTGCTGGAGCGGCTCCAACGGCGCGGCCGGGTCCGGGACTGGGAGGTGACCCTCCGGCGCAAGGACGGCGAGGCGTATCCTGCGCTCCTCAACGTCGATCTGCTGGAGATGGACGGCGGTCGGCGGCTGCTCACCACCATCCGGGACATCACCGAGATCAAACGGGCCCAGGCCGGGATCGAGGCGGCCCTCCGGGAGAAGGAGGTCCTGCTGCGGGAGATCCACCACCGGGTCAAGAACAACCTCACGGTGATCACCTCCCTTATCGACATGCAGGTGGACTCCCTCGCCGACGAGGGGATGATCCGGACCCTGAAGGGCTTCCGGGAACGGGTGATGACCATGGCCTATGTCCATGAGGACCTCTACCGGTCCGACAGCCTGGCGGCCATCGACCTGAACGCCTATTTCAGAAGGATCATCGAGGACCTGACCGTGATCTACGGCCCGAACCGCCTCCGCCTCGACCTCGACCTGTGCGAGATCCGGGAGACCATCGAGGTGGCCCTTCCCTGCGGGCTGATCATCACGGAACTCCTCTCCAACGCCTTCAAGTATGCCTTCCCCCCGAGCCGGGCGGCGGGTGCGGAGGCGTGCCGGATCCGGGTCGGTTTCCGCGAGGCCGGTAACCGGTTCGTCCTGGAGGTGGCCGACAACGGCGTGGGGATCGCCGGGCAGCCGGCAGGCGGGCAAGGCGCCACCCTGGGGTTCCGGCTGGTCTCCATCCTGGCCCGCCAGCTCCACGGATCGGTGGAACAGGTCGATGACGGGGGGCTGTCGGTCTCGGTCACATTTCCACGGCCGGCCCCCCGGGCGCCCTTCCGGCAAAGCGGCGCCGACGCCGAGCGGTCGACGGGGTCCAAATGATGGAATCCCGCCGGGATACGGAGGCGCTCCCGCGAACCGAGATCGATGCGCTCCGCCGGGAGATCGAAGGCCTCCGGACCAAGGAGGCCCTGGTGGAGATTCTCCGGACGGAGATCGATCGCCGGACCGCCGCCGAGACCCTCCCGCGGACCCTCATCGAGAACCACTGGTCCGCCGGCTCCGGGGTGAGATTTTCCTTGACAAGATGCCGGGGACGCGGTTTAGGGTGACGTTTCCCCCGGGACACGGAGAATGAACGATCACCAGCACCGGAGACGCTGAAAAGAAGATGACCCAGAATCTCGTTCCACTCGACTCCGCCGTTCAGATGAAGATCCTCGACCACCTGGCCGCCGGTGTACTGGCGGTCCGGATCGCCGACGGCGCCATCATCTACGCCAACCCCGCCATGGAACGGATGTTCGGCTACGGCCCCGGCGGGCTGATCGGCCATCGTCCGAGCATTCTGAACGCCGACGACGGGCGGCGGGACCCCCTGGCGGTGTATCGGGAGATCACCGCCGCCCTCACGGCGTCGGGCTCCTGGGATGGGGAGATCCTCAACCGGCGCAAGGACGGCTCCCCCCTCTGGTGCCACGCCAGGGTCTCCACCGTGGCCCTGCCGCATACAGGGGACGTCTGGCTCGGGGTCCACGAGGACATCTCCCGGAGAAAGGCCGCCGAGGCCCAGGTCGAGGCCCACCGCCGGGATCTGGAGCAACGGGTGGCGGCCCGCACCGAAGACCTCGACCGGGCCAATCGCCGCCTGCGGTGGATCGTGGAGCGCCGGGCGGCGACGGAGCAGGCCCTGCGGCGCTCCGAGCGGGAGAAGGCCCTGATCCTGGGGACCATCTCCGACATCGTCCTCTTTCTGGGGAGGGACCTCACCATCAACTGGGCCAACCGGGCCGCCCAGGAGGCCACCGGCCTGGATCCGAAAACGATGGCCGGGCGGAAATGTCACGATGTGTTCCACGGGCGGGCCGAGCCGTGCCCGTCCTGCCCGGTCCTCCACTCTTTCACTTCGGGAAGGCCCCGGCAGGCGGAGCGGGAGGACGGCGCCGGCCGCCATTGGCGACAGCAGGCGTATCCGGTATACGGCGAGGGGGGTGGGATCGAAGGGGCGGTGGAGGTGGCCCAGGAGATCACCTCGGCCAAGCGGATGGAGAACGACCTGCGCCGGTCGGTGGCGGAAAAGGAGATCCTGCTGCGGGAGATCCACCACCGGGTGAAGAACAACCTCAACGTCATCATCTCCCTCATCGACATGCAGCGGGACCGGAACCGGTCCGACCCGGTCCGGCGCTCCTTCGCCGAACTCCGGGAGCGGATCCGGGCCATCGCCCTGGTCCACGAGGACCTCTATGCGGCCCAAAACCTGTCCGAGATCAATATGGCCGTCTACCTCGAAAAGCTCGCCGGCGATATGCTCCACCTCTTCGACGCGGGCGGGGTCGTCCTGGACCTGGACGTCGATCCCCTCCCCATGACCGTGGACAGGGCGATCCCCTGCGGGTTGATCGTCACCGAGCTTCTCACCAACGCCATCAAATACGCCCGGCCGGAGGGGAAGGGGCCGTCACCCGGCCCCGTGAAGGTCTCCGTCACCTTGAAAGCGGACGACACCGGCTGCCGGCTCGTGGTGCGGGACGACGGCCCCGGACTGCCCAAGGATCTCGACTGGCGCCGGACCAAGAGCCTGGGGCTTCGGCTGGTCAACATCCTGGCGCGGCAATTGAGGGGGGACGTGCGGATGAACGGCAGAAAAGGGGTCTGGTTCGAACTCACCATCCCCCATGACCCCGGGTCCGGGGCGGGGACGGGGTCCCCGGCGGAGGCCGCCATGACGATTGCGGGAGGAGAAGATGGCTGAAAGACATGTGCTGGTCGTGGAGGACGACGGGATCATCGCGGCCCGGCTCGAGGATACGCTGCGGAGCTGGGGGTTCACCACCGAAGCGGCGCCCTCCGGAGAGGAGGCGGTGGCCATGGCGGCCGCCCGTCCCCCGGATCTGATCCTCATGGACGTCCACCTGGCCGGGGAGATCGACGGGGTGGAGGCCGCGGCCCAGATCCGGGAGCGGGGGGACACTCCGGTGATCTATCTCACCGCCTATTCGGACGAGAGTCTCCTGGATCAGGCCAAGGTCACCGAACCCCACGGCTACCTGGTCAAGCCGGTCCGGGACAAGGAGCTTCGGGCCACCGTGGAGATGGCCCTCTACCGCCACGGCATGGAGCGGCGGCTCCGGGAGAGCGAGGCCCGGTACCACGCGGTGGTGGTCCAGGCCATCGAGGGGATCTTCCTGTTCGACATCGAGACCCGGAAGCTTCTGGAGGCCAATCCGGCTTTCCTGAAGATGCTCGGATACACCGAGCCGGAGATCCGTGAAATATCCCTCTACGATATCGTGGACGATGACCGGACCGGGATCGACGGGAACATCCGGGAGGTGATCCGCAGGAACCGACATGCCGTGGGGGAACGCCGTTACCGGACCCGGGACGGCTCCCTGGTGGATGTGGAGGTCAACGGCACCGTGATCCGGTACGGCGGCCGGCAGGCCATCTGCGTGATGGTCCACGACATCACCCGGCGCAAGCGGATGGAGGCCCGGGAACGGGAGATGGCCGCCCACATCCAGTACATTCAGAAGATGGAGAGCCTGGGCATCATGGCCGGCGCCGTGGCCCACAACTTCAACAACCTCCTGTCGGTGATCCTGGGCCACGCCGAGATGGCCCAGATGGATCTCCCCCCCGACTCGCCCGTCCAGTTCTCCGTCGGCGAGGTGCTCAAGGCCGGCATGCGGGCCCGGGAGATCATCAAACAGATCCTGGTCTACCGGGGGAAGTTCGCCGCCAAGCCGGGACCGGTGGCCCTGTCGGGCCTGGTTCAGGAGATGATGCCCATGCTGGAGATCTCCATCTCCAAGAGCGTCATCCTCCGGTGCGAGTTGGAGGAGAACCTGCCGCCGGTGACCGTGGACAACGACCGGATCCGCCAGGTCATCGTCAGCCTGGTCACCAACGCCGTGGAAGCCATCGGCGACGACAACGGCGATATCACCATCCGCACCGGGGTGGTCCACGCGGACCGGCGGTTCCTCGACGAGCCGTTTCTGGAGGAGGATCTCCCCGAGGGCCAATATGTCCATTTCACCGTGGCCGATACGGGGTGCGGCATGGATCCGGCCACCCGGTCGAAGATCTTCGACCCGTTCTTCACCACCAAGCTCCTGGGGCGAGGGCTCGGCCTGTCGGCGGTGCTGGGCATCGTCCGGCAGTACCGGGGCGCCATCAAAGTGAGCAGCAGCCCCGGCTCGGGATCGTCGTTTCAGGTGCTTCTGCCCTCGTCCGTGGAGTAGCCCGTCCCGGGTCGCCGCTTTCCCACCTGGTTTGCGGCTGTCTGCTTTCCGCCGGCGCGGCGGACCATGCTTTCGAAAAAGGCGCCGCCGCACCGCGGCGGGTTCGACGATGACCGATCCCGGGATCATACGGAATCACGAAAAGGGAGTTCCCATGCCGTACGTCAATATCAAAATCACCAAGGAAGGCGTGACACCCGAACAGAAAGCCGCGTTGATCAAAGGGGCCACGGAATTGCTTCGGAATGTGCTTGGCAAAAATCCCCAGACCACCGTCGTCGTGATCGATGAAGTCGATACCGATAACTGGGGCATCGGCGGTGAGAGCGTGACGGTCGGAAGAGCGCGGGAATAAAACCGTCGAAAGCGGGTAGCAATGTAGGACCACGCGTTCGGATACGATCGTTCAAAAGCCCCGTTTTCAAATCACCTGTCCATTTTTTCAGTGTCTCGCCCTTCAGCGCTCGTCCCAAATTTTTCTGACAATCTCCCAGGCCGAT
>CAYSLC010000312.1:0-5295 GCA_964431545.1 uncultured Desulfobacteraceae bacterium | reverse complement strand
TTTTCCTCCTCTCCTCGGGACCGACGCCGGCGGACAGCGGGGAACCCCTGGCCCAGATGGACAAGCTGGTCCATTTTCTCCTCTACGCCCCCCTGGGGATCCTCTTTTATCGACTGCTCAACCGGGCCGGGGCCTCCTCCGGGGGGTGGCGAACCCTGGCGGCCGCCGTCATCCTGACTACGCTTTACGGGATCAGCGACGAAGTCCACCAGTATTTCGTCCCCTGCCGCAGCGCCCGCCTGGCCGATGTGGCGGCCGATTTTGCCGGCGCCGCCGTGGGTGTCTTCTTCTACGACCTCTTGTGGGTCCGCAGGCCGGACGCTCTCCGGAAAATTCCCGGATTGACAAATCTGCGCGATTTCTTTAAAAAACAGGGGATCGAAATCTCTCGATGATCCCCTTTTATGGGATCCGTCAAAGAAGCTTCAACGAAGGAGAAGAGATAACCATGGACGCAGAGAACCGCATCACCATCAACGGGCACACATTGGCCTTCACGCCTGGAGAGACCATCCTGGAGGTGGCCCACCGAAACAACATCGATATCCCCACCCTCTGCTACCTCAAGGGGGCGAGCCCCACGGGGGAGTGCCGCATGTGCGTCGTGGAGGTGGAGGGGGCCAGAAATCTTGTGGCCTCCTGCGCCGCGCCGGCGGGAAACAACATGGTGGTTCACACCGAATCCCCCAAGGTGGTGGAATCGAGGAAGCTGCTGTTGAAGCTGCTGCTGTCCTCCGGCAACCACAACTGCGCGGTTCGCGGCTCCGACGACCGGGACTGGACCGAGTTCCAGCTCGACGTCCACGAGGCGGACAGCAGCCCCGAACTCTGCCCGGTCTGGGGCGACTGCCGGCTCCAGGACCTCGCCTACCGGTACCAGGTCTCCGGCGAGCAGTTCACCCGCACCGAGGTCCCCTACCCCATGGAGACCGTCAACCCCTTCATCGTCCGGGATTTCTCCCGGTGCATCAAGTGCGGCCGATGCATCCAGGCGTGCAACGACGTCCAGGTCAACAACGCCATCAGCTTCGGCTACCGGGGGGCGAGCACCAAGGTGATCGCCGCCGGGGACCGTCCCCTCAAGGACTCCGACTGCGTCTTCTGCGGCGAGTGCGTCCAGGCCTGCCCCGTGGGGGCCCTGGTGGAGAAGGATGTCCGGTACCAGGTGCGGCCCTGGGAGACGGAAAAGGTCCGGACCACCTGCTCCTACTGCGGCGTGGGGTGCCAGCTTTACCTCCACGTCAAGGACGACCGGGTGGTCAAGGTCACCGGCGTGGAGGAGGCCGCGCCCAACCACGGCAGCCTCTGCGTCAAGGGCCGGTTCGGGTTCAACTTCATCGCCTCGCCCGAGCGGCTGACCCGCCCGCTGATCAAGGAGAACGGCGCGCTTCGGGAGGCGTCCTGGGAGGAGGCCCTCGACAAGGTGGCCGAAAACTTCGGCCGGATTTTGAAAGACCATGGACCCGACGCCTTCGGCGTGCTCACCTCGGCCCGGATCACCAACGAGGAGAACTACATCGCCCAGAAGTTCACCCGGGCGGTGCTCAAGACCAACAGCGTGGACCATTGCGCCCGTCTCTGACACAGCTCCACCGTGGCCGGTCTGGCCGCGGCGTTCGGAAGTGGCGCCATGACGAACACCATCGCCGACGTCGAAGACGCCGACGTGATCCTCATCACGGGTTCGAACACCACCGAGAACCATCCGGTGATCTCCTCCTTTGTCAAACGGGCGGTCAAGTTCAAGGGGACCAAGCTGGTCGTGGTGGACCCCCGGCGGATCCCCATCGCCGGATTCGCCCACCAGTTCCTCCGCCAGAACCTGGGGACCGATGTGGCCTGGATCAACGGATTGATGCACGTGATCATCAAGGAGGACCTCTATGACAAGACGTTCGTCGACGAACGGACCCAGGGGTTCGAGGAGCTTGCCAAGATGGTGGAGGGGTTCACTCCGGAGCGGGTGGAGGAGATCACCGGCATCCCGGCCCAGAACATCATCGACGTGGCCCGGATGTATGCCGGGGCCGAACGCGCCGCCATCCTCTACTGCATGGGGATCACCCAGCACATCTCCGGCACCGACAACGTGAAATCCCTGGCGAACCTGGCCATGCTCTGCGGCAATATGGGGGTCCCCGGCGGCGGGGTCAACCCGCTGCGGGGGCAGAACAACGTCCAGGGGGCCTGCGACATGGGCGGCCTGCCCAACGTCTTCACCGGGTACCAGCCCGTGACCAACCCGGACGCCGTCAAGAAGATGGAGGCGGCCTGGGGCGTCACCGGCATGTCGGACAAGGTGGGCCTCAAGGTGACGGACATGATCCCCAAGGCCCACAGCGGCGAGCTGAAGGCGCTTTACATCATCGGCGAGAACCCCCTGGTCTCCGATCCGGACCTCAACCACGCCGAAAAGAGCATCAGGAATCTCGACTTCCTGGTGGTCCAGGACATCTTCCTCACGGAGACCGCCCAACTGGCCGATGTGGTCCTCCCCTCGGCCTGCTTTGCCGAGAAGGAGGGGACCTTCACCAACACCGAGCGGCGGGTCCAGCGGGTCCGCAAGGCGGTATCGCCCCCCGGCGAGGCATGGGACGACTGGCGGATCACCTGCGCGGTCGCCCGGCGCATGGGGTACGACATGACATACGCGGACGCCGAGGCGATCTTCTCCGAGATCTGTAAAGTGACGCCCTCCTACGGCGGCCTCTCCTACGAGCGGATCGAGGACGAGGGGCTCCACTGGCCCTGCCCCACGCCGGAGCATCCGGGCACCCCCATCCTCCACACGGCCCAGTTCCCCTGCGGCCGGGGCAACTTCCACGCCATCGACTACATCCCGCCGGCGGAGCAAGCCGATGACGAGTTCCCCATGTACCTGACCACCGGCCGGGTCCTCTACCAGTACCATACGGGAACCATGACCCGGAAGACCGAGGGGCTCAACGACCGGTCCCCGGGGAGCTTCGTGGAGATCACCCCCTCGGACGCGGACCGCTACGGCATCGCCGACGGGGAGACGGTGACGGTGGAGTCCCGCCGGGGCGCCATCCAGGCCCGGGTCCGGGTCTCCCGCAAGGCGGTGGAGGGGACGGTCTTCATCCCCTTCCACTTCGCCGAAGCCGCGGCCAACAAACTGACCAACGCGGCCCTCGACCCGGTCTCGGGGATTCCGGAGTACAAGGTCTGCGCCGTTCGGCTGTCCAAGGCGGCATAGACCGAAGGCCAAACGTGAAAGAAATTTCGGGCGGGCCGGGGATCTCTTCCCGGCCCGCCCGATTGTTTTCAGGGCCGAAGCGACTCCCTCTCCGGCACAGCCCCTTGACAGCCGGCCGATGCTCCACTATAGCCTTCCATGAGAGTGCCGGAATCAAGCGGGAATAAAAAAACAGACAAAGAGGACCATGGGAATTCTCGAAGCGCTGGAACGCACACTGCTCAACAAGGCCAAGACCGAAAAGGTGCCGTTGAAGGAGATCGTCTGCAAGCGGAAGGACGGCGACTTCATCAATCGATTCAACACCGCCGCCGTGGGCTGCGAATATACCAACCCCGATGGCAGCGAACGGCAGGATGCGCTCAAAAAGCTCAAGGAGGGGGAGCGGATCCGCCTCATCTGGGACAGCGGCGACGCGAACAAAAAGGACATCGTCTACCTGGTCCGGCGGGGCAAGGGGCGGGAGATCTCCATGCCCGACTGCTTCGGCCGGCTCAACGACAAGGTGGCGGCGGACGTGGTCCGCTGGTTGAACCAGGAGGAGACCCTGACCTCGGCGGTCGTCTCCAAGATCACGGGGGGCACCCGAAAGCGCCCGAAACTCGGCTGCGTCCTGGAGCTGACCACCTATCCCTCGCCGGACGCGAAGAAATGACCCGTTGACCGCCCGTGAGATCTGGCCATGGCGCTCAAGTACCAACTGCAACGGGCCGTCAGTATCCTAAAACAGCTCCCGGAAGAGGACCTGAAGCACCTCGACGGCCTCTGCAAAGAGATTCAACGGGACGAAGGGCGGCTCAACCGGAAGGCCCGCCCCCTTCTGGAGGCCTGCATGAAGACCTGCGAGGGCCTCTGCTGCCGGAACGTGTACGTGGGAAACCTCATCGGACTGGAAGACCTGATCTTCATCCTCGCCGGCGGAGGAAGCACGGCCGAACGAATGGCCCGATGCCTGGAGAACGAGGACCCTCTCTTCCCGGGGGACTGCGTATTCCTGGAAGGGGGGCGGGGCCCGTGCATCTTCCCGGAGACGGCTCGCCCGGAGAAGTGCATCGTATCCTTCTGCCAGACGGATACGACGGCCGTCCACAAAGAGGTGGCCCGGGTCAAGCGGGACTTCGCCCGGCTGGGTTGGTTCATCCGGCTGAGAAGGTTGCGGGGCCTGGCCCGGTCACTGGTCCGGATGGCGCCGTAGGGGCCGTCCCCCATACGGAACCGGTCAGCCCCTTTGAGCCGCCTCGCGGACCACCTCCCCCATATTTCGGACCCATTGCGCCACCTGGTTGAAGACGAGAAACTTGTCGTAGACCTTCCGCTGGGCGTTCTTTCCGAAGCGCTCCCGTTCCGCCATCTCCCGAAGAAGCCACTCCAGCTTTTCGGCGATCTCGTCCTCGTCTTCGGGATGGGGGTTGATGCAGCCGTCGGTTCCGTCCTCGATCTGCTCCAGGATGCCGCCGGCGTTGGAGGCGAGCACCGGCCGCCGTTTCCACATCGCCTCGGTCACCGTCAATCCGAACCCCTCCTGGATGGAGTTTTGGAACACCACGGAAGAGACCCGCTGGAGAACATTGACCATGAGGGCGTTCTCCTTCCGGGACTCCATGGGCAGGGCCAGGATGGCGATGTCGTTTTGGACCTCCTCCGGAAGGGAGCAGTAGACTGCCTTGAGTTCCTCGATGACCTCGATCCCTTCGGGGTCGTCCTGGATCGCCCCCGGATCGGGACCGCCGAGCGCCAGTCGAACGATGGCCATCCGCCGCTTGTGCCGTTCAGAGGGCCACTGGTCATCGCTCCGCTCCACGGCACGTCGCTTCATTTTGGCGAAGCCCTTCATGAGGGGCAGGAACCCCTTGAGGCGATCCCACCGGGAGATCTGGGTCACCATCGGGCGGTATAGAAACCCGATCTCATCCGGCTCGGTGGCGGACGCGAAGGTCCCGTCCCCTCGCAGCCGGCGTGCTGTATGGTCGAAGGGGGGCGTAACAAGGGGTTGATGCGGCCTGACGAGATCGGCGTTGCACATGACGCCCATCATTTTGACCGGATCGAGTTCCCGGTTTTTGTGGTTCAAGGGGTCG
>CAYSLC010000311.1:2842-5313 GCA_964431545.1 uncultured Desulfobacteraceae bacterium | reverse complement strand
GAGCGCGGCATAGGGCTGGGCTCTTTTTTATTGGAAAAGGGGGAATCATGGCGAGTTGTGAAGAGGCGGTAATCCGGTCGGAAGTCGGACAAGACATCGATTGGGGCGAGTACAACATCATTTTGACGGAAGTGGAAAACGAGATCGATCAGGCCGTGCGGAAGTTTCCCTGGTGGCCGCAAGATCCCATCCACGCGGCGGGGATCGTGGTCGAAGAAGCGGGGGAGTTGGTGCAGGCGGCCCAGAACTTCAATTATCACAGCGGGCGCTTGGATGCGATGCGCCGGGAGGCGGTCCAAACGGCGGCCATGGCTATTCGGTTCCTTCGCCACTTCGACCGGCTGACCATCCACAAAAGCGACTACGTCCTGGAGATCGACAGTTGAAGGCGGCCGCGGTGATCGGGGCGGCGGTGGTTCTGGCGGCCGGGGCGGCGTTCGCGGATGAGGAACACCGGATCACGGCGGACGGGGTCGAGGCGGAAAGCGGGATGATCTGCATCCAGCAGCTCAGGCCCGACGGGTCCCCGACGCTGTTTCCGCCGTCCTGCTACAACCTGGAGGAAAAAATCAACCTGTTCGGCGTTCCGGTCCGTCTGGACGTTCGGGCGGTCATGCCGGAAGAGCGGGTGGAGCTTCGGGACGCGGTGCGGGTGCTGAAAATCATGTCGGGGGTGCGGGAATGAACATCATCAACGCCTATGTGCGAAAGCAGATCATCAGCGAAGGGGAAAGCCGGGAAGGGCGGCCGGGGATCATTGCCTTTCGGGTGGCCCATGATGTCAAAGAGCGCCTGGAGCAACATGTCAAAGACGGCCGCTTCAAAAGCATGTCGGAACTCGTGTCCGCCGTCATGACCGAGTATGCCGCCAGTTTGGAGTAATTTCAAGGCAACGTATGTTTTCAGGTGTTTACAAACGTAAAAAGGGAGGCTCCACCATGCAAACCACCCACGAAACCCTCTTCTTCCGAAGAAACCCCCAAACCCGCCGCCTGTCCGAACTCCTGGCCAACCCGGCGAACCGGGGCCTGGGGAGCACATCGGAGCAGTGCGCGGTGCACCTGGCCCTGGGACAAGCCCATCTCTCCCCGCCGCCCTACAACACCGAAGCAACGGCCTGGGGGCGGCTGGATGACGATCAGCGGGAATTTGTGAACATCGTCAGAACTCAAAACGGATTGGAGGCCCTGTAATGGTCGCCAACGGCAACATCCAAAACCAATACATCTACACCGCCGCCGCCGACGACGCCGCAAACCCGCCGCACGGCCGGCGGGTCATGATCCGGTCCCTGGAGGAATGGACGGCCAAGAACCCAACTGGCAAGGTCCACGGCCCACCGGAAAATTTCTTTATCCCCATTTTCAGAATGTCCATTTCCGAAACAGAACACTACCGATCCCTGGACGTGGGGGTGATCCGGGGCGGGGCGCTCATCATCCAGTCCACAACCGTGGAAAACGGCCGGCCCCATTTCCATTTCGAAATCCGGAAGGACATGAAACTGGAACCGGTCCAATACCGGGGCCTGGAGGGGGACATCAAAACCGGATACCGTCTGGCGGTGAAATCCATCTGGCGGCGGATATGGGAGGCGGTCAAATGTTTCTAATCCATATTTTTGATATCCTCAGATATGAACCCATCCAAAAGCGCAACCTGCAAACCCGCGGACTGATCGCGTGTTGGTCCATTTGCATGACCGACCGACAGGCCGATTTTATTAAACGGATGATCCGGGAGGAATACGACCATGAACCGTTTTAAAGATTTTGACGATCACAGCGGGAACTTCGACCGGATCTTAAGAAGGCTCACGGTGGAACTGATCAAGGCGGCCGTACTCGTGGCCGCGGGCTATGCCTGGGCCATGGCGGCATTTGGAAAGGGGGTGGTTCATTGATTGCATAATTTTTCTGTAGGATAGGGATCGCGTTTATGGATTGCGCCCGCAACGGAGGACGGACCGGCTAAACAATTTGCCGATTGGATCCCCGGTCCGTCGCCGTGGGGACGGGACCCCCTGCGGGCGCATTTTTCTCCCGGTCACCCGGGACATGGACATGGATCGGGGCTGCGTGCGGCTAAGGATCGGGACCGAAGAAAGGATGGGGGCGGATGTCTGGAAACCAATATGCTGGGCCGGTGTATGAAACAAAACGCCGGCCGGATTGCGTTAATTACGACGGGTGCCTGACGGCCGCCGCCATCGAAAACCAGCGGCTCATCTGCGAGGATTGCCCACGTTACGCGGCGGGCCACTGGCGGGAGACCCTGACGCACGAGGAGGTCCAGCGGTGCGAAACGCTGGCCATGGTGGTGGGGCATCCCGAAATCGAAAAGTGTAAAAAGGGCATCACCTGGGACATGGTCCTGAAGATGCTCAACGAACGCCGGGACCGCCCGGCCCACGTCCTCAACGGGGGCCGGGCGGTGGTGGGAAGGGCCAGCGGTTTCTGGCCGAAACGGGC
>CAYSLC010000311.1:0-2742 GCA_964431545.1 uncultured Desulfobacteraceae bacterium | reverse complement strand
CGGATGTGGCGGTGATCTACGGCAATACGACCATTGAGTTTCCCGAATGCGTGAAATTCTCCCGGCGTCTGGCGGTGGACTGGGATCTCAACTTTCATGAGGCCGTCCCGGATGTAAGCTTTTGGTGGTGCGTCAAAAATTACGGTTGGCCGATCATGGGTAAATCGTTTGGCGTCGGCGGCGTGGCCCATAAGGACAGCCGTCGGAAGTTTTTCGCGGATCTGGAGGCCCGCGGCGAACTGAAAGGCAACTACAAAGTGCAAGCGGAAGTCGAGGATATATCGTCGGCATGTTGCACGTTTTTGAAGGAACGGCCGTCCATTCGGGTGCAAAAGCGCCTTGGGGCGGACGGCGTTTTTTTGGGGATACTGGCTAGTGAAAGCCGGCGGCGGATGTTCAATTTTTTGGAATACGGGGAACTCTATTATCCCAAATCCCAAAAGATTTGGAAGGCCCACCCTTTGGCTATATGGACGGATGACGATATATGGGCCTATATCCGCCGGTTCAACGTGCCCTATGCGTCGCTCTATGACATGGGATACACCAATGCTGACGGCCGGTGGATCAGCCACAAACGCAACGGCTGTATGTGGTGCGGGATGGATATTAAATATCCCGACAATCATCTGTCCATCATGCGGCGGACCCACCCCCGGGCCTGGCGCACGGCGATGATTAAAATGGGCCTGGGCGACGTGCTTAAGAGGGTGCATGACAGCATATATCGGCAATACGACATGTTTATGGAAATCATGCCGCTTGAGGAATATCTGAGCGAATTTCCCTGCGCGTTCGACCGAATTTGACAGGAGGTTTTTGTTGGCTGAAAAACAACTCCCGAAATCCATCGAATCCGAAAAAGCCGTCATCATCCGCGCCCTGCTGGATCAGGGGGCCATCGCCGACGCGGCGGATATGATCGGCCCCACGGATTTTTCGGCCCCGAAACATCAACACATCTGGGCCGCGCTCCTGCGGATGGTGGACGCCGGGGTCCCGGTGGACCTGCCCTCCCTGGTGGGCCAGCTCGAAAAAGACCGGACCCTGGATCAGGTGAGCGCGGCCTACGTGGCCGCCATGATAGATGAATACCCCATGGCCGTGGACATGGTCCACAACGCCAAGGCCGTGCGGGAAAAAAGCATCATCCGCCAGACCCTGGCCGCCGGACAGGAGATCGCTAACCAAGCGTGGACCGCCACGGACGCCGGTGCGCTCCTGTCGGCGGCGGAAGAGAAAATCTTATCGATCCACGGCCGCCAGAAAAGCCGCATCGAGCGCATCGGGGTCCTCATGGACCGGTTTGTCGATGTCCTGGAGGATCGGTCCAAGCGGGCATCTAAAATCACGGGATTGGCTACGGGGTTTTCCGGCATCGACGACATGACCGCCGGCCTCCAGGCGTCGGATCTGATCATCCTGGCGGCCCGCCCGTCCATGGGCAAATCGGCCCTGGCCTGGCAGATCGCCGCCAATTCGGCCCGGACAGGGGTCCCCTGGGCGTTTTTCTCCCTGGAGATGTCCGGAGAAAGCCTCATGGCTCGGAATCTGGCCAGCGAAGCCACCGTGCCGGCGAACCATCTCCGGACCGGATACATCAACCGGGAGGATTGGGAGCGGATCAACCGCGCCCATGATCGGGTGGAAACGTGGCCCATCTGGATTGACGACACGCCGGGGTTGACCCCCATCGAGATGCGAGCCCGGGCGCGGCGGCTGGCCCGGGATCAGAACATTAAGGGCATAGTGGTGGACTATCTCCAGCTCATGGGATCGGCTACGGCTAAATATGAGCGCCGGGACCTGGAAATCGGCGACATCAGCCGGTCCCTAAAGGCCATGGCCATGGAACTGAAGGTGCCGGTGGTGGCCCTGAGCCAGCTAAACCGGAAACTGGAGGACAGAAACGACAAGCGGCCCAAGCTGTCCGACCTGCGGGAGTCGGGCGCCCTGGAACAAGACGCGGATCTCGTCCTGTTCATCTACCGGGACGAGGTTTACAACAAAGACGAACACAACCCCAACCGGGGCAAGGCGGAGGTCATCCTGGCCAAGCAGCGCAACGGGCCGACCGGGACCATCCCGCTGTTATTTTGGGACCGGTATATCAAGTTTGGAAATCCGGTGGAGGGGGTTGTTTGATGGAAAGCTACAAAAAAACCTACTGTTTCGGCTGCAGCAAGCTGCGGCGCTGCAAAAATACAGGGACACAGCGGGCCATGGGGATAGATTTTATAATTTGGGTCTGTCAATGGTGCCGGGCGGCGCAAACCAGGAGGAAAAACAAGTGAAAACCGGTCAACTCTTCATTCCCTATCAACTCTTCGCCGGCCAGTACCTGGAGTGCATCCGGGACATTGGCGACGAACTCACGCGGACCCAAAAGCGGATGTTAATCTTGCTCAACGAGTACGCATTTAAAGACGGGCTGTGCTATCCGGCCCAGAAGACCCTGGCGTCCAGATTGGGCGTCAAGGAGCGGCAAGTCCGGAACATCCTCAAGGCCCTGGAAACCGACGGGTGGATCGAGGTGGAGCGGACCACGCCCTTGCGGCGTCATCTGTATGGCGCCCACAACAAGTATTGGTTCCGCTGGCATCCCGGTTATCTGACCACGCTTCGGGGGGTCCGGGCCGCGTCTCAAGCCCATAAAACCGGCGAGATTGCCTCCGAAATGCAGCCGCAACCTTTTTATAAGTCAGAAAAGAAGACCCACCCCCTCCCCTCCGGGGAGATCGT
>CAYSLC010000310.1:0-5325 GCA_964431545.1 uncultured Desulfobacteraceae bacterium | reverse complement strand
TCGACATCCTGGTCTCTCTGTTCAAGGACGACTACATGGTGGCCGCGGCCCGGGACGGTGAAAAATGCCTGAAAATGGCGGCCAAAAACCCGCCGGATTTGATTTTGCTCGATATCATCATGCCGAACATGGACGGATACGAAGTCTGCCGGAGACTGAAGGAAGGCGAGGCGACCCGGAACATTCCGGTCATCTTCATCACGGCCCTGTCCGAGGCCCTGGACGAAGTCAAGGCCTTCAGCATCGGCGCGGTGGATTTCATCAGCAAGCCCTTCCAGCCGATCGTGGTGAAGGCGAGGGTCAACACCCATCTGAGCCTGAAAAAGAAGAGCGACATGCTGGAGACCCTCGCCGCCATCGACGGGCTGACCCATATTCCCAACCGACGGAAATTCGATGAAATCCTCGACCTCGAATGGCGGCGCATGGGGCGGACCGGGACACCGCTCTCCCTGATCATGCTCGACATCGACCATTTCAAGCTGTTCAACGACAATTACGGACATGCCCGAGGAGATGACTGTCTGAAAAAGGTGGCCGAGGCCCTGAAAAACACGCTTCAGCGGCCCGGCGATTTCATCGGACGGTACGGGGGCGAAGAGTTCGCCGTCATTCTGGCGGAAAGCGACCCGGAAGGGGCCCGACACATGGCGGAAAGGCTGAGAGGAGCGGTCGCCGGCCTGAACATTCCCCATGACCATTCCGAAACCGCGCCCCATGTCACCATGAGTCTCGGCATCGCCACGGTACGCGCCCCGACGCCGGCCATCTCCCTGGAGTATTTCATCGACACGGCGGACGGCATGCTCTTTCAATCCAAGAAAAACGGGCGAAATCAGGTGAACGGCGCGACGTTGTAGGCAAAACGGGTTCACCGGGTCGTACCGAAACATTGACGTTCGGGAGGCGGTTATGGGGAAGGCATCCATCACGGGACTGGCGGCTGCGCTGTGGCTGTCCATGGTCATCCATCCGGCGGGGGACGCGGACGCCGCGGGCAAGGACAAACTTGCGGAGATCCTGAAACGGGGCAAGATCATCGTGGCCACCCACCCGGATTCCGAACCCCGCTCACAATTGAAAAGAGGGGCGGCCCGGTCGTCCGATACGCGGTGCTTCTCAAACGAGTATACGCTGGATGAATTCCACGGGTATGACATCGACGTGGCGCGGATCGTCGCCGAAAAACTCGGGGTCGAGCCCTGTTTCGCCACCCCGGCCTGGTATGAAGTGATCGGCGGAAGATGGGCGGACCGATGGGACATCGCCTTCGCCTCCGTCTCCATCACCGTGGAACGAATGGAGGCCCTGTATTACGCCCGGCCCTACATCGCCGAACCGTCCATCCTCTACATCCATAAGGACAACGCCACCTACCGCCGTCCCGGGGATTTGTCCGGAAAAAGGGTCGGCACCTGCGCCGGCTGCATCTTCGAGTATTACCTGGAAGGGACCCTGACCCTGCCGGGCCAGGACCTCGAATACCGAGTGAAAAACCCGGAAATCATCGCCTATGATCCCAACAACCTGAACGATCTCTTCAGGGAACTGGCCGCCGGCGACGGGGTGAAAATCGACGCCGTGCTGGCGGACATCTTCCTGGGAAGCACGGCCCTCGCGGAGGGCGTTCCCGTCAAGCCCCTCGGCGCCCCCCTGTTTTACACCTATATCGCCCCGGCCGTGGACAAGAAGCAGCGCGGCGACCCGATTCCGCTGGTGGAAAAGGTGACGGAGATCATCGACCAGCTCCACGCGGACGGCACGCTGAAACGGCTGGCCGAAAAACATTTCGATTTCGACGTGGATGTCACCACGCCGGCCGCGGCCTTCGATTTTCGCGCCTTGAAACAATATTGACAAGGGCCTTGACCGCGGCAAAAGGAATTCCACCATGAGGTTTCTCAAGAAAAGCCTGATGGCGCGGCTGGTTCTCTATTTTCTCTTCCTGTCGCTGATCGGCGTGGGGCTGACCGGATACCTGGTCTACGTTCAGGCCACCGAGGCCCTCAAAAATTCGGTCTTCGAACGCCTCGAAGCCATTGCCGCCTTCAAGACGGATGCCCTCAACCGATGGATCGAAGATCAGCGCGCGGAGATCACCTTCCTCGCCTGGCTGCCGGAGGTGCGGGCCCAGGCCGGCATCCTGGGCCGACATGCGCCATCCGCGTCCGAATACCGGGCCGCCTATCGGATATTGTCCGAATACCTGTCCTTCGTGGCGTCCCGGACCTACAACACGGAGGAACTCTTCGTGCTCGACACCCGGGGCGGGATCATGTTCTCCACCGAAAAGAGCAACGAGGGCCTGTCGTGCGCGGAACTTCCCTATTTCACCCGGGGCCGGTCCATGACCTATGTGCAGAACGCCTATGTCTCCCCGGTTTCCGGAAAACTCACCATCACCATCGCCACGCCCCTGTTCGACCGCAACGGCCGCCGCATCGGCGTGCTGGCGTCGCACCTGAACCTGCTTCACATGAACCGCCTGTTCAAGGAGCGGGCCGGACTCGGCCGAACCGGGGAAACCTACCTGGTGGATCAGCACGGCGCCCTGATCACCGATACCCGGCATGGGGGCCCACCGGCCTCCGAAAAGGGGGACGCGCCGGGCCGGATGCCGGGGGGGATCAAGACGGCCCTGGAGGGGGAGAATGCGTCCGGTCTCTTCCGCAACTACGCCGGAGCGCCCGTGGTGGGCGTCTACCGCTGGCTGAACGAACATGACGTGGCCCTGGCCGCGGAGATGGGCAAAAACGAGGCCTTTGCATTGGCGAACCGCCTGGCGGGGATGGTGATCCTCATCGGCGCCTTCATCGCGCTGATGATGGGCGCCGGGGTCTATCTGCTGGCCCGGCGGATCACCAAGCCGGTGCGGTCCGTGGCCGAGACCGCCATCAAGGTGGCCGGCGGCGACCTGAGCCAGCGGGCCGAAGTCGTCACCGAAGATGAAATCGGGTTCATGGCCCGGGCCTTCAACAAGATGACCGGGCAACTCCGGGAATCGATCGAACACCTGGAGGAGCGGGTGGCCGAGCGCACCCGGAACCTTGAAGCGGAAATTTCGGCGCGGCGGAAGGTCGAGGCGGACTTGCAGCGGGCCAAGGTGGCCGCCGAATCGGCCAACCAGGCCAAGAGCGACTTCCTGGCCGCCATGAGCCATGAGATCCGCACCCCCATGAACGGCGTCATCGGCCTGTCGGACCTGGCCCTGCGCCAGGAGATGCCGCCCAAACTGCGGGATTATTTCAAGAAGATCCATGCGGCCGGGGCCACGCTCCTGGGCGTCATCGACGACATCCTCGACTTTTCGAAGATCGAGGCCGGGAAGATCTCCATGGAGTCGGTCGAATTCAATCTCGATGACGTCATCGAAAACCTCATCACCGTGCTGAGCGTCAAGACGGAAGAGAAGGGGCTGGAGCTGCTGCTGGACATCGGCCCGGAGGTCCCCCGAAATCTGGTGGGCGATCCCTTCCGCCTGGGGCAGGTCCTCACCAACCTGGCCAACAACGCCGTGAAGTTCACGGAATCCGGGCAGGTCATCATCCGGGTGGAACACACTTTGGATGCGGCCGACCCCGGCGTGGTTCGCCTCAAATGCCGGGTCGCGGACACCGGCATCGGCATGAGCCCGGAACAGATGGGCCGGCTCTTCAAGCCCTTCACCCAGGCGGACGGCTCCATCACCCGCCGGTTCGGCGGCACGGGCCTCGGGCTGGCCATCTGCAAGCATCTGGTGAACCTGATGGACGGGCGCATCGACGTGGAGAGCGTCCCGAACCAGGGGAGCGCCTTCACCTTCACGGCCCGTTTCGGCCTGGGGGAGACGCTCGAACGGAAGTCGTACGCTCTGCCCGATGAGTTGAAAGAGATGCGTGTGCTGGTGGTGGATGACAACCCCACGGCCCGGGAGATCCTGTGCGGGATGCTGGAATCCTTTTCATTCACCGCGGTGGCGGCCGGCTCCGGCCGGGAAGCCATCGACATCCTGGAAGCGGCGACACAGGACGAGGCGTTCGATCTGATTCTGATGGACTGGAAGATGCCCGGCATGAATGGGCTGGATGCGGCCGAACAGATCAAGTTGCATCCGAAGCTGGGCCGGATTCCGGGCATTTTGATGGTGACGGCCTACAGCATCGATGAAAACCGGGAAGCGGCGCGGCGCATCGGCCTGGAGGGGTTTTTGACCAAGCCGGTCAACCCGTCCCTGCTGTTCGACGCCATTCTCCGGGCCTTCGGAAAGGAGGTGGCCCGGAATTTCGAGGCCGACCCGCACGCCGGGCGGGAGATTCCGGGGCTCGACGACATCCGGGGCGCCGCTATCCTGCTGGCGGAGGACAATGAGATCAACCGGCAGGTGGCCGAGGAGCTGTTGGCCGCGGAGCGGTTTTTCGTCGAATCGGCCCCCAACGGGCGGGAGGCGGTGGAAATGATCCGGCAGAGGTCGGCCGGCGATGGGGCCGCCGGCTCCCGGCCCTATGACGCCGTGCTGATGGACATCCAGATGCCGGAGATGGACGGCTACACGGCCACCGCGGAAATCCGGAAACTGGGGGATCTCCCCGTCATCGCCATGACGGCCCATGCCCTGGCGGGAGAGCGGGAGAGATGCCTGGCGGCCGGGATGAACGATTATGTGACCAAGCCGGTCAACCCCCGAGAATTGTTCAAGGCCCTGGTACGCTGGATCCCGCCGGGCCGGCGGGACCTGCCCGGGGAGGCGGACCGGAGCGGCGGGGAAGGAACGGAAGGGGCCCTGCCGACGTCACTGGCCGGGATCGACATCCCGGCGGGCCTGGAGCGGGTCGGCGGCAATCCGGATGTCTATCGCAAGATTCTGATCAAGTTTTTCCGCAACAACCGGAACGCCGTGGAAGAGATCCGGACGGCCCTGGAAAACTGCGACCCGGAGACGGCCGCGAAGCTGGCGCACACCGTCAAAGGGGTGGCCGGGAACATCGGCGCCGATGACCTCTACCGCGCCATGGAGGCGGTGGAGTTCGCCCTGAAGAAATCCGACCTGATCAAAGTACGCCCCCTGCTCGATGAGGCGGAAACGCATCTGCGGGCGGTGCTGGACGCCATCCGACCTCTTTCCGCGGCGGCGGTGGAAGACCCGCCAGTGGAGAGCGGGGCCCCGGGAGGTCAAATCGACCGGAATGAGGTGGGACGGCGGCTGGATGAACTGGCGGAGCTGCTCGAAGTGGACGTGGCCGGGGCGAGGGCCGGACTCATGGCGTTGAAAGGGATGGTGGGACCGGCTCCGGAGATCCAGGCCATCGCCGACGCCCTGGAAGAGTATGATTCGGATGCCGCGTTGGA
>CAYSLC010000309.1:0-5334 GCA_964431545.1 uncultured Desulfobacteraceae bacterium | reverse complement strand
TCGGCTTCTTTATCGGCATCCGGAAGCAAGTGGATTTCCACATCCGGTTTTTGGGTATCTCCGTATCCCCGGATATGGTGACCTTCGAGAATTTCCAGCACCTTGTTGAGGTTATGGGCATAAGGCCCATAGAAGTGCTTAACATACCGGAGTTTCAGCTCCATCCCCGATTCCTGCAGAAAATAGGCGAGTTTCTGTATTTCCAGCAGTGTTAAACGGTATGCAAATCGCGTATACTGCTTCATGAGCTTGATGAGCAGGGCCCGGGCCGGCGTCATCTTCGGTTTGGGGGCGCCCACCGGCATGTCCTTGGCATCCGGGCTGCCTTTGGGTTTGTAAAGCTTCACCCGAACATCCGGCATGTCCGCAAACGCCGCTTCGATCATGCCCTTGACCCGGCTCCACTGCAATCCGCCCAATCCGGAACCCAAAGGGGGAACGGCGATGGATCGGATTTGTCGTTGCCGCACTTCCCGCACCAGGGCCTCCAGGCCGCTTTCGATATCTTCATAGCGGCTTTTGCCGCGCCAGTGTCGCTTCGTGGGAAAGTTGATGATAAAACGCGGATTGAACATCTGGCTGGTTTCAAACACGAACATGCGGCCGGGTTTAACCTCTTCCCGCCGGCAGGCGGCTTCGTATGCCTTGAAATTTTCGGGAAAGGCTTTCTTGAACTGCAAGGCGATCCCCTTGCCCATTACCCCGACGCAGTTGACCGTGTTGACCAGGGCTTCCGCATCATCTTTGAGAATATTTCCTTGGGTTGGTTCGATCATTTTCTCTTACCTTCTCGGTGAATAATACCACTCTCGGCGCACTTTCACCGGCATTGAAATGCTTTTTCGGACCAAGATGCGTTCGACCCTTTCCTTGACGGCATCATTCAACACGCCGATCCCCTTGACTACGTACCACGGGCAGAACCGATGCACCAGAAATTCGGCCTGCTTTCGACGCTGGCGGTCCATGTCATCCACGGTGTCCGCCCAGTAATCGGTATAAGCCATATGCCAATCGACCTTATCCAGATCTTTGAGGTTGTCGAACCAATGCGTGAAAGCGGCGATGCCGTGACCGTCGGAAAAGACGAAGCCAAGTTCGGCCTGAGCGATGGTCTCGATCGTCGAAACGGCATAAATTAAAGGTTCCTGGCCTTCATCGTAATTTTCCACCCTGCCCGTGTGCAGTTGAAGCAGCATGGGAGATCTTGGTCCGAAATAAAAGCCCACATAATCATGAACCGTACCGCCCGGCCCGCATGGAATAGAGCGTTGCCGGCGGATTTTTTGAATATCCACGTTGTGAATCGCCCGATAGTCGCATTCGTATTCAGGGGGGTGGTTGGGCGCATGCATCCCGCCGCAGTCCAGGATCACCTCGAGGTTATCGATATGCAAGAGGCGATAAATAGGGGTTGGGCGGGGCCTTGGCATTACGGTTTTCTTTCCTCCTCACTGACACCCTTCAGAAGCCGCCTCCTAAATAAGTTGCTCCACACGTCTCTTAGCGGTTGGGATATCGCAAAGGGTGTTGTCGAACTGATTGGGTTGAGGGCGATAGAGGATGGTGCTGTCGGCGCCGTTGGACCTGACAGCCACCGGCGCTCCCTCGGCATACATGGGGCTTTTGAGCTGTTTGATGCCGTCCTTGCGCTTGGGCTTTTTGCACTCGATAATGATCTTGGAAATTTCCTTGTCCGCGTATATCCATTCGATGTCACCCCAAAGATTGTAAATGCTTTTAGAAATTTACAGACCATCGGCCGTCAGGTCAAGCGTTTTTGAGCACAACCACATACCGCACCAGTTTACAATATTGTTTGACATCGACGCAAGGATCTGATACCGATTAGCGGCTTTTTGGATTTGCCACCGCGGTTTTCGACATTCCTGCTCTTTTTTAGACGTTCGACCCTTTTTCGGAAACGATTCTTCGACTACGGCGAGGTGGGGATGACCGCTTTCAAAATGAGTCTCCGGTTCAAAATCCTTCTACCCGTTCTGGCCCTGCTGCTTGTGGGCCTGGGGATGTCCGCGGGGGCCTCCTATCTGAGCGCCCGGAAGGCCCTTGAAACCGCCACCCAGGAAAGGATCATCCGGAGCGCCCGCACCACGGGTCGCGAGATCGACGAGTGGATCCGCCGGACCCGCCTGGATGTGGAAACGCTGTGCGTCAACGACCTGTTCATCGTCTCGGTCCAGGACACCTTTTTCGCACGGGCCAAACGGCGGGAGGCCGATGTGCAGCTGGCCAAACTCTCGGCCAAATACGGCTTCTACGAATCGATCGACGCGGTGGACGCCCGGGGCCACGTCGTCTGCTCCTCCCGCCCCGAACCCCGAAACGGCGAATCCCTGAAGGAGGCCCCGCACGTGAGCGTCCCCCTCGGGGGCGACGAGTACATCTCCCCCGTCCACCGGAGCCCAGACACCGGTGCCCCCTGCCTCACCATCTCCTACCCGATCCGGGACGAGAAGGGCATCGTCGGCGCCCTGGCGGCCACCGTGGATTTGACGAACATCTACGGGGATACGGTCTCTTCCATCAAGGTGGGAGAGAGCGGGTACGCCTTCATGTACGACGAAAAGGGCACGGTCATATCCCATCCAGACCCGGCGGAGGTGCTGATACGGAACATCGCGGAGTTCGACTTCGGCCGCCGGATGTTGGCCCGGCAAAGGGGGATCCTCACCTATCAGTATAAAGGTGTCCAGAAGATGGCCGCCCTGGAGCGGCTGCCCCATACGGGGTGGACCATCGCCGTATCGGCCGCCACCAGCGACATCCTCTCCTCGATCCGCGGGGTCCGGTCCCTGACCATCGGCATCTCCTTCGCCGTCCTCGTGACCATCGCCGGGGCGGTGCTCCTCGTGGTCCGCTCCGTCATCTCGCCCGTTCAGCGAATCTCAAGGGGGCTCACGGAGAACGCCGACAACTTGGAGGCATCCTCCGGGGAACTCGAAAGGAGCAGCCATTCCCTGGCCCAGGGAGCCTCCCAGCAGGCGGCCGCCATCCAGGAAACCTCCTCCTCACTGGAGCAGATGTCCGCCATGACCCACGGGAACGCCGAAAGCGTCAAAAAGGCGGACGAACACATGCGACAGACCAATCACGCCATCGCGGCCGCCACGGAATCCATGGCGACGGCCATGGAGGCCATGAACGCCATGTCGCGGGCGAGCGGCAAAACCTCCGACATCATCGCCACCATCGACGGCATCGCCTTCCAGACCAATCTCCTGGCCCTCAACGCCGCCGTGGAGGCGGCCAGGGCCGGGGAGGTGGGTGCCGGCTTCGCGGTGGTGGCGGAAGAGGTCCGTAATCTGGCCCTGAAGACCACGGCGGCGGCCAAGGAGACCGCCGCCCTCATCGAGGAGACCGGCCGGAAGGTTCAAACGGGCCTGGAGCAGGTCCAGCGGACAAACGACGCCTTTGCGGAGGTTACGAACCGGTCGTCCAAGGTGGGGGAGCTGCTCAACGAAATCGCGGCGGCCTCCGAGGAACTGGCCCAGGGGATCGAGCAGATCAACCGGGCCGTGGGCGAAATGGACCAGGTCACCCAGCGGAACACCGCCGGGGCCGAGGCCTCGGCGAACGTCTCCGTGGAGATCGGCGAACAGGCCCGGCGGATGCGGGCCTACGTGGGCGGTCTCGTCAAGCTGGTGGAGGGTGGAAAACGAAGGTCCGGCAAGAGGACATCCAAAGGGAAGGGACCGGGCCGGCCCGAACCGGAGAAGGCGGTCGGCGGCAGCCGGAACCGGAGGACCCGACGCCTCCTTGCCGGGCCGGAGCATCCGGACGACGAAGATTCGGATGCGTCTCGACCGATCTGATCAACGCAATGAGTGGAGGACTGGATGGCAATGCGAGGCATGATAACGGCGGCCCTTGCGGTGGTGGTCGCGGCGTCCCTGGGATCCATGGCGAGGGCCCAAAGCCCCATCGAACCCGACCGGGTCTATGAATTGGTCACCAACGCGGCCACGGTGATCCGGAACCTGCCGTTTTCCGATTGGAAACCGGCCATCGGCGACCCCGAGGGGGAGTTTCAGTTGGGAAAGGGCGCGTGCTACGTGTTCGTCATCACGTGCCAAGGGGGCCGCGCCGAGGTGGTGGCCACCTCCTACGCCAAGGAGACCATCGGCATGGAGGGGCTCATGGACCTGCCCGGACCCGGGGGCGACCACCCCGTGAAGATGGTCTGCGAGGCGGCCACGCCCCAGGGGAGGTGGGTGGCCTACCAGTACGAAAACCCCGTCAACGGGAAGCCGGAACGGAAGATCACCTTCACCATCGCTGTCCGGGGGACGGACGGAAAGGTGTACACCCTCTCGGCGGGCATCTACGATCCCGAACGGCGCTATACCCTCGACGAACTGAACGAGGGGCTCCAATGATCCGGCGGGTCGGAAGCCATTCTCCGGCGCAACCGCGATAAACGGCGGATCACGGTTTTTCCTTTTGATAAGCCTTGATCAGCTTTGAAACGAGCTGGTTCACGGTACAGTTTTCGGCGGTCGCCAGCTCATTGAGCCTCTTGAAGTTGGCCGACGAGATGTTCCGGTCCGGCACCCTCGTCGATCCGTCGTTCCAGAGGAGCACCCCCCGCTGGTTCAGGAGGAACTTCTCGGGGGCCTCTTTGACCGCCTTTTTCTTTGCCGTGTTCCAGGCTTCGTTGATGTCCCGGGTGGCCGACATCTGGCCGATCAGACCCATGTGGGCGACGACCGTCTCCTTGAGCTTTTTGGTGCCCATGGGAAGCTCCAGAAGGATTTCCAGCATGGCCGCCGCCAGTTTCGATCGGGAGACCCCGACGCTCATCCCCGCCCTTCTCATGTCTCCGAAAGTTCTTCTATTGAACATGCCTCCCTCCTCTGTTTTCTGATCGATGATCGCTCTGCTTTCTGATCGATGACCGTCCTTATGTCATACGGCTTCCTCCGCGAGCGCTCAGGGACAGACCGGCACCGGCGGCGGCAGCCCCGGACGGGCGAAGAGGAACCCCTGGAGGTAGTCCGTGCCTCGGTCCCTCGGCCACCGCCATTCCGCCGCCCGCGGATACCACGGCGCCGCGCGTCGGTTCGATGGGGGGAGAGATGTGGAGCTTTTCGCTTTCCGGAAGCGCTTCGGGCAGAATTTCGCAACGGGTACAGGGTTTCTCGGGCACTGCTCCATTCCGTTCTTTTGCGGTTTGACTGCGCCGCCGGAATGTCGAATTCGGCCGCGTGGGTCCCATTATCCATGGATGGGGGACCGCCGTCAAGGAGAAGGCGGTCGCGGGAGAAGCCGGTCGCCGCTTTCCGGACCCCTTCCAGGGGGCTGAAGTCCCCCGGC
>CAYSLC010000308.1:4306-5373 GCA_964431545.1 uncultured Desulfobacteraceae bacterium | reverse complement strand
CTGTCCAGGGTCCCACCCTCCAGGCGGAGGTCGATCCCCTCCAGTCGGTCTTCATCACCGACGAGCGGATCTTCATCTTCCGGCGGATCCTCCTGGGCAACCGGATCTACCGCCAGGGGTTCCTCCTCGATTCCGAGGGCTTCCTCGACCATCTCGCCGCCCGCCACTTCTCGGGACAGCCCATGAGCCGGTTCACCGGCCTGCGCCTCGTGGTCGCCGACAGGGACCGCCCGGCCGCCGCCGTCACGGCCGGGACCCCCATCGGATCCCCCCGGTTCGTGGTGGACCGGACCTTCCCCCGGCCCTTCTCCTTCCTCAAGGCGACCCTGGTCTGCGAGACCGTCCCCCCGGTGGCGGGCCGGCGGACCCTCACCGTCATGATCGCCGGCCTCGTCCTGGTGATCCTTCTGGGGTTTTTTTCCATTCACCAGAGCGCCCGGGTGGTCCTGGACCACTCCCGGCGGCGGTCCCGGTTCGTCTCCTCGGTGACCCACGAACTCAAGACCCCCCTGACCAACATCCGGATGTACATCGAGATGCTGGAACAGGGGATCGCCCCCTCCCCCGACCGGGAACGGGAGTACTACCGGATCCTCGATGCCGAGACCGCCCGGCTGTCGCGGCTCATCAACAACGTACTGGAGTTCTCCAAGCTGGAGAAAAAGCAGTTCCGGCTCTCCCGGAAGGAGGGGGATTTCTCCGAGGTGGTCTCGGCGGTGGCGGGGATCATGTCGGAGAAGCTGCGCAAGGAGGGGTTCGCCTTGGAGACCGACCACCGGGTGGACCGGCCCTTCCTCTACGACCCCGAGGTGATGATCCAGGTGCTCATCAACCTCATGGAGAACAGCATGAAGTTCGGCAAGAAATCGCCGGAAAAACGGATCACCCTCCGGGTGGCGGAGGAGGGCCGGTGGATCCGCGTCAGCCTTTCGGACACCGGGCCGGGGATCCCCCGCCACGCCCTCAAGCGGGTCTTCGACGACTTCTTCCGGGTGGACGACCCCTTGGTGCGGACCACCCGGGGCACCGGCATCGGCCTGGCCTTCGTCAAGAAGGTGGTGGCCCTG
>CAYSLC010000308.1:1001-4206 GCA_964431545.1 uncultured Desulfobacteraceae bacterium | reverse complement strand
CCCGTGCCGAAATCCACATGAACAGCCGAAATATCGTGGCCCGTCTCAACTTACCGAACATGGCCCATGAGAAGAGCCAGCGGGTGGAGATTTACGCCCGGGCATGCGAGGGGCTGGTGGAATTGGAAAAAGATGTTGAAAAGCAGAAAAAATATGTCGATTATATCGATATGTACGCGGATCTGACCGAGGATGAGTTGATTCAGTACCAGAGGGAGTACCTCTCATCGGATCCGCAAAAGGAGGGGTTGATGGGACTGCGACAGATATTGGCGGAGGAGGGACGGCGCGAGGGCCTCCAGCAAGGCCTGTATGAGGCCATCGAACTGGGGCTCTCTTTGCGCTTCGGCGACAAGGGCCTCACCTTGATGGAACAAATCCGGCGGATCGAGGACATCGAACAGCTATATCGGATCAAAAATGCGGTCGCCGAAACCGGTAGCGTGGCCGAGTTTCAGAAAAACATCGAGAAAAGACCTTGATGATCCAAAAACGAGCAAAGCAGCGGGCACATCCCATGGAAAATCCATGATGAGCGATCCGCTGGCAAGGAAGACGGGTTACTCAAGGGAAGAATACCTCGACATCGAGGAAGGCGCCGACCATCGGTGCGAGTATTATGGCGGCGAGATCTTTTCCATGGCCGGCGGCAGCCGGAACCACAGCGCCATTTGTGTCAATCTCATCCGGAGGCTCAGCGAGGCCGTCGATGACAGAGACTGTTTCGTTTTTGACGGGAACATGAAACTGGATATCGCCGCCGCGAGCGCATTCGTCTATCCGGATGTGATGGTGGTCTGTGGCGATATCGATTTTTACGAAAACAGGACCGACGTGGTCAGGAACCCCATCCTGATCATCGAGGTGTTGTCCCCCGGCACCGAGTCCTTCGACCGCGGCAAGAAATTCGGGTTCTACCGAAAGATCCCCTCCCTTCGAGAATACCTGCTCGTCTCCCAGGAAGAGCCGATTCTGGAGCGGTTTTTCAGACAGGAGGATCATCGCTGGCTGTACGACGCCGTGACCGGATTGGACGGTACGGTCAGCGTTGAATCGATCCGGTATGCGTTATCCATGAAGGATCTCTATCACAAAGTGGAGCTGGAAACAAAACCCTGACTCTCCTCCCCCGTCACCGTCCGTTCGATCCCCCGCTCCTTGGCGCCGAGGCCGGGAAGATTGGCCACGAACACCGCCAGAAGCACCAGGGCGCCGCCGCCCATCTGAACCGGCGTCAGCGTCTCCCCTAAAATCAGCCACGCCCCCACCGCCGTGACCACCGGGATGCAGTTGATGAAGACCGAGGCCCGGGACGCCGATACCTTCGTGAGTCCGTGGTTGTAGCAGAGGAACGCCGCGACCGTGGCGAAGAGGGTCAGATAGAGCAGAGCGGCCAGGGACCGGGCGCTGACCGATCCCCACGCGATCTCCGGCAGCTCCCAGAGGAAGGCCGGGGCGTAGAACAGGGCGCCGTAGAGGATCTGGAGGCTGGTGATGGAAAGCGCCGAGTGGCTCCGCCCCAGATCCCGGGCCAGGACGATGTACAGGGCCGCGGTGACCACCGCGCCGATGACCATGAGGTCGCCGAAGAGCGGCCCGCTCAGGTTCCATGAAAAATCCGGATCCCCCGTGATGAGCACCCCGATCCCCGCCAAGGAGACGAAGATCCCGACCAGGCTCCCCGGGGAGGGCCGCTCCCCCAGGATCAGGCCCGCGAAGAGCATCACCGCCAGGGGGATGGTGGCGATGATGAGAGCCGCTTTGGGGGCGGTGGTGTACTGGAGCCCCACGGTTTCGAAGATGAAATAGAGGCCCGGTTCGAACAGGGCGGTGAGAAAGAGCTTGCCGTGTTCCCCGGCGGTGAACCGGGGAAACCCCCGGCGGGTCATGAGCAGGAGGAAGAGCAGGGACGCCAGCCCGAAGCGTCCGAAGACCACGGTGAAGGTGGGCAGGGTCTCCAGGGCGACCTTGGTGCCCACGAAGGAGAGGCCCCAGAATACCGCCGCCGCGCTCAGGGCCAGGTACGTACGCGGGGCGTCCGGTGAATCCTCCGGCATGATATCGTTCCTTTGGGTACGGGGTCAGGATCCGGGCGGGGGGGTCGGCTGGACCCAGGCGTTCCGGTGGCCGTCGTAGAACCATTTGTCCGGAAACCCCCGCTGGCGGGTGAAACTGGGGCGCTCCGCCCAGGCCATCAGATCCTCGTAGGCCCGGTGGACCTTCCGGAAGGCGTCGGCGGTGCCGCCGCGGTCCGGATGGTTGGCCATCACCTGCCGGCGGTAGGCCCGTTTGATCACCTCCCGGCGGTCGGGGTGGTCGAGATCCGTGGGACCGATCTTCAGGTGGATCAGCAGGCTCTTTTTCACCGAGGGGCTCCGCAGCTCCAGTGGCCGGACCTCGTCCACGGCCACCCCCCGTTTGCCGGCGACCTCCAGGACCCGCTGGGAGGCGAGGTACCGCCGGTTGGTCCGGCGCCGCTCCTCCCACCAGACGTTGCCGAGGATGTTGGCCATGGCGCTGTAGTCGTCGGCCGGGGAGCCCGCGGAGGACCGGGGGAAGAGGAAGCTGAAGATCTTCCGGGCCCCGTGGGGGAGCACATCCATCACCACCACCCGATCGGTGAAGTAGAAGGTGGCGTACCGGGCGTTCAATGCCCGGAGGAGGCCGGTCCGCTGATCGAGTTTCCGCCGCAGCCGCCCCCGGCAGTCGTTGGAGCAGTACCGGCGCCGCCGCCGGCTCAGGGCCGCGCCGCAGGAGAGGCAATGGCCGGGGGCCTTCTGCTGCCTCTTTTTGTTCGATGTGGCGGTGACGGGCAGATTCATGACTTCCTCTACCGGAGACGCGGCTCCGTCAAGCGGTGCGGATCGGAAAGCGGATCCGAAAAGACCCCTTTGTAGAGAAAGCGGACCGGAAGTTCAAGGATTTTTCTCCCCCCGGCCCTCTTCCATCACCCGCCGGATGGTGGCGGTCAGGGCTTCATAGGTGAACGGCTTCATGACAAAGGCCCGGATGCCCAGCGCCCCCGCCCGTTCGTCGGACATCCGTTTGGAAAACCCCGTGCAGAGGATGACGGGCATGTCCGGACGGATCCGGAGTATTTCCCGGGCCAGCTCTTCCCCCGAGAGCCGGGGCATGGACATATCGGTGATCACCAGATCGATCCGCCGGTGGTTCTCCCGGAAAAACTCGAGGGCATCCTCCGGAT
>CAYSLC010000308.1:0-991 GCA_964431545.1 uncultured Desulfobacteraceae bacterium | reverse complement strand
GGATTCCCGCATGGTCAAGCAATACGAGGAACGGTTCGCCTGGTTTGGGGCGGCCGCCCTGGCGTGCCTGCTGCTGGAGGCTGCCGCCGGGCGGCGGTTTCCCTGCTTGCGCAGGAAGAGAGGAGGCCGGCCATGAAGCGTCTGTCCCTCCGGATCGGTCCGGGCATGGACCCGATATCCCATCCCCTGGAGGAGCTGGGCCCCGATGTCGGCCAGAAAGGCCTCGTCATCCACGAAGAGGATCATCTCCGATCCCCCGGAATGGGATTCGACCTGCTCCTCCGGGCGGGCGGCGGCCTGCTCCACCACCGTGAAGAGGATCCGGAAGGCGGCCCCCGCCCCCGGCTCGCTCCGGACGGCGATGGCTCCCCCGTGCCGCTTCACAATGCCGTGGACCACCGAAAGCCCCATGCCGGCGCCCTCCCCGACCCCCTTGGTGGTGAAATAGGGATCGAAGATGTTGGGCAGGATGTCGGGCCCGATCCCGTGTCCCGTGTCCCGGACCGACAATTCCACGTATTTTCCGGGCGGGACGTCCCCGAAGGGGTGATCCGCCCCATCCTCGAGCACCAGGGGTTGCAGGCCGATCTCCAGGGTCCCGGCGCGCTCCTCCATGGCATGGGCCGCGTTGGAGCACAGATTGATCAGAATCTGGTGGACCTGGGTGGGATCGGCCAGGACCGTGCTCCGGTCGTTGGAGATCCGCTGCCGGATGGCGATGGGCGTGGGGATGGAGGCCCGAAGGAGTTTGACCGATTCCCGCACCAGCGGCCCCAGGGTGACGGGGATCCGCTCCTGGTGCGTCTTCCGGGTGAAGTTGAGAAGCTGGAGCACCACCTCCTTGGCCCGGAAGCATGCGGAGCGGATGTTGTCCAGACTGGACCGGGCCCGCCCCTTTTCGGGAACGTCGATCATGGCCAGGTCGGCGTTTCCGAGGATGATGCCGAGGATGTTGTTGAAATCGTGGGCGATGCCGCCGGCCAGCGTGCCG
>CAYSLC010000307.1:3516-5441 GCA_964431545.1 uncultured Desulfobacteraceae bacterium | reverse complement strand
TGGCACCGGGGCTACACCGGCCCCATCCGGAAGATGATCGCCTACCGGCCCATCTTCCTTTCCGAAGACCGGTCCCGGCTCTGGTCGGTGGCGGTGGCGGCGCCCGTTTCCGAAATCGAGGATGTGCTGCATCAGGGCTCCCGTCGCCGGTTCATCCTCTTCGGCCTCGTCATCGCCGTGGTGGTCGCCGGGGCCGGGGCCGTCCTCTTTTTCGAGTTCCGGTGGTCGGCGACCCTGGCCCGGCTGGTGGAGGCGCGGACCCGGGCCCTCAAACGGTCCGAGGAGAAATACCGCTCCCTGGTGGAGAGCGCCGAGGATTTCATCTTCACCGTGGACGCCGACGGCCGGCTCCTGACCCTCAACAGCTATACGGCCCATTTTTTCGGCGGGTCGGTCGAACAATTCGCCGGCCAACCGCTGTCGGTCCTCTTTCCGCCGGAGGCCGTGGAACGGCAGCTCAAATGGGTCCGCCGGATTTTTCGCCACGGGAAGAGCATTCGCGGGGAATACGACATCGACATGGGCGCCCAGCGGCTCTGGATCAACGCCAGCCTCATGCCGCTCAGAAACGAAGACGGCGCCGTCGGCGCGGTGCTGGTCATCGCCCGGGACGTCACCGAGACCAAGAACCTGGAAAAGCAGCTCGTCAACGCCGAGAAACTCGCCTCCCTGGGGACCCTGGCCGCCGGCGTGGCCCACGAGATCAACAACCCGCTGGGGGTCATCCTGGGGTTTTGCGACATCCTCCTGCGCAAGGCCGAGAAGGGGTCCCGGGACCACGAGGACCTGAAGACCATCGAGCGCCAGGGGCTGCTGTGCAAGGAGGTGGTGGAGAACCTCCTGAGCTTCGCCCGGACCCCGGCCGCCGCCGCCGAATCCTGCGCCCTCAACGGATGCGTGGCCGAGATCCTGCGGGTGGTGCGCCACACCCTCAAAATGAGCGACATCGAACTGGAGACCGTCCTGGGGGAGGCGATTCCGCCGGTGCGCATCGACCACCGCCAGCTCCAGCAGGTGCTTTTGAACCTGATCACCAACGCGGCGGCGGCCATGCCCGAGGGCGGACGGCTCCGGATCGAAACCCGCCACGACCCCGACGCCCGGCGGGCCGTGATCGTCGTCGAGGACACCGGAACCGGGATCGATCCAGCCCACCTGGACCGGATCTTCGAGCCCTTTTTCACCACCAAGCCCGAAGGCCAGGGCACGGGACTGGGACTCTTCGTCTCTTACGGCATCGTGACGAAACACGGCGGGACCATCAAAGCCGCCAACCGGGGGGAGGGCGAGGGGGCCGGGGCGCGGTTTACGGTGCGGTTGTTGACGAAAGACTGAAAAGGAAAGACCGACATGCCCGGACGCATCCTCATTATCGACGACGAAGCCGACATGCTCCAGCTCCTGGAGCGGATCCTCGCCGATGAGACCGACCACGCCGTGGCCACCCGGATGGACCCGGAAAAGGCCCTTTCGGACTTCCGGGAATCGCCCCACGACCTGGTGATCACCGACTTGAAGATGCCGAAGCTCGGCGGCATCCGGCTCCTGGACGAGCTGAAGACCATCGATCCCGATGTCTCGGTCATCCTCATGACCGCCTACGGCACCATCGAGACCGCCGTGGAGGCGATCCGCAAGGGGGCCTTCGACTACATCACCAAGCCCTTCCGCCGGGAGCGGATCCTGGTGACGGTGGGCAAGGCCATGGAATGGCAGGCCATCGTCCGGGAGAACAGGGCGCTTCGCGGGGCCCTGGCATCCCGGCAGGACCTGGACGCCATGGTGGGATCGAGCACGGCGATGAAGGAGATCTTCGAACGCATCCGCCAGGTGGCCCCCACCAACGGCACGGTGACCATCACCGGCGAAAGCGGCACCGGCAAGGAGCTGGTGGCCCGGGCCGTCCACGGGCTGAGCCGGCGGGC
>CAYSLC010000307.1:0-3416 GCA_964431545.1 uncultured Desulfobacteraceae bacterium | reverse complement strand
CTCTACTACCGCCTCAACGTCATCCGGTTCCACCTGCCGCCCCTCCGGGAGCGGAAATCGGACATCCCCCGCCTCGCCTACCATTTCTTGCGAAAGTACGCCGCCGTCAACGACAAACCGATCCGGGAGATCGCGCCCTCGGCCATGGAGGCCCTGTTGGCCCAGGACTTTCCGGGCAACGTCCGGGAGCTGGAAAACCTCATCGAGCGCGGCGTCATCTTCTGCCGCACCGACGCCCTGGAGGTCCGGGACCTGTGGCTGGACAGCGACGGCGGCCCGCCCGCCGGCCCTGTCTCATCCGACCTTTACAGCCTCCCCTTCCGGGAGGCCAAGGACGACGCCATCCGCCGCTTCCACCGCCAGTACATCGGCCGCCTCCTCCAGAACAGCGGCGGCAACATCAGCCGGGCGGCCGAAACCGCCGGGATCCAGCGGCAGTATCTGCATCGGCTGATGAAGGATGCGGGGATCGAGGCGGAGGGGTTTCGGGGGGATGCGGGGATCTGAATTGGCGACGCAGGCAACGATACCGATTGACACAATATGCATTGTATTATAAGTTGATGCATAAACTCGAAGGAGGGCGAGCATGAGAACAACCCTTGATCTACCCGAAGATTTGTTAAACGAAGCGATGAAGGTTACCCGCACCAATACGAAAACCAAGGTCATTATTACAGCGCTGGAAGATCTGATCAGAAAATCCAAAATTTCCGGCTTGAAGGACTATAAGGGAAAGATCGATTTGGATATCGATTTGGATGAAATCAGAGGGCGCCGGTGTCGGTCATAGTCGATACGTCGGTATGGATCGACTATTTCAGGGACGGCAGCCATTCCGAGAAGCTCGATTTTCTGATCGATGAGAATCTCGTCGCGACAAATGATCTGATTCTGGCGGAACTGATCCCTTTCCTGAAAATCCGGAATCAGAGAAAATTGATCGGATTATTGCTGAACATCCAGAAACTGGAACTATCCATCGACTGGCCTCAAATCATCGACTTTCAATACAAATGCCTTAAAAACGGTTTGAATGGCGTCGGCATACCGGATCTGATTATCGCCCAAAATGCAAAGCAGCATCACAGTGAAATCTTTTCTTTGGACCATCACTTCAGCCTGATGAAAGACCTCTTGAGCCTTCCATAGCGCAGCTCAAATCCCATCTCATCCCGTTGATCAATCGGTCAAATCGAGGGGCGAAACCCTCTTTTGCAGCAGCCTCGCCCCTCCCAAAAAAACAGTCCTCACCCCGCCTTCCTCTTCCCCTTCTTCGGAAACAAACCGAACACCGCCGACGGCGACTCCACCACCTTCTGGATCTTCTCCTCGGTGTCCTTTTTCTCTTCCGCGTCCTTCTTTTTCCAGGCCCCCTCGATCTTTTCCACCAGGTCTTCCACGTCGCAGGGTTTGGTCAGGTAGTCGTAAGCCCCCAGTTTGATGGCCTCCAGGGCCGTGTCGATGGAGCCGTGGCCGGTGAGGATCAGGACCTCGGTGAAAAAGCCCAGCTTTTTCATCTCCTTGAGGGTTTCGATGCCGTCCATCCCCGGCATCTTCAGGTCGAGCACCATCACGTCGAAGTTGTCCTCTTCCAAAGCGTCGATGGCGCTCTGGCCGTTGTTCACCGCCGTGACCCGGTAGCCGCGGTTTTTGAGCAGCTTGGCGGTGTTTTCGGTGAACAGGACTTCATCGTCGACCAGCAGAATTTTCGATCCTTTCATGGGAATGTCTCCTTTCTCGGGTTGCCCCCGTCTTTGTTTCATCTCACGGTAAAACCGTCTCTTCCTTCATCTTGTCGAAGCGGCATTTGAGCACCAGCATGCCCTCCGACGACGACGTGGCCACGGCGAAGGGCAGGGAATGGAACAGGCGGATCATGTGGCGGTTTTCCAGGGTGGTGTAGGCCACCAGCCCCGGAATGCCGTTTTCCCGGGCCGCCTCGGCGATCTTGGCGATGAGGGCCCGGCCGATCCCCTTGTTCTGGAAACCGCCGGAGACCGAAAAGGCCACCTCCGCCAGGTTCGATCCGGTCTCCAGGTAGGACTCGCCGATGCCCACCACCCGCTCGAACCCCATTTCCCCGGTGATGGCCACCAGCACGAGGTTTTTCACATAGTCCACCTGGGAGACCGCCTCCATCTCCTTGTTGAGGAACTGGTGCCGCTCGTGGAAAAAGCGGGAGACCAGGTCCCGCCGGTCCAGGCCGTAGTAGTGCTCCTGGATGATCCGCGCGTCCGTGGGCTTGGCCGGGCGGATGGCGACGGAGACCCCGTCGAATTCCCGGACTTCCTCCAGCTTCAGGGGGTAGACGCCCCGGATGCTCTCCCGGAGAACCCGCTCCGGCCCCAGCAGTCCCATGGCCTTGGCCCGCTCGAACAATTCCTCACGGAAATCGGGATGGGCGATGCTGATCATGGCCAGGGCCCGCTCCTGGAGGCTCTTGCCGAAGAGGTTCACCACCCCGTATTCGGTCACCACGTACTGGACCTCGCCCCGGGGGACCGCCACCGCCGTCTCCGAGAGCATCGGCACGATCCGGCTCTGGCCGCCCCCGGCCGAGACCGACGGCAGCAGCAAGACCGATTTGCCGCCGTCGGCAAAGGCCGCGCCCCGCATGAAATCGAGGATGCCGGTCACGCCGGAAAAGAGGTTGTGGGGCATGGCGTCGGCCGCCGCCTGGCCGGTGAGGTCCATGGACATGACCACGTTGATGGCCACCATCCGGTGGTGGCGCGACACCACCCGGGGGTCGTTGACGTAATCGGACGGGTGAAATTCAATGGCCGGGTTGTCGTCGAGGAATTCGTAGAACGTCTTGGAACCGATGGCGCTGCTGGCCACCATTTTGCCCTCGTTGTACCCCTTTTTCCGGTTGGTGATCACGCCTCGTGCCACCAGGTGCATCATGTGGTCCGTCAGGTACCGGGTGTGGATGCCCAGGTCGTTTTTCTCCGAAAGGGCCAGCATGGTGGCCTGGGGCGTGGTCCCCAGCCCGATCTGGATGGTGGACCCGTCCTCCACCAGCCGCGCCACGTGGCGGGCGATCCCCTGGGCCGGTTCGGTTTCCGGCGGAAAGCTGGCCGTCAACAGGTCCTCTTCGTGCTCCACCACCACATCCGCCTGATCGACGTGGATGAAGCCCCGGCCCAGGACCCGGGGCATACGGGGGTTGACCTGGACGATGACCCGATCCGCCGACTGGGCCGCCGCCAGGGTGATGTCCACGGAAATCCCGAGGCTCATCCACCCGAAATCATCCGGGGGCGACGCCTGGATGAGGGCGACGTTGAGGGGCAGCATCCGGGTCTTGAAGAGCCGGGGGACGGCCGACAGGGGAACCGGCGTCACGAACCGCTGGTTCCGGGCGATGGCCTCGGTCTTGACCGATCCCATGTAGATGGACCGGATGGACA
>CAYSLC010000306.1:0-5459 GCA_964431545.1 uncultured Desulfobacteraceae bacterium | reverse complement strand
GAAGAAGTCGAACGTCGATCTCAAGAATTGGATAGCGGGACCGCAAAACTTATTCCCGGCGAAGAAGTCTTTGAAAAGATAAAGAGACGATTTTCGAGATGAAATATAGCTTCCATGAAGAAGCTGAAAAAGAGTTCTACGAGGCAATCGAGTACTATGAAGAGCGCCAGCCGGGTTTGGGGTTGACATTTTCAGAATAGGTTTATGCGACGATTGAGCGAATATCTGCGAGCCCTCTTGCCTGGACAGCAATCGACCCCAAAACAAGACGTTGCCTCACAAACAAATTTCCATACGGCGTCCTCTATCGAATCGTTGACGACCATATCCGGATTATGGCGATAATGCACCTGAACAGAAATCCAGGTTATTGGAAAGATAGATAAAAACAGCGCAGATTGATTACCGAAAGCGGCTCTCGTCCCGCGCTGTATTTTTTCCAGGTATAACAGATGCGGTAACTTGCGACCGCTGATCTGGCAACAATAAAGCCTGCCGGTTCGCATTATCACCGAACCACCGCCGCAATCTGCTGAATATGACCGTGGTCGGTTCCGCAGCACCCGCCGAAGACGTTCAAGTTCGGCAGGCGATCCTTCAGTTTCCGGTACCAGTTGCTCAGGTCGACGGCGTCGCCGGTATCCAGCTCCTCGGCCTCATCCAGCTCGGCGTGCGACTTCTTCGAGGCGTTGGCCCGAACGGCGCGAATCCGTTTCGCCCAGGGCTCGCCGCTGTCGAGCACACCCTGAAAATGGGTGGGGTGGGCGCAGTTGATCATGTAGTGGAACGGATACTCCCCACTCTCGGCGTCCACCTGTTCGATGGCCTCCTTCAGCGGCCGGCCGGACGGCAGCTTCCCGTCCGTTTCCGTGGTGAATGAGATCACCACCGGCATGTTCACCGATTTTGCCGCCAGGACGAGGCCCAACGCCTCTTCGACATTGGTCATCGTGAAGGCGGACACCAGATCCGCCTCGGTTTCGGCCAGGGTCGCGATCTGCTCCTGGTGGTATGCTTTCGCCTCGGATACCGTGAGGGCATTGGCTGCATCGTAGCCGTCTCCCTGGGGACCGATGCAGCCGCTGATGACCATCGGCGTCCCATCGCCCTCGAACTCCCGTTTCAGGTCGTTGAGCATGGAGATGGCGGTTCTGTTGATCCGCGCCAGATCGTGGGCGTCATACCCGAGTTTCTCCCCCCATGCCCTGCTGGCCCGCCAGGTCGGGCTTTCAAGGATAAAGCCGGTCCCCTTCTCCTTGGCGATCCGGATATAGGGCAGGTAATAGTCCCGCAGGGCTTGATACCCCTTCTCCTGATCAAAGAGCGTAAAGGCCGCGAACTCCGGAAGGTCGAATCCCTCGTGAAAGGCCAGGACCGTTTCCAGGCCGCCGTCGGTCAAGAAGGTTCTATCCGTCAACTGTTGAAGATTGTTTTTCCGGGTATTCATGATCGTTCTCCTTTCCATGGGTTGGTGTTGTTTCCGTTTTCACCCCATGGGCGTAAGGTTCGGCCTCACGATGGAAGGAGAACGCCGGGCTTGGGCTTACAATGTCCACCTCACATGTTTTTCCGGCTGGTAGGCGCAGAACGTTCCGGTGGCGATGGCATTGTCCAGATGGCGGGCCAGGGAGGGATTGACCGCCTCGATCTTCTTGATGGCGTGCCGGATCCGCCAGGTCACCGCGGACCGGGCCCTTTCCACATCCGAATTGAGTTTCCGGCTCCGGTTGGACAGCCCCACCGCCCGGGAGAGGTGATCCGTCAACTGATCGAGTTCCGCCTTCAACTTCTGGGACCGAATCAGATCGTTGTTCTCCTCGGCTTCCGCAATCTCCCCTTTCAGCTCCTGGATGCGCCGCGCATAGGCCTTCTTGGCCTTTTCATCCACCATTTCATCGGGATCGGCAAAAGAGGTCGCCGTCCCCATCAGCTCGGTGCAATGGATCTCCCGTCCCGGGCTGGCCAGCAGCCTGGCGATGTCGTGGAATCCCTTGACCCCCGGTATCCGGTCCGACCGACCGTCGAACCCGATCCGCCAGAGGTCGTTCTCCTCACGGAACACGTTGCCCCCGGTCTCCGGCATTTGCTCCGGCTTGTTTCGAGACGCCGGCGGCGACGCGGATCCTTTGCACCGTTCCTCCAACCCGGCCTTTCGCAACCCATCCACATAGAGATCCGAATGGACCCCATACCGGAACGGATTGGCCAGCCGGATCCAGTCGATGATCCCGTCCGCGGACGGCGGCCGGCCGTCGGTCATCTTTTCCTGAAACTCCCGGATGAAGATGTCCAGGTACCGCCCGGCGTTTTCCGCATCCCCCAGATGCGCATAGGCGGCGGCGACATAGGCCGGCAGGTCGAACCACTCCTCGGTCAGCGGCCCTTTCAACGCGGTTTCGATGCATGTTTCATAGTTTTGCCGGACGAAGTACGGTACGGCGCCATAGGTGAAATACCAGAGGTTCCGGTACGGATTGAGCTTCAGGGCCTGCTGGAACAGCGCCTCCCCCTCCTCGGGCTTTCCCAGCAGGGCCTTGTAGTGGGCCAGGATCGCCAGGTTGTCGGCGTCGTTGGGGTTGAGGGCCAGGGCTTTGTCGATATGGGATTCCCCCAGATCGTACTCCCGCCGGTAGATCAGGATCCGCCCGATCACCAGCCGCGCGACATGATCCGCGCCGTCCAGCGCCACCGCCTTCATGGCGTATCGATAGGCGTTGTCTTCGATCTCGTCCCATCGCTCGGGCACCTGGCAGCTCCAGTCGTTGAAATAGGACAGCGAGATCCCGGTATAGGCCCGGCTGTAGTAGGGATCGATCTCCAGCGCCTTTTCGAACAGCGTTTTGGCCCGCCGATCCGTCTCCGTGGAGCCCCGGCGCAGCAGGTCCATCCCCTGGAGCCAGTAGTCGTAGGCCGCAAAGCGGGTTTCCGGCTTCTTCCGCGAGCGGGCCAGCAGTTCCCGGTCGATCCGGATGGAGATCGCCCCCGCCGCCCGCCGGACGATCCGTTCCTGGATCTGGAAGATGTCGTCCGTCGGCGCATCGAATTTCTCCGCCCAGAGGATCCCGCCGGTGTCGACGTCGATGAGCTGAGGCGTGATCCGGAGCTGGTCCTTTTTTCGAATCAGCGCCCCCCGCAACAGAAACCGTATCCCCAATTCCCGGGATACCTCAAGCGCGTCCCCTCCGTCTTTGGCGGGGATTTTTCTCGCCGTATAGGAGGAGATGACCTGGAGGCTTTGAAACTGGGAGAGATCCGCCATCAGCTCCTCCACGAATCCCTGGGCGAAGTAATCGTTGATCTCGTCCCCGGACAGGTTTTCAAAGGGCAGGACGGCGATGGCGATCCCCTGTGCGGGGTCCCCGGGGGCGGTCTCCTCCGGTTTCGGGTCTCGGTTATGTTGGGGCTCCGATGGTTCCATCTTGGGTTTCCTTTGTCCTTGAACAAAGGCTATGCATGATCGGCGGAGAAGACAACCTTCCGCCGGCGGCATACCGTTCGGACCGATAGGGTCCGATCTGGTCGGAGGCGTCATCGTTTCCACACCATCGCCATCTTTTACTATCTGAACATTATACGGCAGATTTTGGGGACGTCCGGATTTTAACAGGGTGATGTGTCGCTAAAGAATCTCCTCCAAAAAGGCGACGGCCCGATCGAATCCGGATGTTAGAAGCTTCTCGCCTTCGGGGGTCGGATTCACGGCCTCCCGAACCGTCGTCTCGTACCGTTTCCGGAGCAGCTTGATCCGATGCAACGCCCGGGGAAGGGACTCTGCGATATCCGGCAGGCGTGCGATGGTTGGCGCGTCTTTCATCGTGGAAAAGGCCGCGATGTCGAAAATGTCGCGTACCGTGACCTGGGATCCGCGGAAATGGATTTTTTTGGAGATGATTTCAAGCGGCGTTTCCACACGGATCTCCCTGCCACGGAAATTGAATGGGAAAAAAGCGGGTTCGGCAAAGGAGCGGGTTACGAGAAAATCGATGTCGCCATCCGATCTTTCGATTTTCAGATAATGTCCGGGTTGTTGCCAATTGTCGGATAACCGCCTGATTTTTGGATTTGCGTTTGGCGAGAGCCGCTTCAGAGCCGCCGCGTGTTCGAAGAAGATGTCGATATCATAGCTGATTCGATGCGTGAGTGAAATTGCGAGTCCCGTCCCTCCGCCCAGTGTCCAGGCCATGGAATCCGGCAGTTCGTCCAGCGCCGGCAGGACAAGTTCAAGCAGCCGTTTCCACGCTGAGGGCCGCCATCTCCTCGATCCATCGGATGGTCTTCCCATCTTTGCACTCCCATGTGTCGATCGCTCGTGAAAGCTCCTGGAATGTACAGGCCCCCGAGAGAACCGTGTCATGAATCAGTTCCACGGTCAATTCTTCCAGAAAAGAGAGCAGATGCGCCCGCCATCGAGGATCGTCGTTCTCCCCTCTGATGCAGGCGAGCAGTGTCTCTCCGGAGATCTCTTCAGCGCAGGCGGCGTTGATCTGTGCCAGAGCGAGGGAGATTTTGTCGGTTTTTGTGTCCATCGTTTGCTCCTTCTCTCATACTTCAACCGCAACCGAGGTGTCAACCGGAAACAGCGTAAATGAGTTAAGAGTATCTCATGCGGCACAAAAATGGGAGGATGGCCCGATAAATCAGTCAGCCGGATATCCCCTGGGCCGATCCCGGTTCGGGATCATCATGACATATAGAGGTCTTTACGCTCCATTCCGGGTTCCCTTTTGTCCCTGAACAAAGGCTATTCATGATTGGGGCGGAAACAATCTTTGTTTTTCAAGTAGGAATTTGCATTGAAACCTCCTTTTCAGTAGGATTTATGTTCAGGGCTACGTCAACGCCGCGTATCGATAAAAAAAGCTTTTACAATCAAAATAGCGGTGACTTTTCCTCTAAAGTTTTAGTACGCTATGGCAATGGAAAGCCGCCAAGGTACCGAACCCGCTGTTGTAGTGCGTCTTGTACGGCATGATGAATTTTACCTATGGCGATCCCTGATGCGCGAGCATCATTATTTGGGGTTCGATCGCATTGTGGGAAAAGCGCTTCACTATGTCGCTACAATAGGCTCTCATTGGGTGGCCCTGCTTGGCTGGGGGGCTGCGGCCTTGAAATGTGGAGTCCGTGATGAGTGGATAGGCTGGGACCGACAAACGCAGTGGCGTCGCTTGCATCTAATTGCCAACAATGTTCGTTTTTTGATCCTGCCTGACTGGCGTCGACCCAATATGGCCTCTCATCTTTTGGCGTTGAACCTGAAGCGTTTGAGCCGCGATTGGCAATGTTGCCACGGACATCCCGTTTTGCTTTCCGAAACCTTCGTAGACAGCTCTCGCTTTCGCAGCACGTGTTACCGGCAGCCGGTTGGCGCCTTCTCGGCCAGACGCGAGGCTTTCCCAAGTGCAACCGCAGTTATTGGTCAAACGGCCAGCCGAAGCTGGTATTGGTACGGCTTTTGA
>CAYSLC010000305.1:0-5460 GCA_964431545.1 uncultured Desulfobacteraceae bacterium | reverse complement strand
TGGCTGGACGGGCCGTAGCGACAGACGGCAAAAGCTTGCGGGGCGCTCACGACGCGGACCAGCGCCCGCCGCATTTTCTTAGCGCCATTTTACACAAAGAAGCAGTGGTCATCGCGCAAATCGATGTCGAAGAAAAGACCAACGAAATTCCAAAGATTCGCGAACTGCTCGACCCGTTTCCCCTAAAAGACGCCATTGTGACCGCCGACGCCCTCCATACTCAAAGAGAAACCGCGCGCTTTCTGGTCGGAGAAAAGGAGGCCGATTATCTTTTTATCGTCAAAGACAACCAACCCACCCTTCGCAAAGACATCGTCGATTTGAATCTCGACGCTTTTCCCCCCTGTAGAAACGACGATTTATAAAGGCCATGGCCGTCTGGAAGAGCGCGCTATTTGGGTTAGCGATGAACTCAACGGATACCTAAACTTTCCCCATGTCGAGCAGGTGTTTTGCATCAAACACGATGTCGAACAATTACGATCAGGAAAGAAAAGCTCTGAGACTTTCAGTTGGGGAACAGAAGATGAGGTCCCGCCGCCACTGTGAAACCGGTGTTTTCCAGGGCTGCTGTAAGAAATTTGATTCGTCTGAGAAAATTCATCGCCCGGGAAAACCCGGAAACAGCGATACGGCTTGCAGGCAAACTGCAAGCGTCCGAATACCCCGGGCAAAAGGCCGGCAGGATGGCGCTCTCCTTATCGTTATGCCCATTCATGCGCTGTTATATTTCAGAGAAGCTTTGATGACGATTGGATGGCAAAAAGCGCGGCCGGCTATTCTATTGGCGGCGCATGGCATGCGCGGGATTTCGGGGGCCGCCGCCGGTCGGGCGTCGCCTGCCGGACTGGAGAATCGCCCCCGTCCTTGTCGCGACTTGGAAAATCCTCTGAGAGCTGGCCGCTACTTGCTTTTCAGTTGTATCGATCCATCCCAGCCCGGGTTCAGGGGATTTTCCCGAATCTTCCGGATCCGCTCGATCATCCATGTGGATGCCGGGTCCTCCGGCTTCAGTGACAGCGCTTTCTGAAAACCGGATTCGGCCCGATCGAAATCCGTGGCAAGGTAGGCCCCGAAAGCGTCGGCATACAGGCCGCTGTATTCCTCGACCCGGACGTCGACAAGCTCATCGGTTCGGCCATACACCTCGTACACACGGACGGGTTCGGTTTTCCCCTTGACCCGGATGATGTCCACAATCCGCGACCGGAAGCGACCGGGCGTCAAGAGGTCATGGGTAGACTGGGAGATCATCAACGACGTGCCGTACCATTTATTGACCCCTTCCAGCCGGGAGGCCAGATTGACGGCGTCGCCCGTGACCGTGTAATCGAGAAGATCCTTGGATCCCATGTTGCCGACGACCATCCGCCCGGTATTGATGCCGACCCGACAGAACAGGGCGGGCGTTCCCCGCCGGTCCCATTCCTTCCGCATCTCGGCCAGCCGCTTGAGCATGGCGAGTCCGGACGCCGCCGCCCGGTTCGCGTGATCCGGGATCGGCAGCGGCATGCCGAATTCGGCCATAACAGCGTCCCCCTGGAATTTGTCGATGATGCCGCCCTGTGCCGTAATAATGGCCGTCATCTCCGTAAAATATTCGTTGAGCAGCCCCACGAGATCGGTCGGCGACATAGACTCGGAGATAGTGGTGAAATCCGCGAGATCCGAGAAAAGCACCGTCAGCACGCGTTCTTCTCCGCCCAGGCGGATGGCCTCCGGATCGTCGAGCAGTTCGTTCACCACCGATGCGGGCACGTACCGGGAAAACGTATGCCGGATGACGGACCGCTCGCGGGACGTCGCGGCCTCCAGGCCGATGACCAGCCCGAAAAAAATCGCCAGGGCCGCCGCGCCCACGGTCATGACCGGCAACAGCCGGAACTGGACCAGTTCCGACCAAGTCAATCCGATCAGTCCCGCGGCCACCGCGATGCCGATCCCATAGATCGGCCAGGACGACCGGAACAGGGCCGCGGCGGCGAACAGAACGGCGGCCGTCAGGATGAGCGATATCGCCGCCCCAAAAGACCATTTGCTGTAAAAGGTTTGGGTCAGCATGCCGTTCAGCATGGCGGCGTGCAGGGTCACCAGGGAAACGGCTTCTTCAAGGGGCGTGGCCCCGAGGTCCGAAATACCGACGGCCACATCGGCAACAAGAACGACATTGCCCTCGAACCGGTCCAGGAGGTTCCCCCGGAAGGCCGGATCCGAGCTGAGTTCCAGCAATCGGTGAGCGGGAATTTCCGGAAAGTCTTCGCCCATCCGCGCCACAAAAGGGACGAAGGCCCGACCCCGCTCGTCGATGGGGATGGCGAGATCCGACGTCAGACGGTCGCTGCCGGCGGCCGGAACGATCAGGCGGTGGCCCCAGTGGACGGTCACCTCCGGCAGCGTCACCCCGGCCCAGTCCAGAAACACGGCCAAACTTAGGGCGGGCATGAACCCATCGCCCACCTTCACCAGGAGGGGCAGGTGCCGATAGACGCTGTCGGGGTCGGGTTGGGCGCTGATGTCCCCGGCGCCGGTGGCCGCGGCGGCAAATCGATCCTGTTGCACCACCGCCCGGACGGCGTGATAGGGGGTTCCCGCGCCGGTCTCGACGGGCCGGCCCAGTTTGTCGGTTACCCGCCTTTTCCGGCCCTTTACCGTTTCCCACCGGAAGGCGGCGGGTGTTTCGGAAACCGCAAATCCGACCGGCAGGTAAACGGCGGAATGGGCCGCCAGCCGCTGGATGGATGCGGCAAATGCGGCATCGGAAGCCGGTATGCCGGGCCGCGAAAAGATCAGATCGAAGGCGACCGCCTCGGGCCTCGATTCCGCCAGGGCGTCATTGATCCGGGCCAGGTCACGCCGGTCCAGGAAATATTTGCCGAAGTCGTCATAGGCGGTGTCTGTGACCGTGAGGTAAAGAATGCGGGGCATAAAGGAAGGCTTCGGCCCGTGGCCGGCAGACACGGAAGCCCGGTACATCATGTCCAGCAGTTTATAGTCGTAGGAACGCCAGGCGCCGCCGATGGCCACCAGGACCAGGAAAACAAACAAAAGCAGCCCGGCCGTCAGCACCAAAACAAACCGGCATTGCCGCTTATTCTTGAACCGCGAACGCATAGGTTTTGACCAGCAGCGTTTTCCCTGAATAGATGGGAAGCTCGCGGACAAAGGGATCGCAGGCACCTGCCACATCGGCTCCCCGGACATTGCCGGCGATGCCGAAGGTTGTCTCCGTCCTTTGCGTCAGTTCGATTTCGCTCCGCGCGGTCAGTTCTTCTTCAATGGCCAACCATCGGTCGGCCGACAGATCCTCGTCGATCATTGCCGAAAGCCGCGGCAGTTCCGCCGGGCTGCATATTACGACGATCCTTTCCATGGGACTGCCGCCGTCGATTCTGTAAAACGCGCGCATGGAGGGAAGGCACATCAGCGTACTCTGCACTTTTTGCATGGTCATATTGAGCAAATCGGCCGTTTTTCCATCCGAGTGAACGACATAGACATAGGCGGCTTCCCGGGGATGCACGCATATCCGGATAAAATCGCCCGCCCCGATCCGATTCCGGGCTTTGGCCCGAATTTCCTTCTGTCCGGATTTGATCTTGACGCCGATCTTCGCTGATACCAGATCGTCTTCAGCCGGAGCATCGGCAACCACGGCAATGCACAGGAAAGCGGCCAGTCCGGCCCCGAGGATTCGGTTTACCATTTTCATATCGCCTTCTCTCTCTACCCGGATGTCTTCTTTTCCAACGCCGCGATGCCCGCCTTGACCCCCATGAGGGATACGGGGACGCCCACCTGCTGGCCGTTCAGCACATGAAAAGCCACTTGCGCTTTGAGCCCTTCTTCCAAAGCGCCCCGAAATCTGGAATCGAAGGGCACGAGTGCGATGCAGCCCCCGGCCCGGCAGTGATGAAAGGCAATGCCCATGGGGTCGCCGTCGTCGATACTCAGTTGCAGTCCGGGCTGCAACAACACGTTGAGGGGGACGGTCATCACCGTCCAAAGCCGATCGGTCTCCTTTCCCTCGATCTGGGCGTCGAGACGTTGAATGGCCACGCGGATGAGGGGGGTTTCGGTGTTGCCCTCGATGAAGACGCGCTGCTCCAGGACCCATTCAGCGGATCCCTCGGGAGAACGCAATGCCCAGTCCTTGAAAACCGTTTCCTCCGCCGCCCCTGAAGACGGCGCGTGAACCCCCGCCAGCACCATCAAAATGCCCAATAACACAAGTCGTTTCATAATCAATTCTCCACAAGGATAAAAGGCCCCCAGTAGAAGGAGTGCCGGTAATGTGCCTCCGTGATAACAAAGATATGGATCTTTCGCAATGCCCAGGCTTTAGGAGGCGATTGGGCCGTCTGTAACGCACGGGGCGTCCGGATCAATAGTTTACGGAGCGACCGCAGAATCCTCCCCCCTATGCCCCACGGCAGCCCGACATGGGACGGCATATACTTTCGGCGGTCGTCGCTTGAACGCGTCAACAGCCTTCCGGACAACGACTGTTGACGGATCTTGCGGCAGGTCAAGACAGCCGATGCCCGCCGCTTTCAGGTTTGCCGCCGGATGGGGCCGGCCCGCCAGCCTATCCCGCGTCCGTCAGAAACTGGCGGATCAGTTCGATCTCCGCCTTGTGGGTCCGGATCAGTTTCTTGGCTTCGGCCTTGAGGTTTTCGATGTTGCCCTTGGTGGCGTTGTCCATGTCGTCCGACCCGACGGTGAGAATAGAGTTCGTCGGCGATGCCGCCGACGGACGACACGCCCCGCCACAGGGACCGGTAAAAGATCTCCTTGCCCCGCTTCCCATAAATGTCCGCCAGGGCCTTGGCCGTGTACTGGAGCCTGCCGTTGCCGTCGTCCTTGCTAAACCCCAGGGCGAGGATGCCGCCCGTGGACGTGCCCGCGATGAGGTCGAAATTTTCCGCCGTTGGCTTGCCCGTCTTGTCTTCGATTTCCGCCAGAACCAGGGCGGGGATGACCCCGCGGATGCCGCCGCCGTCAATACTCAGAATCCTTTTCATGTCTGCCTCCTTGGGTAAAAAAAGACATCGATCCAGGGGCGTTGGTGGGACGACGCCCCGCCACAGATCCCGGCGTGTGGGCCGGGCGGCGCCGCAGGTCAGGATGGAGAAACCGGCTTTGACGCACTGAAAGAAAAAATAACAAAGGCAGGGGGCGTTGGCAAACGCGAGGGGATATCTTTCGTCGGCTGCCGTTGAAATGATCGAAAAAAGCGGGACCGCCGCTTCGGACAACGGGTGAATCCCGGCCAGCGGGATCGCCGGGTTCTCCGCCGTAATCTGAACCAATACCCGGTCCCATTCGATTCGTGGACGGATGGCCTGTTGCGGCATGGATTCCGTTGAACCGGCGAGGCGCCGCCGGTATCGGGTCCGGCCGACCGTCGGGATCGGCCGGACCCGATGGGGTCGGGGGCTATGGGTGGAAGCGCTTCCGGAG
>CAYSLC010000304.1:0-5485 GCA_964431545.1 uncultured Desulfobacteraceae bacterium | reverse complement strand
AGATTTATTATAAATACTTGATTTTAAATACAATTCAGGCTGTTACAGGGTTTCTCGGTGACGCAGTGGACTTCAAATTGGGGGTTCTGGCCGAAACGATGATCAAGGCCACTCGATCATGTCCTGGACGTCACTGGGCAGGGCGGCGATCGATTCCATCATATAGCCGCACGCCGCGCACTGGACGCTGTCCAGGGTCAGAACGTCGATGTTGATTTTTTCTTCCGCCATTCCCGTATCCTCCTTCTTTCGGGCTTACCAAGATGTGGGATACTTGGCATAGTATTGGTCAAACCAGTCCCGCGCCTCGATCGCCTGATCCATATGTTCCACCGGAACATCGTAGGGCATGTCTCACCCGGGGGCGAAGGTATATCCGTGTTGCCCGCCGGCCGCGAGGCTGACGATGGCGTCCTCCCTCGGGGAGAGGAGCCCCAGGCTCAACGCCAACGTGAGCTTGAGGTTTCCGCCGAACCCGACCCCGTGTTCCCTGGCCAGATCCCGGATGAAGTTCATGTTCATCTGCTCGTCGATGGCGAACCCGTGGGTGCCGATGGTGCAGACGTCCTTCATCACCTTGGTGGCGTCGCCGCAGATGAAGAAGGAGGAGGTCATGTTGGCGTCGTGGATCTCCTTGATCGCCTCCTGGCAGTTGGGGGTCACGAACTTCTGGAAGGTCTCGGATTTGATCTGGGAGGCCACCGGGTCGACGATGGCGATGATGTCACACCCCATCTCCGCGTAGAACTTGGCGGAGAGTGCCCCCACCTGGCCGGCGAACTTGCAGACGTCGGCGGCGAAGTCGGGATGCTTGTAGACATCGGTGAAGATCCGGACTCCCGCGAGATGGGAGGCCAGGGTCAGGGGACCGCAGAAGAGCCCCATCAGAACGCAGTCGAGTTCGTCCAGCTGCGGTTTTGCAATCTTGGCCGCTTCGTACAGCACGGGCCACCGGCCCGAGTCCTTGGTGGGGAGGCCGAGATTGACCTCCTGGGGCGTCTGCTTGGAACAGGGGTGAGTGGTCACGCTGGGGACGTTGTCCGGCCACCATTTCAACTCACACCCAACAGAATGGGCCTCCACGGAGAGGTCGAAGATCAAGGGGATCCCGTCTGCCTTGTACCGCTTGGCGGTCTCCACGACCCCCTTGGCCAGGAGTTCGGGATCCTGGAGAAATTTATCGGCAGGTTCGTTGATCATGAAAGCGCAATGGACGCCCGCGTAGGGGACCCACGGAGCCCTGTCGGTCCGCTTTCCCCGGTAGGCGTCAATCAACATCTGTTTGGCCATGGCACACTCCTTTTTCGATCAATAGAGATAAAAAACGATCAACAAGCCAGTAGACAGTCGATTCGGTTCGGTGCTCTCACCCCCCTTCGATACGGTGCGCCGTATCCTGGTCAAGTGGTTATTCCAAAAGGATAATGCCGTAATAACTGAAGGTTTCGCTGCTGTGTTTGGCCACCTTGGAGGTGGTCCCCAGATTCCGGAGGGTCCCGATGAGATCGATGGAGAACGATTCGATGGTCGGCCGTTTCTCCTTCGGAAACCGGCAGTTCTCGGGATATGCACATTCCTTGCACAACGCGCAGGCTCCGCTGACCAGACTGAACGCTTTATAATATCCTTCCAGAAACAGGAGCCGTTCCAGCGCCACCGTCCCTTTCCAGTAGCGGACCTGTTTGGCCCGCTTCCGCGCGTTATCCAGATAGAACTGGGTGCAGCGGTGTTTGCCCACCAGAAGGAGGGCGACACTGTACTCCTTGAACAACCTTCGGACCTCATGGGCATCCGGCGTCGCCGGGGGACAGCACCAGCTCCTGTTGTACATGTCACAGCCGTAGCGACATTTGAGGTTGACCCACTCCGCCACCTCGAGATCCTCTATGCCGAAGGGGAAGATGGCGTCCAGCCCGTATCCCCGGGCCTGTTCCAGAAGACGCTGGGTGAGGGCGTGGGAGATCCCCTCTCCGTCGCTGCGGAAGTGGACCACCTTGCCGTCGGAGGCGGACGGGCTCTTGCCCTTCGCCTCCTCCGGCGGCATGCCTCGGATGTGGGGGTTGGCGGAACCCATCAGTTCACTCCATCTTGTACGGCGATCATGTTCGTCACGCTTCGAAATCGATGCGGACGGCCTTGGGCACGGCCAGCCCAAGCGCCACCTCCGCCGCCTTGACCACCCCCACCGGGATGGCGCAGGAGGGGTGGCACCCCGTCTCCGTCGCGGCGACATAGACGGGGTTTTTGGTCATGGGCAGGAACAATTCCTTCAGGGTGAGCTGGACGAGGCGCTCGGACAGCAGTCGGATCTGCTTGCACTCCGATCCGTCGATCTCCACGGCCACGGCCCTTGCCCCCGCCTTCCTCACCCTGATGGCGCATGGGAACCCGCAGACCCCTGGATCGACCCGGACGTGAACGGTGTTCTCTTCGCTCAAGGCCGACCCCGCCTACTCGGGCATTATGGGACCCTTGGGCCCCTGGTTGAGAATGTAATCGGGTACAACCCCCTCCAGATGGGGGAATTCGTCCTTCATGTGGGGCAACTGCATCGACTCCATGAAATCCTGCTCGAAGGTCGGCTCCACGGTCAACTCGATGTACTCCACGTTCCGGGCGACCCAGTTGGCCTCCACCCGCTTCTTGACGTTGAGCAGCGCGGCCCGGCAGCCGTCGCCGGCGGCGTTTCCGATGCTCTCGATCTTCTCGATCTCGCAGTCGGGGAAAAGCCCCATCACCAGGGCCTCCTCCCGGTCGACGTGGGTGCCGAAGGCGCCGGCGATCTTCACCCGGTCCACCTTTTCCAACCCCATCCGCTTGACCATCAGCTTGCACCCGGCGTAAAGGGCCCCCTTGGCCAGCTGGATCTGCCGGACATCCTTCTGGGTCACCACGATGTCCTTGTCGATGCTCGACTCCTCGGCGTAGGCCAGGATGAACTCCGGCTGCTTGTTGTCGGGGTTGACCCGGTAGCGTGGATGCTCCTTGAGCGCCTTTTTGTTGAAGACGCCCGACTTGGTGACCACGCCGGACCGGTAGAGTTCGGCCAGCAGGTCGAGGATCCCGGAGCCGCAGATCCCCTTGGCCTTCATCTCCTTGGGCTCGGAGAACTTCCGCCAGGCATCCCTGCCGATCACCTTGTAGTCCACCTCGAAGGTCCCCGGCTCGATCTTGATCCGCTCCATGGCCCCCGGGGCGGCCCGCATGCCGAAGGCGATCTGGGCGCCCTCCAGGGCCGGACCGGTGGCGCAGGAGGAGGAGATCAGCTTGTACTTGTTGCCCAGGACCAGCTCGCCGTTGGTGCCGATGTCGATGATGAGCTGGTTCTCCTCAAACTTGTACGGCGACTCGCAGATCAGCACCCCCACGTTGTCGGCGCCCACGAAGCCGGCCTCGTTGGGGAGAACGAAGACGTTGGCGGAGGGATTGATGTTGATGCCCAGGTCCCGGGCCCGGATGTCCATGCTGTGGTGGATCACCGGCGGAAACGGCGCCATCCCCACATACTCGGGGTTGAGCCCCAGCAGGATGTGGTGCATGGCGGTGTTGAACCCGATGGTGACGTCCTCGATGTCCTCCCGGGTGAGGCGGAGGTAGGTTTTCCCCTCCTCGGGCACCTCGATCTCCGGGACCTCGATCACCTCCCCGTCCTCGCCCTTCTTCTTTTTCGCCTTCTTCTTGGGCGGATAGGTGTTGGCGATCAGCTTGTCGATGAGGTCGTTGAGCCCTTCGATGATGTCGTCGCTCATCCGTTTCAGGCCGTCGGGGGTCGTCATGTGGTAGGTGATCCGGGCCATGACGTCCTCGCCGTACTTGCACTGGGGGTTCATCAGGGAACCGGTGTCGATCACCTGCCCGGTGGTCAGGTCGCAGAAGTAGCCGGCCACGGTGGTGGTCCCCACGTCGATGGCCAGGCCGTAGGTCTTCTCCGCCTTCCCGGGGCGCACCCGGATGATCTCCTTGTCCATCCAGACGCTCACCGTGACCATCCAGTCGCCCTTGCGGAGGGCGTCGGGAAGCTGGCGGAGGGCCATGATGTCGATGGACAGGTTCTCCAGGGCATACTCTCTGGCCAACCCTTTGCAGATTCGCTCGAAATCGCCGGTGGGCTCATGGAACGTGGGCTTGTCCACCTCCACCGTGTAGACCCGGACCGCCGGATTCCAGTCGATATGGATGTCCCTGGCCGCCTTGCTCACCACCTGCTTGCCGGCCCGGGACTCCTCGGGCACGAAGACCAGGACATCGTCCTGGACGGTGGCGACGCATCCGAGCCGAAAGCCCTTCTCCCGGCGCTGGGCGTTGATGAATTTCTCCTCCTCCTCCTGCCAGGGACTCACGTGGGACATGGAGGATTGGACGTTGTATTTCTCGAAATACCCTTCTTCTATGCGAACGATGCACTTTCCGCAGACCTTTTTCTCGCCGCAGAGCGCTTCGATATCCACGCCCAGCAATCGCGACGCCTCGATGAGGTTGGTCCCCTTGGGCACCTCCCCCCTTCTGCCGGAAGGCTGAAAAATCACCATCGCTGTATCGTCTGACATTCACATGCTCCTTTTTACCTGTGCCGTGTATGGGGGAGCCGCTCCCCCGGCCTTCGATCTGAAAAAGAACCGGGGGAGAGCGGTCTCCGAGGTTCAGCGGACCCTCCCACGGGAGATTATTTCTGCAACTCCCTGAGACGTCCGATCATCTTGATGCCTTCGGACACCGCGTTGCCGGCCGATTCCGCGTAGCCGTCCGCGCCGAAGAGATTGGCGACATCCTTGGTGACCGGCGCGCCGCCGAGCATGATCAGAACATTGGGGTTCTTCTCCTTGATCATGTTGATGACCTTCTTCATGCCGAGCATGGTGGTGGTCATCATGGCCGACATGGCGACGATCTCCGAGTCGGTCTTCATCTGCTCCTCGACGAAGTTCTCCAGGGGCACATCCCGACCCAGGTCATGGACATCCCATCCGGCCACGTCGAACATCATCTTGACGAGGTTCTTGCCGATGTCGTGGACGTCTCCCTGGATGCTGCCGATGACCACCTGGGCGTTGACCTTGCTATCGTCCTTGGGCACGTGGGGCCTCAGGATATCGAGACCCGCGTAGAGGGCGTCCGCGCACATCAGCACCTCGGGGACGAAGTACTCGTTGCGCTCATAGAGCTGCCCCACTTCCTCCATCCCGGCCGCCAACCCCTCCATGATCATCTCCAGGGGCGGAAATCCCTCGTCCAGCGCCTGCTGGGAGGCTTCCTTGACCGCGTCCTCGTCGTACTCCACCACACCCTCATGAAGCTTTTTCAGAAGTTCTTCCTTGCTCGCCATGGTATTTCGCTCCTTTTCTGATTCCGAAAATTATCCGCTCACGGCCGCCTGCCGACAACTGGGCTTACAGTCGCCCGACGGCCGGGCTGGCCGGCTTGCCGTAGCCGCGCACGGTCTCCACGATCGCCCTCATGTTGTCTTCCTTGATGTCCGGCCACAGGT
>CAYSLC010000303.1:0-5493 GCA_964431545.1 uncultured Desulfobacteraceae bacterium | reverse complement strand
CAAAAAGGCCCCTCGGAACTGGACCGGTTGGTCGCTTCCGGAATCGAATCCTTCGAAAACGGAGAATTCTTTCAGGCCATCGTCCACTTCCAGAAGGCCCACGCCGTTTCACCGGAGAACGACAAAATCACCGATTACCTTCATCGGTCCCACTCGGCGGTGGGGAAGAAACTCTTCGAAGACGGAAAGTATGAAACAGCCGAGGAGAGCTTCCGGCAAGCCCTGCGCTACCGCCCCGAATGCGGGGAATGCCGCACGTTCCTGGATAAGGCGCAGGCGTTCGGAATCGCCGTGGACAGTGAACAGAGGGATGTGGACAAGGCCGTCTCCCTGCTCCTGGAGACGGTTCAAGCCCATCCCGAGGATCGGGAGGCTGCCGTGCGGCTGCACCAACTCCTGTTGTCCCGAGCCCAGGACCATTATCTGAAGGGGGCGTACGGGAGGGCCGCGGAGAACTTCAAAATGGCCCTCCAGTACGACCCGGCCTGCGAACGCTGCAAGACAGGGGTTGAAAACAGCACCCAGGCCGCCACGGCGTACCGGAAAGGGATAGACCGACTCGAAAAAAGGGATTTCAAATCCGCATTGGAGGCGCTCACCGCCCTTCAGACCCTCAACGCCGAGGATCCGAGACTGGACGACCTCCTGAATCGAGCCCATCTGGGACTGGGAGAACGGATGTTCGACAGCGGGAACTACGCCGCGGCCGTCGATCACTTCGACCGCGGTTTGAAACTGAATCCGGATTGTGAGCCGTGTCGGAAACAGATGGAGATCAGCCGCCGGGCAAACGACGCATTTCAAGAGGGGGTGGTGGCGTTCAACAACAAAAATTACGCCGAGGCCATCGAGCGGTTCAAGGCCGTTATCCTGTTGAACGGGAGCGACCCCGTGGCACGGGATTACCTCCATTCCTGCCATTTGGAGGTGGGAACCTCCCTTTGTAAAGCCAAGAAATGGGAGGAAGGCATTCGGAACATCGAAGCGTCCATGACCTATAATCCGAACTGCGCCGGCTGCGAAGAATCTTTACGGGAGTGCCGCATGGCCTTCAACCAGTTTCACTATGACAAAGGTAAACTCTTGATCCTCGAAAACACCGAGGCTTCCGTAACAGAGGCGATCGAAACCTGGCGGAACGTCGATCCCGATTTTAAGGATGTGCGGGGGTTGATCGAAAAATTCGAGGCGTATCTGAAAGGGGGATCATCCCCCTGATGCCGGTTGCCCACCGGCCTTACCGGCGTCCGGGTTCACGGGTTCCGCTCCGATTCCGGGCCGTCAACGTGTTGCAGGTGCATGATGTCCGTCGTCGATCTTGCTTCTTCCACCGGCATGTGGGTGAAACAGGTTACCACCAGTTTCTTTTCCAAAGGTTCGAAGATGTTCCGAAACGACCGGTTAGCCAACGGAAAGGTCCGGACGGCGGTCTTCGCCCTGAGCCTGATCACCTGGACCGGTCTGGGAGCGTCCGCCTATTTCCAATACCGTCTCGCGTCCGAACATTTTTACCAGGAGGCCGAAGAGCAGGTCCATCGGGCGTTGAAGGGCGGTGGAAGCGGGGGTCATGGAAGGGCCGTCGATCTTACGGAATCCCTCTCCCATCGGCTGGGCCCGTTTATCGAGCTGGGGGAGAGATCCCACATCCGCAAAATCATCGAGCAGGAGGCCCAAGGCGTTCCCAAACTTCACCATCTGGCAATCCTCGGCCTCGAAGACGGCCGGATGGTTCCCATCGCCCACCTCCGTTCTCCGGCCCCTCCACCTTCCCGAACCACGGAGGTCTCCATCGACGGCTTCGGCCCCACGGCGGAGGTCTGGGTTCTTCCGGATGAGGTATTGCTGCGGCTCTCTTCGGACATCCTCTTTCTGGGGCGCAAGCGGACCGGTCAAGTCGACCTCTGGTCAAAAACCGGCATTGAGAATCCCCTCCCCGCCTTCCGCACCCGGATGATCGCCTTCGGCGCCCTGTCCGTTTTCCTCGTGCCGATCTTTTTTCTGCTCCTTCTCAACACCCTCTCCACAGCCACCCGAAGGACCAGGGTATTGTTATCGCTAAAAAGACGCCACATAAAGGAAGCGAAAGCGTTCATCCCGATCCTGATCTCGGTGCTGCGGATCTGGAAAGAGGAGGTCCGAACCGCGGCGGATGCGGACGTCCCCCCCCTTGAGACCTATATCGGACCGTACCTGATCCGGGACAAGATCGCCACCGGCGGAATGGCCGAAGTCTACGTGGCCGAACGGCGGGGGGATGATGGGTTCCGGAAGGTGGTGGCGCTGAAAAAGATCCTGCCCCATCTGGCGGGCAACCCCGAATTCATCGGGAGGTTCAGCCGGGAGGCCCGGATCGCCGCGCTGCTGCAACATCCGAACATCGCCGCCACCCACACCTTCGCCAAAAACGACAGCATCATCGAAATGGAGTACGTCCACGGCAAGAACCTGGCCCAGATCATGGCCAGGGTCGAGCGGGGCCTTCAGCTCGATCAGGTGGTCTTCATCATCTCGAAGGTCTGCAGGGCGCTGCACTATGCGCACCAGAGGGCGGATGACGCCACCGGAGAGAGGCTGCGGATCATTCACAGGGACATCAGCCCCCAGAACATCCTCGTCTCCTTCGAGGGGGAGGTCAAGCTGACCGACTTCGGCATCGTCAAGGCCAACGTCGATTCCGTGGTCACCCAGACCGGCGCCATCACCGGGAAGATCGATTACCTCACCCCGGAACAGGTGACCATCGACGGCGAGGTGGACGCCCGAACCGACCTTTATGCGCTGGGGATCGTCTTCTACGAACTTCTGTCCGGAGAACGGCTCTTCCGCTTCAAGTCGGTCATCGAGGCGGTCAACAACATTCCCACACTGCCGGTCAGGCCCATCCGGGAACAGGTCCCCTCGCTTCCCGGCGAGATCAACGGCGTGGTCATGAAGATGCTGGAGAAGGACAAGGACCGCCGGTACCAAACCGCCGCGGAGCTGCTCGATGACCTGGAGCGGATCAAGCACCTCCAGGGGCTGACCTACGGCATGTCGGATCTCTCCCGGTTCATGCATACCTGCTTTCCGAGTGGTGAAACCGGTGTCCTCCCGGCCACGCCCCACAGCGCGATCTGGCTGCGCTACCTCTTGGATCTGCTGGAAAAACGGTCGGCGGCGGTCGATTTCGACCCAAACGGGGCCCCCGAGTCGACCGTTCGGTAGCGGCGGCGGGCCGTCATACACAACCGGATGGCCGGATGAACCTCGATGCGGGTCAATCCGAAAACCCGATCTCGATCTCATCTTCCTCCCCCAGGGTCAAGGCAACCTCCGAAGGCAGATTCTCCTCGCTCATCCGGGTGAGGATCTCCTTCGACATCCTGGGGAGAATCGTTCCGTTGATGATGTGGTCGACGTTCCTCGCACCCGTCTCCACCTCGACGCACCGGGCCGCGATCCGGTCCACCACCTCCGGGGAGTAGGTCATCCTCATCTTGTGCGTGGTGAGCAGCCGCTGGACCAGCCGGTTCAGCTTGAGGGAGACGATCTCCGTCATGATGCTCTGGTCGAGGGTCAGGTATGGAACGATGACCATCCTGGCCAGAAGAGCCGGTTTGAAATGGCTGCTCAGCACCGGCCGAATGGCGGTGGTCAGGACATCCAGGGTCGGCTTTTCCTCGTCGGCGCACATCTCCGTGATCACATCCGAGGCCAGATTGCTGGTCAAAAAGACCACCGTATTCTTGAAATCGATGATCCGCCCCTCTCCGTCCGACAGGACCCCCTTGTCGAAGACCTGGTAGAACAGGTTCATCACCTCCAGATCCGCCTTTTCCACTTCATCGAGGAGAACGACGGAGTAGGGCCGCTGCCGGACCGCTTCTGTGAGCACGCCGCCCTCGCCGAAGCCGACATAGCCGGGGGGCGAACCGATCAGCCGGCTGACGGTGTGTTTCTCCTGGAACTCGCTCATGTTGATGGAGACCATGAACCGCTCCCCGCCGAAGAGGAGATCGGCCACCGCGAGCCCGGTTTCGGTCTTCCCGACCCCGCTCGGCCCCGCCAGCAGGAAGATTCCCATGGGCTGGTTCGGGTCCTTGAGCCCGGCCTTGGCCGCCTTGATCCCTTCGGTGATGGCCTGGACGGCGGGATCCTGCCCCTTGATCCGCTCCATGAGACGGGTCTCCATCTCCACGATGTTCCGGGCATCGTCCCGCATGACCTTGCCGAGGGGGATACCGGTCCAGTCGGAGACCACCTGGGAGACGATGTCCGGATCCACCTCGATCCGGACAAGGGGGGAGGCCCCCTGGGCCGCCGCCAGCTCTTCGGTGACCTGCTCGATTCCGCCGCCAGCCTCGGACCGGTCCTCCGGGGCAACCTCCGCGCCCTCCCGGTTCCACCGATCTTGTCTCAACGCCAGCAGTCGATCCGCCAGGGACCGCTCCCGCTCCCAACGCTCCCTCAGCCCGGAGATCTCGGCGGTCAAACCTTCGATCCCGGCCTCGATCTCGCCGACCCGGACCTCATCCACCCGGCGCCCGTTTGCCGCGTCCCGCTCCAGGGCCGCCTTCTCCCGCTCCAGGTTCTGCAACGCGCGCTCCTTGTCCTCGATGACGTCCGGCTTGGCGGTCAGGAGGATCTTCACCCGGGCCGCGCTGGTATCCAGAAGATCCACCGCCTTGTCCGGAAGCTGCCGGCCGGAGATATACCGGTTCGACAGCTCGGCGGCGGCCACGATGGCGTCGTCCCGCACGGTCACCCCGTGGGCCTCCTCGTATTTGTCCTTCAACCCCCTGAGGATGAGAACCGCCGTCTCCTCCGAAGGCTCGTCCAACTTGACCAGTTGAAACCGGCGGGCGAGGGCGGCGTCCTTTTCGAAATACTTCTTGTACTCGGACCAGGTGGTCGCCGCAATGGTTCTCAATTCCCCCCGGGCCAGGGCCGGCTTCAACAGGTTGGCCGCATCCCCGCCCCCGGCGGCGGCACCGGCGCCGATGAGGGTATGGGCTTCGTCGATGAAGAGAATGATCGGCGTGGGGGAGGATTTGATCTCGTTGATCACCGATTTCAGGCGGTTTTCGAACTCCCCCTTCACGCCGGCGCCGGCCTGCAAAAGCCCCATATCCAGCCCCAGCAGGGAGACATCCCGGAGGATCTCCGGGATGTCGCCTTCGACGATCCGCAGGGCAAGCCCCTCCACCACGGCGGGCTTGCCCACGCCGGCCTCCCCCACAACAATGGGGTTGTTCTTCCGCCGCCGGGCCAGGATATCGATCATCTGCCGGATCTCCCGATCCCGGCCGAAGACGGGGTCGATCTTGCCTTCGGCCGCTTTTTGGGTGAAATTCTCGCAATACCGGCCCAGGGCGGTCCCCTCTCCGGCCGGTTCCCTCGCCTCCGCCGACGCCCCCCCCTCCAGAGCTTCGGACCGCTCCGAGGATTTCGGCAGGACCCCCCCGAACCGGGAGAGCAGCCCATCCGGACGAACCTCGTCCAGCAGGTCCACAT
>CAYSLC010000302.1:0-5513 GCA_964431545.1 uncultured Desulfobacteraceae bacterium | reverse complement strand
CGACGGGGGCGGCTTCGGCCTGGTCCGTTCCCTCTGCGAGCAGATCGACTTCAACGCGGCTGGCAACCGGGTGACGGTCCATCTCCGCCGTCCCGTCCGGACCCGGTTCGACGTCGAGCGGCGGGAGGGGCGGGCGGTGGTCCGGCCCAGCGGCGACATCACCGCCGCCTCGGCGGACGCCCTGAAGCGAACCCTGATGGATCTGGCGGCGTCGGGGGTGACCCGGTACACCTTCGACTTCGAGCGGGTCGGGGAGATCGATTCCCTGAGTCTCACCCTCTTCGTGGTCTTCGTGAAGATGCTGATGAAACAAGGGGGGCGGCCGGACCTGGAGATCGTCAACAGCGGCGGAAACCTCCGGAAGCTTTTCGCCATGACCCGGTTGGACGAACATTACCGGATGGTTTGACGGGCCGGCCTCCGGCGCGGAAGACCGAATCGAGCCCATGCCCATGATGGATATGCAGGAGTTCCTCGGCGAGTTCGTGATCGAAGCCAAGGAGAACCTCGACGGCATCGAAGGGGTTCTCATGGACATGGAAAGAAGCGGTGATCCGGATTCGGAACGGATCAACCGGGCCTTCCGGGCCATCCATTCCATCAAGGGCGCCGCCGGGTTTCTGGGATTGAACCGGCTCGCGGACCTGAGCAACGCCATGGAATCGCTCCTGGCCGTGATTCGGGCCGGGGAGATGGCGCCGTCCGTGGAGGCCGTGGACGTCCTCCTGTCGGGGGTCGATCTCCTCCACGGGATGCTCGATCACATCGAAAACGAGGAGACCTTCGACATCTCCGGGCTTCTGTCGGCCATCGACGATCTCCTCGACGCCCGCCTCCGCCCGGAGGTCAATGCGGACCTGAAAGAGACGGTCCCGCTCCGGGACGCGGTCAACGGGAAACTCCCCTTCCGGATCGACCGGTTCACCCAGGGGAACCTCCCTCCGGGCACGGACCTCTTCGTCCTCTCCTTCGACCTCAACGTGGTGGCGGATCTCGACCTCCTCACCCCCCTGGCCCTCATTGACCGGCTCCTGGACGCCGGGGAGATCCTCGACGGAAGGCTCGACGTCCCCGCCGACGACCTCGACGGCGACCTCGGGGAGATGCCGCTGCTCTACGAACTCCTCTACGCCTCCTCCGGATCCGAGTCCTCTTTCCGGGACATGGCCCCGGCCGGGCTGCGGAACGTTCTGCGGGTGGAGACGGACGCCGGCCGGGCGGAACCCTGCGTACCGGCCGGGCGGGAAGCCCCTCCCGGAGACGGTGAAGACAAGCCCGCGGCCCCGCCGGCGGTCCTTGAGGAGGACCTGAGTTCCATCCGGATCTCCGCGGACAAGATCGACGCCCTGGTCACTCTCGCCGGGGAGTTTCTTACGGTACAAGCCTCCCTCATGGCCGAGGCCAAGGCCATGGACCAACCCCGGATCCTGGCCATCGCGGAGCAGGTGGAACGCCTTTCCAGGGACTTCCGGGACGTGGCCCTGGCCGTGCGGATGGTCCCCATCCACACCGCCTTCGGCCGGTTCCGGCGGCTGATCCGGGACCTCTCCCGGAAGCAGGGAAAGGATGCCACCCTGGCCACCCGGGGCGGGGCCACGGAACTCGACCGGACCGTCATCGAGCGCCTCTACGACCCCCTCACCCACATCATCCGAAACAGCATCGACCACGGCATCGAATCGCCGGAGGTCCGGTCCGCCCGGGGCAAGCCGGCCCAGGGGACCATCTCCGTGGCCGCCTCCCAGCGGGGGGGGAAGGTCGCCATTGAGATCGCCGACGACGGGGCGGGTCTCGATCCGGAGCGGATCCGGGACAAAGCGGTGGCTTCCGGCCTTCTGTCGCCGGACGAGAAAATCGACCGGTCGGCCCTCCTTCCGCTCATCTTCTCCCCGGGGCTCTCCACCGCCGAATCGGTGACGGAGCTGTCGGGCCGGGGCGTAGGGATGGACGTTGTCAAACGCCGGGTGGAGGCCCTCCAGGGGGATGTCACCGTGGAGAGCCGGGAAGGGCTCGGGACGACCCTCAGGCTGACGATCCCCATGAGCATGGCCATCATCGACGGCCTCCTGGTTGCCATCGACGGCGTCCGCTACGTCATCCCCCAGCCCGAGGAACTCACCTTCGTGGACCTGAGGGGGGAGGTCCTGGCCCGGGCCCGATCCCGGAACGCCATGGACTACAAGGGAAATCTCATCCCGTACATCTGCGTCCGGAAGTTCCTCGCCGACCCGGGCGACCTGGCCGACGCCGAGTACGGGGTGGTGGTCCAGAAGGGGGAGGAGCGGGTGGGCCTGGGGGTCGACCGGGTCATCGGGTTCCACCAGACGATCATCAAACCCCTGGGAAAGGCCTACCGGGACATGAAACTCTTCTCCGGCTCCAGCATCCTGGGCGACGGGACCGTGGCGCTGATTTTGGATGTCCAGCATCTGATCCAGGAGTTCCGGCGGAAGACAGGGTGATGCCGATGCCGCGATGGCCGCGGGGAACCGGCGGTACTCGGTCCCGGGGACGCCGGGTGCATGTTGGATTCCGGATTCCGGGCGGGGAGGCGCGGGACGGTTCCCGTGCGGTTTGGGCCAGGCCGCCCCGCCGCCTCCGTAAACCCCGTCCCCCGGAATCGTAGGGGCGGACCTGTGTGTCCGCCCTCGTCCCGCGACCACCCCGGGTTGGGACTTCGATAGCGGGGCTGGGAGCGCCGGTGATGGGAATGGTTTGACAGCAGGAGTGAACGGATGGTGGGCGGAAAAATGGTCAATGCCGGCAAGGCCGGACCCAAAAAGAGAGATCGGTAAGATGCCCCCGGAATCCGGCCCTATTACTGGGCGCCGGTGGTGGTGTTCGGGGATGGGGGATGATTGGCAGTAGAGGATTACAGGATGAGACATTTTTGTTCATACGGCCCCGTGGATTGCGAGGAGCATTTTTGTGTGCCCCGCACGGACCTGGTAAACCGATGCGCGGAACAACTGATCGGAAATCCTGAAAAAGGCGGCCATTTTTTCACTATCTGGGCGCCGAGGCAGACCGGTAAAACTTGGTTGATTCATCAAGTCAAAAAAATCCTTGAAAAAGATCATCCGGAAAGCTTTGCAACGCATTGTTTCTCCCTGGGCGATCTGAGGGGTATGATCCATGAGCCTTCCGACGGAATGGAATTTCCGGATGCCTTGTCGGATGTACTGGAAATCGGGCTTCCGGGCAATCCGGTGGTGAAATCCTGGAAAGAGTTCCGTTTCTTATTTTCAAAGGATAACGGCATCTGGAACCAGCCACTGATTTTATTTATCGACGAAGTGGATACCGCCCCGCCCGCATTGCTTGACCTGATTGTGGGGAGATTCAGGGAAATGTATATAGACCGGCCGAACAACCGGCTCCATGGTCTTGCGCTTGTCGGAGTCCGTGCGGTCCTGGGTGTGGAAAGCGGGCGGGGCTCGCCCTTCAATATTCAAAAATCGATGCATGTACCGAATTTCAGCCGGGAGGAAGTGGACGACCTATTCCGGCAGTATCAGGAGGAGAGCGGCCAGAGGGTGGAGCCTTTGGTGGTGCGGAAGCTATATGATGCAACCCGGGGGCAGCCGGGGTTGGTGGGATGGTTCGGAGAATTGCTGACGGAAAAGTACAACCCTGGATTCAATGCCGCGATTACCACCGAAATATGGGAAGATGTCCATTACTTGGCGATTCACAGAGAATGGAACAATACCATATTGAATCTGATCAAAAAAGCACAAGGGAAGTACGCCGAATATGTCATGGAATTGTTCACTCGTCCGGATTTGCCGTTCAGTATTCGGACGGATTGGTGCAGCTATCTATATTTAAATGGGATCATTAGCGATACATTCACTACGGATCCATCCGGCAAAAAAAATCTTGTGTGCCGGTTTTCTTCGCCATTTATCCATCGCTGTCTTTTCGACACGTTTACCATGGATTTATACGGTGATCGAGTGCCGATTCTCGCATTGGAGCCCGGTGACGACCTATCGGGAATATTTGACAAACCAGGGATCGATACACCGGCGTTGCTCAAGCGGTATAAACAGTATCTCAAACGTCTAAAGGTCAAAGGTACCGATCCCTGGGAGCACCAGCCGAGACGATCGGATCTGCATTATACGGGAGCCGCGGGGCATTTTCATCTCTATGCCTGGCTGCAAAATGCCATCGGCCGGTATTGCAGCATCAGCCCTGAATTTCCCGCCGGCAACGGAAGAGTGGATCTGCACCTCCGGTGCGGCGACCAACAGGGCCTTATCGAAGTCAAAAGCTTCAGGGATCGGGTGGATCTGGAAAAGTCGAAAGAACAGGCGGCGGGGTATGCGCAAAAGCTGAGCCTGGCGTCCATCACCCTTGCCGTGTTTGTGCCCGTTGAAGATGAAGAGGTTTTGGTCCAGCTTTCCGGCGGGGTTCTCGTTGACGGGGTGCGTGTGTCGGTGGTCGCCGTCGGGTGGGTGTAAGGGGTAAACAACGGCAGGGAACATAATTCGAAACAAAGAGGGGAGTCGCATCAAGTATTTGCTGTGTCTGCCGAGCCTGATCAGTCTGGTGGCGCCAAGCGGAACTCTGGTGGCGCAAACCGAACCGGGCGCTGACGTCCTGATGGAATCGGCGCTGGCCGTTCAACGAAAAAAGCCGAAACAATTCAAGTGCCCAGGAGGAGTTCTGGTGTTGAACGGGTTGGCTTCCCAAGGCCGTCAGGGGCGAAGGCGTCATGGGCCTGACCCGGGCCTTCATGTACGCCGGCACCCCCTCCATTTCGGTGACCCTATGGTCCGTGGAGTCCATGTCGGCCAAATCGCTCAACGTCGGGTTTTTCAAAAACCTGAAATCGAGCAAAGGCAGGGCCGAGGCCCTGCGGGAGATCAAACTGGCCATGCACCGGGGAGAACACGGGGAACAGTGGAAGAAGCCTTATTACTGGGCGCCGGTGGTGGTGTTTGGGGATGGTCGGTGATTGGCAATAGAGGATAACACGATGAGATATTTTTGTTCATACGGCCCCGTGGATTGCGAGGAGCATTTTTGTGTGCCCCGCACGGACCTGGTAAACCGATGCGCGGAACAACTGATCGGAAATCCTGAAAAAGGCGGCCACTTTTTCACTATCTGGGCGCCGAGGCAGACAGGGAAGACCTGGCTCATGCGACAGGTGAAAAAGGAAATCGAAAAACATCATTCCGATCCGTTTTCAATCGGGTTGATGTCGATGCAAGGCGTCATTCTGAAGCCGGAAGATCCACCGGAGACATTTCTTTCTCGAATTCCTCTCTTTTTTCAGCGGTTTTTTAAGGTACCCGTTGAAGCGCCGGCAGACTGGGAGACATTTGGGGCTCTGTTTTCTCGAAGCTCTGAAATATTTAATAAACCTCTGATCCTGTTTATCGATGAGTTTGACAAACTGCCACCCAATGTGATCGATCATCTGGTAAGCATGTTTAGGGATATTTATCTGGACCGTGAAAATTTTATCCTCCATGGCCTGGCCCTGATCGGGGTCCGGG
>CAYSLC010000301.1:0-5536 GCA_964431545.1 uncultured Desulfobacteraceae bacterium | reverse complement strand
TCTGAAAGATCCGCCGACAGCTCATCCTGGGCCACATCGACCATCTCCAAGTCGGCCAGATTGACCGACGGCTCCGCCTCCAGATCGGCGGCCCCGCCGGCCTCCCCTTCGCCTTCCTCCGCCAGATCGAGCATCTCGATCCCCTCCACCCCCTCCACGGCCGACAGATCCGTGGGCGTGGAGAGCATCGCCTCGTTGGCCAGATCGAAGCCCGGATCGAGTTCAACGGCGGTCTCGAATGCGTCCCGGGCCATGCCGAACTCCCCTTGATCCAGGAGGTCGAGGCCCCGGGAGTAGCTCATAAGGGCGTCGACGTTCTTGGTATGGTATTTCCCCACAGCCTTCCGGGTCTCTTCATCCATCTCCTCCGTGGTGATTCCCATGGCCCCCAGGATGCCGAAGACCAGTCGCTTTTCCATCTCGAAGAGCTGGGCCATGGTTCCTCGGGCCTCCGGGGATCCCAGGTCCGTCCCGTTGCGGGTCTCGGTGACCGTGGACCGCACCTGGATCGTCCGGTTTTCCGGCGGGGTGAGGGACCCCCGGACCAGGTTCCGGGCCAGGAGCATGCGGCCGGCCCGCACAGACGTCTCCTCGTCCACAAGCCCCGCCTGCCCCATGCGGATCTCCTGGAGCAGGGCCTGCATCTTCTCCCGCTCCACCACCTTGAGGTCCGGGACCTTGGACAGGTCGGTGATGATCATGGCGGTGAGCCCCTTGGAGAGGACCGCCCCCTCCGATGCCTCGGGGGCCTGGAAGTTGAGCACCGCGATGGTGTTCTCCTCGATCTCGCCGGCGGGTCCCCCGCTCCGGGCCGCCCTGCGGGCGAACTGTTCGGCTTGCCGCAGCTTCAGGACGGTGAGCCGCTCCCGGACGGCGGCCGATTTGCCGTCCTCCGGGGCCAGGGCCAGAAAGCGCTCCCACGCCTCGATGGCGGCGTCGGTATTCCCTTGCGCGAGGTGGACTTTCCCCAGGTAGAAGGCCACGGCGTGGTTGTCCGGATCGGCCGATTCGGCCCGCTCCAGCAGATCCAGCGACTCCTGGCCGATGACGTAGGGCGCCGCCCCGGCGACGGCGGGGAGGCAAAAGAGCAGCGAAACGATGCAGACAATCGAGAAGATCCCTTTGAAAATCAGTATCCGTTTCATCTCATCCTCCTCCTTAATAGTTGAGCCCCACGCTCAGGGTGAGGGTCGTCTTGTCGAAGTCATAGAGGTCGCTGTTGGAGCTGTTGTCGATGTAGGCGGCCTCCAGGGCGGCGAAGAAGTGCTCCAGGAAGTTCTGGGCGAGGACCGCCACCACGGTGTGGCGGGAGTCCTCCCGGTCGTCGGAGTAGGCCGCCGCCGGTCCGTCGTAGGTCTTGTCGGACCACTTGTAGAGGAGGAAGAGTTCCGTGTCCGTCGCAAAGGCGGTGAAAACGGACGCGGTGAGATGGGCGGCGTCGTAGCTGTACCGGTCGGCGTCGGCCTCCAGCAGCTCGTAGGCGAGCCGGCCCGAGAGCACCAGCCGTCGGTCCATGAGGTAGAGGTTCGGCCCCATGGAGATGGTGTGACTCTCGTTGTCGTACCCGGCGTCGGTGTACTTCTCCTCGTCGTACCGCTCCACCTCCAGCCGGTACGATCCGGCCACGCCCAGGGTCCGCGAGAAGCGCCGCTCGTAGGAAGGGGTGAAGTGGACCGTGCCCGACAGCGGGTCCCCGGCGTACCGTTTATAGGTGTAGCCCACCGGCGCCTTGGCGATGTTCTTTTTGTCGTTCCACCACGGGCCGGTGAACAGATCGGTCTTCATGTAGTGGTAGTCGGAGTCCTCCAGGCTGTGGCTGTAGTAGAAGTCGAGCCCGCCGTTCCAGAAAAGGCCCCCGGCGGCCCCCAGGTCGTAGAGCAGGTCGGCCCGCAGCCCGGTGATCCAGTTGTCCCCGCTTTTCTCCCGGACGCTCCCGTCCAGCCGGATGGGGATCCCGGCGTCGTCGATGACCGCCTCGTCCGGTCCGCTGGTGATGTTGTCATCGTACTTGTACCCCTGGGAGAACCGGATCCGCCAGTCGAGGACCTTGCCCCCCGCCTCAAGTCGGGCCAGCCGGTTTTTGGCGGCGTTTCTCACCTCCGGCGGCGCAGATCCGGCCAGGATCCCCTCGAACTCGGCCCTGGCCCTGTCGGTCTCTCCGCACCGGGAATAGGCGATCCCCAGCTCCAGCCGGGCCCGATCCAGATCCGGCCGCCGTTCCAACAGCTGCCGGAGCTGTTCCACGGCCAGGTCGCATTCCCCGGCCCGGGCCGCGCTGGTGCCGGTCCAGAACATCAGATCGGCCGTCGCCATCCGGTCCGAAAGGTTCCGGAAGAGGGGCAGGGCGCGCCCGTAATCGCCGTCATAGTAGAACCGCAACGCCCGGGCCAGCTCCAGGCTCGCGGCTTCCGGGTCTCCACTCGCCGCCCCGTGGGACGACGGGGCCTGGAGGCCGATTGTGAGCACCAGCAACAGAAAGACCGACAGTTTCAACCCTCTCATCTCCATTTCTCCTTTTTCCGATGGGTTACAGTTTTCCGCAATCGACGGGGATGATCTCGACCCGGCGGTCGAGGGCGTCCCGTTCGTCATCGGTGCCGATGCCGACGATGTTCTCCGCGTACCCCTTGCCCACGGCCCTGGAGCGCTTCTCTATGTTCGGATAGGCCGCCTTGAGCATGTTTCGGATGTTTATTGCCCGGTGCAAGGAGAGGGCCCGGTTCCACCCTTCCGCCCCGGTCCGGCTGCTGTGGCCGACGATCCTGAGACACCGTCCCGCCTCCCGGAAGTATCGGCCGATCTGCCGGAGCCAGAGGTCGTACTTGGCCTGGAGTTCCCCGTCCTTCCGGAAATCGGCGGAATTGACGTCGAAGAGAAATTTTACGGTCAGGGCGTCGTACTGCTCCACGCTGATGGCCACCAGCCGGCCGAAGGCCTCCTCGGCGGCCGCCTCCCGGCCCAGCTTCTGGTTGGCCATGTAGATGCCGGCCCAGGTCCTGAAACCGTCGCCGTCCCCGTGGACCTTGGCCTGTTGGAACAGCTCCAGGGCCTCCTTGTACTCCCCGTCCCCGTAGGCCTGTTCCGCCTCCGCCAGAAGGGCGCGGGTGGTGAGGCCCACCTCCTTGTCCCCCGAGGCGGGGGCCAAGGAGCCGGTTTTTCCGCCGGCCCCGCCGGGGGCGGTCGGCCGGAGATGGGCGAAGAACGGGTTGTCCCGGTGGGCGGGGATCGGGGTGAGGTCGAGGGGCGTCCCGGATACCCGGACCTCGGAGGCGCCGACGGTCCGGACCTTTTTCAGGTTCCGGAGTTCGGCCCGAAGACGGTAGCGGGGTTCCGTGCCGGCGCCGGACGCCGCCTTGATGGTCCCGGTGATCAGGTAGTCGACCCTCGCCAGGTTCTTGGTGGACAGCGGAGCCAGCCGGACGGGACGGGCCTCCCGGTCCGCTTGGTCGACGATCAGCCGCGCCACCCTGCGCCCGGCCCGGGGGACCTGCCGGCTGATCTCCTCCACGAACGGTTCCACGGCCACGTCGAGCCGCACCATTCCGAACTCCGACCCGGCATCCCCCGCGATCCGCCGGATGAGGTCCCGGGTCATCCACGCGACCCCCTGCTCCAGGGAAACCGGCTCCGGCGGGGGCGGCGGTCCGCCGGTGGTTGCGCAGCCGGCGAAGGTCGCGGCCGCCAGCAGCGGGCCGATCAACCGGGCCCATACCTTGATGCCTCTTTTCATATCGTCTCCCTCCCTTTCCTGGACGTCGGGAATTTCGGTTACGGGGAGCGTCCCCGGCAGAGGAGGGGCTTTCCGAGTATCGTCCGACCTCCCGCCCGGAAACGCTCTCTCCGCGGCTTCGGGTTTCTCTCCCATCGGGTTGCCTATTGGACGGCGCACGACAGCCGGTCCGGGGCCACCTCCACCACGTTCAGGGACCGGCCCTCCACGGGCTTGCCGTGGATCATCCGCGCCAGTTCCTCGCTGGTCCCCCGAAAGCGCAGGTCGAGGATCAGCAGGCCTCCGGTCCGGTGCCACCCCTCCTTCCGGAGATGGACGGTCCGGTCCAGCCCGCCGATCAGGTCGATCACACCGGTGCTCCGGCCGAAGGTGGTCACCCCGGTCACCTGAACTTTGATGGGGGCGCCGTTGTTGAGAAAATCCTGGAACGACTGCGTGATGGCGTCGATGAGGTCGTCCTCGCAGGCCTGGCGCACCGCCTTGGAGACGGCCAGGGAGGCCCCGGTGAGGGGGCTGGCGTGGGCCGCCGCCGCGGTCTTCACCGTGGAGCCGAGGATCCGGCCCGTCCGGGTCTGGACCACCCGGGCCTGGAGGCTCGCCTGGAGGGACCGGAGCCCCGACCCGGCATACGCCTCCCCGATGTCCTGGACCGCCGCCTTCCCCACAACGACGTACTGGGCCCCCATCCGGAGACCGAGCTGCTTGGCCGCCGCCGCGTTGCCTTCGAGGGCCGCCCGGGCCGCGTCCACGGACCGGATCCGTTCCACCTGGGCGGGGTCCACCAGGTCGAACCCCCGATCCTTGAACCGGCCGACCATCTCCGTTTCGGCGAAATCCATCTCCATCCCCACCGAACCGGGGAGCGTCTCCCCCAACAGCACCATCACCGTGGGGCGTTCCATGCTGTCCAGGAGGATCTTCATGGCCAGGAGGTCGTCCTTGATCTTCTCCATCGATACCTGCGCCCGGATGCCCACGATGTACCGGCCGTCGGCCGCCATCTCCTTGAGGATCTGGTACCGGGTGACGTACCCTTCGCTGTGGGAGAAGATCCGTTCTTTTTTGACTTCATAGTCCTCGATCTCGGTGAGAGACCGGACGTAGACGCCCATGGCCTGCTCCACCGCCGCGCGCTGGGCCTGGCGGACCGCGTCGTCCCGGGAGACGAAGCTCATCCCCTCCGCCTCCACGGTCTTCACCCTGGGAAGATCGCCGCCCCCGCTCGCTTCGGCCGGAGCGGCGGCTGGGGCCGTCGACGCTCCGGCGGGCGCCTCGGCTTTCAAGGTTTGGATTTTCTCCCGGTAGGAGGGGTCCCGGACCACGGCCTGCTGGAAGAACCGGTCGGCCGCGCCGCGGTTTCCCTGCTCCCAGGCTGAAACCCCCTTGGAAAAGTGGACCGCCGCCTCGATGTCGCCGCCCCCGCCGGGAGGGGGGGTGAACCGGGCGTGGAGGGACTCGGCGATCTTGCCCCCCAGCCGTCCCACGAGATCCATGAAACGGTCCTGGTTTCCGGTGATCGACTCGGCCATGATCACCTCGCCGGTCTCCACCCCGATGATCCGGGTGTCGATGCGGACCTGGTCCCCCAGGACGATGAAGGAGCCGAAGGCGATGGACTCCGCCCCCAGGAGCTTTCCGGCCCGAAGGGCCGTCGACTCGTCCACGCCCCCCATCTGGGTGAAGGCGGTCTCCCGGAGCACCGAGGCGATCTTGCTCCGCTCGATGAGCTTCAGGGAGGGGGCCGACCGGCTCAGGTCGGTGGTGAGCATGGCGGGGATCCCTTTCTCCAGGGGCGCATACGTGGAG
>CAYSLC010000300.1:0-5592 GCA_964431545.1 uncultured Desulfobacteraceae bacterium | reverse complement strand
CCCAGGCTGCAACACCCGATGCAGCGGACCGATTCCAGGGTGAACCGGTTGTCGGCGGTGGTCTGGCCGTCCGTGACGCCCAGGATTTCCACGATCCGGTCCTTGATCCGGTCCCCGCCGCGGACGTGGCAGGCCGTGCCCAGGCAGATGGAGACGATGTTGCGCCCCCGGGGTTCGAGGCTGAAAGTGCTGTAAAAGGTGGCCACGCCGTAGATTCTGCTGTACGGGACGCCGATTTTGGTGGAAAGGTATGTCAACGCCGGTTTCGGCAGGTGGTTGTACGTCCTCTGGATGGCCTGGAGAATCATGATCAGATTCTCCTTGTCGCTCTTGTTCTCCTCATCGATGATGCGATCCAGCTCCATGTAGTCGATCTCGGCGTCCGGAGCGGATGCAGCAGCGGCAGCTTCGTTCATCGGTGTCTCTCCCAAAAGTAAGCGCGGTGAATGAGTGGCGGGTGCTTCGTGGGAAGCGGCGGATCACAAGCGGCTATCCACGACCCACCATTCACCGCATTCATGCGGACATTCGAACCGGGCAGTTTTCGACGCAAGCGCCGCAGCCGGTGCATCGGTCCTCGATAATGTAGCGGGGGCGTTTGCGAACCTTGACCTTGAAGTTCCCGGGCTCGCCCTCGACGGATTCCAGGTCCGCGTAGGTGATCAACTCAATGTTCAGGTGCCGGCCGACCTCGACCAGTACGGGGGAGATGATTCACATCGCGCAGTCGTTGGTGGGAAAGGTTTTGTCGAGTTGCGACATGACGCCGCCTATGGAGGGGGATTTCTCCAGCAGATAAACGTAGTATCCTGAATTGGCCAGGTCGAGGGCCGAACGCATCCCGGCGATTCCGCCGCCCACGACCAGGACGGAGCCGATTACTTCCTTTGCCATTTGTTTCATGCTCCCATCATTGCGTAATTGCGTAAAGGTATGGGTTTGGTTGACAAACAAAGGGGTAAAATAGTTGTATAATTTGAGATTGTCAATACCCATTCGCACCCGTCCAACGGAAGGGCGTCGTCGATCTGGGGGCGGGTAAGTTTTTGGAATGAAATAAAATCGGATAGATGAGGCAGAAACCCCACCGAATTGGGATAGGTCCGAAAAATGGCGTTCACTTTTTGGAGCGGAGAAGAGGAAACGAACCGAGATCAGCGGGTTGAGGCGGTTTCCCGGAAAGGGGAGGAAGGCCGGGGCGGCCTTCCTCCGGGGTCTATAGGATGGCGGGGGCTTAGGCGGCCAGGCGGAGGGCCTCTCCGGTCGCCTGTCGGATCTCATCCGGCGTGAAGGGCTTGGGCAGGTAGCCCACGGCCCCCATGCGGGCCCCCTCCACGGCGGTGTCGATGCTGGCGTATCCGGTGACGATGACCACCTGGGTCTTCGGGTTCTTTTCCCGGATGGCCTGGAGCAGCTCCAGCCCCCGGACGCCCGGGATCTTGAGATCGAGCAGGGCGATGGCGTAATCCCGCTCGTCGATCTTCTGGAGGGCTTCCTCCTTGGTGGTCGCCTGATCCACGCTGAACCCTTTTTTGGTCAGGATTTTCCGGATGTTGTTGTTGACCGCCACCTCGTCGTCGATGACCAGGATGGGGGCGGATTCGGCGTCCCACTGGGCGACGGGCGTTTGAACGTCCCCTTCCTCCGCGCCCTTCATGCCGTGGAAGTTGGCCTTGAGCTGCTCATAGGGCAGGGGGCTTGCGCCGTCCGGCGTCAGGTTCATGGCGTACTCCGGGCCGGCGGCGGCCGAGACCTCCTCGAAATCGAAGGGCATGTCCACGCCCACCAGCTTTTCCACGTTCTCGGGGACCGACACGGGCGTCGAAGCCGGCTTTCGGCCCCGGGTCTGGACCCGTTCCTTCAACTGGTCGTAGGGCACGAAGGAGATGCCCTCGCCGTGGAGGTTCTGGACGTATTCCGGGCCGGTGACGGCGACCACCTCGTTGTAATCGAAGGGCATATCGATGCCGATCATCTTCCGGGACTTGGCCGCGGACTTTTTCTTGGCCGCCCCTTTTTTCTTCTTGCCCGACTTCTGGGGGCAGATCTGTGACTTCACCCCGCCTTTGCAGGTGGCGCCGAGCTTCTTGTAGATGTCGCAGACCATGTCGCCCACGGCGCAGTAATGCTCCAGGGTTTCGGGGGACGGGGCCGTCACCGTGGGCATGTCCGACCGGCCCAGGGTATCGACATAATCCTGCCCGGTCGCCTTGGCGACCTCGTCGGGGTCGAAGGGCATGTCCACGTCGATGACGTTGATGGCCTCCCGCTCTTCGGGCGCCGGTTCGACTTCCACCATTTCGCCGGAAAGGGCCTTTTCCACCGTTCCCCGAAGTTCATCCGGGGTGAAGGGTTTGGGCAGGTAATCCAATGCCCCCAGCCGGATGGCCTTCATGGCCGTGTCCGTGGAGGCGTAGGCGGTCATCATCACGGCCTTGGTCAGGGGCCAGTTCTCCTTGGCCATCTTGAGCAGTTCCAGCCCGTTCTGGCCGGGCATCACGATGTCGGAGATGAGCAGCGAGTAGGAATCCTGGGCCATCTTGTCCAGGGCTTCCTGGGCGCTGGTGGCCCGGGTTACGTCATAATTTTGTTTCTGGAGGATCTTCTCCACGTTGCGGCAGATGCGTTCCTCGTCGTCGACCACGATGACTTTGGCTTTGGTTTCCATGGTGTTTCCTCCTTATTATACATTGAAGATGTTTGAAATCTGTTTCATGTCGTTTTCGTTGTCTTCGTACATAGCACGGAGCGTGCCAGAGGAGAGGGTTTTGTTTAATGACTCGATTTCAAAGGGAAAACGGGTTTTGCTGGATATGGCGGCGGCCGGGGAGTGTATCTGGTTGAGGTACAGTTCAGCGGGAATGTCGGGCGCGTCGGTCGTGAAGGATGGGGAATGGCAGTGGTGGGGGCTGAGTGTATTTAGAAAAGATACAGTGTATGGAGATCGGTGTCACTTCGTCCGAATTTCGATGATCGATGGCGCAAAACGGTTCCCTCGGGTCCACCCGACATTGGCTGGGATCAATTATACCCGTCCCCCCTCTTTTGTGCCCCGCCAAGTACTTTCCGGATCTCTTTGGCCATTTCGGATTTGATGATCGGTTTCATCAAGACCGCCTCTATGCCCAAGCTGTCGGTTTTCCCGGCGTCTATTTTCTCGCTGAACCCCGTGCAGATGATAAACGGAATGTCGGTTCGGTCTGTTCCGGAGTGGAGAGCAGGCTTTTGTAAGATGTGCTTATGGTGTACGCACCATCTGTTTCATTGCAGGTTCCCGGTGGATTCAAAGAGAACAGAACAATGGAACAGATCGTGCCGATCAACAGGACTCGTTTTTCTCATATGCGCCCGCCCATCGGGATAAGAGGTTTTGGGCCAAAAGAAGAAAGCATGGGCCTGACCGGACCCACGGGCATTCGGATCGTTTTTCCGGGTGCCGGGCGGCGGGTCGGCCAGGTCCATGGGGATGGTGAAGAATTGTTCTCCTTTATTTTAATCGTTCATTGGATAGCGCGAAAGCTTTGGGCAAAGCCGGCGGTCGAACCCGATTCTGCCCACGATGCCCCGTTACGGTCGCTGATGGACATTTGAAGCTAGAAGTTGAACACCTTGGCTTCGGCGGCCAGGTCGATCAGATGAGGACCACCGTCCATGACCATGTTCGAAGAGAATTTTGCCTCGTCAACCTGACGGGCATTCGCACACGGAATTCAGACGCCGATGGGGATTTGATGTTCGATCAGATAAGGAAGGTAATCGTTGGGGCAGTCACCCGTGGCGGTTTTTGCGTTCAGGTCTCTTGTGGAATCTCCCCACAATACACCGTCGTCAATGAGGAAGATATTTGTCTGATGACCTTTGGAGTGGGAAATCTTCGCAAATTGGAAACATCTGGTGGCCGCTTCGTTGTCGTTACGGCTCAGTGTGAATAGAAAGTTCGCCATAATAGCCTCCAGTCATGTTAGAGATGCGGACATAAATTTCTGCGAACCTATACCGATTCCTCCATGGGTACGTCCAACGGCATCACCTCCCTTCTTCAATGCGGTTGAAGTTTAGGATTCAACGGTTGATTTTTCAAGAACATATCCAAGCCACACATCGTCGCTTCGGATCTTGGATACCTGCTCGAAGAACCGCGATACGCCGAAGCCCATCTCCCGGAACCGGGCTTCGAGATCCGATCTCCGCCAGAGGTAGAATCGCCTGCCGTGGCCGTCGGTGAAGTCGCCATCCCCCCGTTTCAGGGTAATCAGCACATGGCCGCCGGGGGAGAGCGCCCTCGTGATGCGTTCGAGGACCTCGGGCATCCGATGGCGGGGGAGGTGGACCAGGGCACCGATCAGCAGGATCGCATCCGCCGAAAGGGTGGAGAAGTCGAAGGTTTCAAAATCCCCTTCGATCACCGGGCTTTCGGAATGGGACCTTGCCAGGGCCGCGAGGCCGGGGGAGGCCTCGAAGCCGATGGTCTCATATCCGCGCCGGTTGAACCAGAGGAGATCCCTTCCCGAGCCGCAGCCGACGTCCAGAATCCGGGCCGGCGGCGGGAGGGATTCCGCGAGGGGTTCCAGAAAGGAGGACGGGTCCACGGTGGCGGTCTGTTCGAAATAGGCGTTGGAATTGTTGGTGTAGTAGTCCATTCTTGTACCGATGGAATAGGATTCTATTAATTCCGAGCGACAAACTTGCGGCCCCATCCCTCACCCATCCGACGCACTGATCCCATATTTCTTCATCAACTTCTGAAACTGCGTCCGCTGCATGCCGGTGTTCCCGGCGGCGCGGGTGACGTTCCACTCGTTTTGGGCCAGGGCGTTCAGGAGGAAATTGCGCTCCACCTTCCGGATGGCCCGTTCCCGGATCTCCTTTTTGGCGGTCTTGAGTTCCTCGTTGGTGGTTGGGACCACGTCCAGGAGCGGGTCGCCGCCGGCCCCGTCCCCCAGAAGCGGCAGCTCCCGGAGGGTGATCTCGTTGCCCTCGCAGAGGATCACCGCCCGTTCCATGGCGTTGCGCAACTGCCGGACATTGCCCGGCCAGGGGTGTTCCGTCAGCCGGTTTACGGCGGTCTCTTCGATCCCGTCGATCTCTTTTCCCATGCGGCGGCTGAAATCCTCCAAAAAGTGGTAGGCGATGGGCAGAATGTCGGTTTTACGCTCCCGAAGGGGCGGCAGGACGATGGGGTAGACGTAGATCCGGTAGTAGAAATCCTCCCGGAAGGTACCCCGCTCGACCATCTTTTTCAGGTCCTGGTTGGTGGCGAAGACCAGCCGGACATCCACCTTGCGGCGCTGGGTCGACCCCAGGGGGAGCAGCTCCCGGGTCTCCAGAAACCGGAGCAGTTTCCCCTGGATCTCGATGGAGATGTTGCTGATCTCGTCCAGGAATACCGTGCCGCCGTCGGCCTGGGTGAAGATCCCCTCCTTGTCCCGGTGAGCCCCGGTGAACGCCCCCTTCACATGGCCGAAGAGTTCGCTCTCCAGGAGGTTTTCCGACAACGCCCCGCAGTCCACCGCGAAAAAGACCCCCTCCTTTCGGTTGCTGTTGGCGTGGATGGCCCGGGCCACCAGCTCCTTGCCGGTGCCGCTTTCGCCG
>CAYSLC010000299.1:3323-5602 GCA_964431545.1 uncultured Desulfobacteraceae bacterium | reverse complement strand
CAGCCCGCCACCCACCTGGAGCTGGTCCTCAACAAGGACACCTGGAACGAGATGAGCCCCCGGCAAAAGGCGGTGATGGAGCTGGCGACCCGGGCCGTCAACATCTACACCCTCTCCCGGTCCACCTACCAGCAGGGGCCGGTGGTGGAGGAGAACGCCGAGAAGCACGGGGTCCACAACGAGGTCTACTCCGACGAACTCCTGGCCCTGTTCAAGAAGACCTGGAACGAGGTGATCGCCGAGGAATCGGAGAAGGATCCCTTCCTGAAGAAGGTCTGGGAGGACTACAAGGCCTACGAGGCGAGCTACAAGCCCTGGGGCTGCATCGCCCACCTGCCCCGGCCCACCTGCGAGTAGGCCGGACGCCATGAACCACGGCGACGAGACGGCGGCCGGCGGGATCTCCGGCCGCATCGACGGGTCCATCCTGGCCGTCGGCCGGTTCCTGAGCTGGGCCAATGGAATTCTGATCCTGGTGATCGTCCTCCAGGTGACCCTCCGGTACGGCTTCGGCCGGGGGATGGTGGCCCTGGAGGAACTCCAGTGGCACCTCTACGCGGTGGCCTTCATGTTCGGCCAGTCCTACGCCCTGGTCACCGACGCCCATGTGCGGGTGGATCTCCTCCACTCCCGGCTCTCCTGGAAGGCCCGGGAGTGGATCGAGATCCTGGGGACGGTCCTGCTGCTGTTGCCCTTTATCGCCGTGCTGGGCTACTACGGCATCGAATTTTTCCAGCAGTCGTGGGTCCACGGCGAGCGGTCCACGGCCCCCATGGGGCTGCCGTTCCGGTGGGCCATCAAGGCGGTGATCCCCGTCAGCCTGGGGTTTTTCGCCCTGGCCGCCGTCAGCCGGGTGATCCGGGCCGCGGAGCGATTGTGGAAGGGGGACGCCCATGCAGCCCACTGATTACCTGGTCGTCGCCATGTTCCTGACCTTCATCGGGCTGATGCTCACCGGGTACCCGGTGGCCTTCTGCCTCATGGGCGCCTCCATCCTCTTCACCGGCGTGGGGTACCTGTCGGACCTCTACCTCGACACCTTCACCGGCCTCGACTTCAACTACTTCGGCATCGCCGCGACCCGGGTCTACAAGCTCATGTCCAACTGGGTCCTGGTGTCGCTGCCCATGTTCATCTTCATGGGGCTGATGCTCGACCGGTCGGGCATCGCCGAGCGGCTGATGGCCTCGGCCCAGGAGCTGTTCGGCCGGGTGCGCGGCGGGCTGGCCATCACCGTGACGCTGATCGGCGTGCTTTTGGCCGCCTCCACCGGCATCATCGGCGCCTCGGTGGTCCTCCTGGGCCTGTTGAGCGTGCCGGCCATGATGAAGCAGGGGTACGCCAAGACCCTGGCCCTGGGAACGGTGGCCGGGGCCGGGACCCTGGGGATCCTCATCCCCCCCAGCATCATGCTGGTGGTGATGGGGGACCAGGTGGGGGTCTCCGTGGGGGATCTCTTCCTGGGGGCCGTCTTTCCGGGGCTGGTGCTCGCCGGCCTCTATGTCCTCTATCTGCTGATCTACTGCTACCTGCGGCCCGGGGCCGCCCCCCTCTCGCCGGACCGCCGGCCCATCTCCGGGAAGGTGATCCTCGATGTGCTCAAGAACGTGATCCCGCCGGCGGTGCTCATCCTGGCGGTGCTCGGCTCCATCTTCAAGGGGATCGCCACCGTCACCGAGGCCAGCGGCGTGGGGGCGCTCTTCGCCACCCTGCTGGCGCTCTTCTACCGGAAGCTCAACTTGAAGGTGATCAAGGAGGTGCTCCACGCCACCTTCAACACCAACGCCTACATCTTCGGCATCCTCATCGGCGCCACCTGCTTCGCCCTGGTCCTCCGGGGGCTGGGGGGCGACGAGTTCATCGAGCGGACCCTCACTTCGCTCCCCTTCGGGGCCTACGGGATCATCGTCTTCATCCTCTTCTGCGTCTTCCTCCTCGGCTTCTTCCTCGACTGGGTGGAGATCACCCTGATCATCCTCCCCCTGGTGGCGCCGGTGGTGGGGCGGCTGGGGCTCGCCATCGAGGGGTACGGGGTGGTGGACCGGCCGGAGCTGGTCTGGTTTCTGATTCTCGTGGCGGTGACCCTCCAGACCTCCTTTCTGACGCCGCCGGTGGGGTTCGCCCTTTTCTATCTCAAAGGGGTGGCGCCGCCGGAGGTCCAGCTATCCGACATCTACAAGGGGGTGGTCCCCTTCATCCTCCTCCAGCTCTTCAGCCTGGTCGCCATCGCCCTCTGGCCCCAGCTGGTCACCTGGCTGCCGGCCATGGTCTACAAATGA
>CAYSLC010000299.1:0-3223 GCA_964431545.1 uncultured Desulfobacteraceae bacterium | reverse complement strand
AAGGAGAGTCACATGACCAAGAAACGAAAACTCGGCCGCGGGGTCGCCGTGGTCGGGGCGGGCATGTCGCGCTTCGGCATGTTCCGGGACCGCGATTCAAAAGACTTTTTCGCCGAGGCCTTCACCAACATGGCCGCCTCGGTGGACAAGGGGTTCGACCCCGACGACATCGACGCCCTCTATGTGGGCAACTTCTCCAACGACTTCTTCGTGGGCCGGGCCCACTGGGCCCCGGTGATCGCCAACCTGCTGGGGACGGTCCCCAAGCCGGCCACCCGCACCGAAGGGGCCTGCGCCTCCAGCGCGCTCGCCTTCCGGGAGGGGGTCTTCGCCATCGCCTCGGGCTTCTACGACATGGTCCTGGTGGGGGGCGTGGAGCAGATGTCCCGCTGCACCACCGAGGAGGTGGCCGAAGGGCTCGCCCTGGCGACCTTTCCCGACGAAGGCCAGGTGGGCTTCACCTTCCCGGCCATCTTCGGGGCCGCGGCCACCGCCTACTTCCACAAGTACGGCGCCGGCCGGGAGCACCTCATGGACGTGACCATCAAAAGCCACGACAACGCGCCGCTCAACCCCAAGGCCCAGTTCAAGGCCTCCATCCGGGAGATGATGGCGGCCAAGGCCAAAAAGGCGCAAGCCGCCGGCAAACCGGTCCCCCAATGGGCCGACGAGAAAGCCTTTCTGAAGGACCCGGCCGCCAACCCGCCGGTGGCCTGGCCCATGTATCTCTACGACTGCTGCCCCATCAGCGACGGGGCGAGCTGCATCCTCCTGGTGGGGGAGGAGATGGCCACATCCTTCACCGATACGCCCCTCTATGTGGCCGGCATCGGCCAGGGGAGCGGCCGGGGCCTCTCCACCAAGGGCGACCTGACCAGCTTCGAGGCGACCCGCCGGGCCGCCGAGGAGGCCTACGGCATGTCCGGGCTGACCCCGGCGGATGTCCAGTTCTCCGAGGTCCACGACTGCTTCTCCATCGCCGAGATCATCCACCTGGAGGACCTGGGGTTCTACCCTCCGGGCGAAGGATTCAAAGCGGTGGCCGAGGGCCGGACCCGGCGGGACGGGGAGAAACCCGTCAACACCTCCGGCGGCCTCAAGTGCAAAGGCCACCCCGTGGGCGCCACCGGGACCTCCCAGATGGTGGAGATCTGGGAGCAGCTCCGGGGCGCGGCGGGCGACCGGCAGATCCCCAACCCGAACCTGCGGGTGGGCGCGGCCCACAACCTGGGCGGCACCGGCGGCACCTGCACCTTCACCATCCTGGAGAGGAGGTAACCCATGGAGAACGACCGACCCTTCAACCAGCAGAGCTACGAAGCCTTCCTCGGCGAGGAGCGGATCATGGGGGCGAAGTGCAAGGGGTGCGGCGTCGTCTCCGTGCCGCCCCAGCCGCTGTGCCGGCGCTGCCGGTCCGCCGACCTGGAATGGGTGGAGATGCCGCGGGAGGCCACCCTCTCCACCTTCACCATCATCACCGTGGCGCCGCCGGCCATGGCGGCCCAGGGGTACGGCCGGAAGAACCCCTACGCCACCGGCGTGGTCGCCTTTGACGACGACTGCCAAACCACGGCCCGCATCGAGGGGATCGACTTTTCGAATCCGGAATCGGTTCAACTCGGCATCCCCATGACGGCCCGCTTCCGCCACACCGGCGAGGGGCCGGACCGGCAGAGCGTCCTGGCCTTCGCGCCGGCCTGACCCGGCATCCATTCTTCACAGGGAGGAGAACCAACATGAACATCGGAAAGCTGCTCCCCCGGCACGCCCGGTACCGGGGGGACCACACCGCCCTGGTCTTCGGCGACCGGCGGGTCGCGTTCCGGGAGCTGAACGGGAACGTCAACCGGCTGGCCAACGGCCTCCTCGATCTGGGGGTCCGGAAGGGCGACAAGGTGGCCACCATCCTCAACAACTGCGTGGAACTCTTCGAGGTCTACTGGGCCGTGGCCAAGATCGGCGCGGTTGTGGTGCCGCTGAGCCCCCTGCTCCGGGGACGGGGGCTGTCGAGCCTGGTGGCCAACTCCGACGCCGCGGCGGTGATCACCGAGGCCGGGGCCGCCGGCCACCTGGACGCCGTCCGGGAGGATCTCGGCCACATCCCCCCGGACCGGTTCTTCCTGGTGGACGGCCCGGACCGGGAGGGGTACGGTCGGCTGTCGGCCCTCAAGGAGGCGGCCTCCGACGCGGAACCGCCCGAGGCCGGCGTCTCCCGGGACGACCCCTTCAACATCATCTACAGCAGCGGCACCACCGGGCTGCCCAAGGGGATCGTCCACACCCACTACATCCGGGGGATCTACTGCACCATCTTCTCGTCCGCCTACCGGATGACCCCGGAGTCGGTCCTCATGCACACCGGATCGGTGATCTTCAACGGCGCCTTCCTCACCCTGATGCCGGCCATCTTCCTGGGGGCCACCTTTGTCTTCGGGGCCCACTTCGACGGCCCGGGTCTGGTGGAGATCATCGAGCGGGAGAAGGTGAGTCACATCACCACGGTGCCGGCCCAGGTCATCGCCATGCTCAACGCCGACACCTTCTCGGCGGAGGCGCTCGCCTCCATCGAGGCCATCTGCTGCATGGGGGCGCCGCTCCACAAGCGCCACAAGGACGCCTGGAACGACCACCTGCCCGGCACCTTCTATGAACTCTACGGCCTCACCGAGGGGTTCGTCACCATCCTCGACAAGACCGACGTCCGCAAAAAGCCGGAGTCGGTGGGCTGCCCGCCCCCCTTCTACGAGGTGAAGATCGTGGACGACGGGGGCCGGGATCTCCCCGCCGGCGAGGTGGGGGAGATCGTGGGCCGGAGCCCCATGGCCATGGCCGGCTACTACAAGCGGCCCGACCTGACGGCGGAAACGGTAAAGGAGGGCTGGATCCACAGCGGCGACCTGGGGTACATGGACGAGGAGGGCTACCTCTACCTGGTGGACCGGAAAAAGGACATGATCATCTCCGGCGGCATCAACGTCTACCCCCGGGACATCGAGGAGGTGGTGATCCAGCACCCGGCGGTCCGGGAGGTGGCGGTGCTGGGGGTCCCCAGCGACAAATGGGGGGAGACGCCCCTTGCGGCGGTCATCCTGATGGAGGGGGCCGAGGCCACCGCCGGGGAGATCCGCGACTGGGTCAACGAGCGGGTGGGGGCCCGGTTCCAGAAGGTCCACGAGGTGGCCGTCATGGAGGAGTTCCCCCGGAACGTGGCCGGCAAGATCCT
>CAYSLC010000298.1:0-5643 GCA_964431545.1 uncultured Desulfobacteraceae bacterium | reverse complement strand
AAACCTCCTGTCGGTGGACGGCACAATCGAGGATATATCGGTCCGAAAAACAGCGGAGGAGGCGGCGCGGCGGAGAACCAGGGAGCTGGAAACCCTCTACCTGCTGGGCCAGGAGGGGGCTGAGGGGCTTTCCCTCGAGCGGATGTTCCACTCCGCCATCAATCGGCTCAAATCCGTTCTCGACGCCGATATGATCGTGCTCTTTCTCCGGGACGGAGAGGTGCTTCGGGTCCGGGCCCATTCCCAAGTCTATTCGCACGAGGCCTGGTACGAGGAGGTTTCCCACGAGGTGGGAAAATGCCTCTGCGGACTCGCCGCAAAAGGGGGTAAGCCGGTTTACAGTCCCGATGTTCACACCGACGCCCGGTGTGTCCTTGAAGAATGCAAGCGGGCGGGACTCCGCTCCTTTGCCGCCATCCCCCTGGAGATCCGGAAGGAGAATATCGGGGTGCTGGGGGTCGGGGCCACGGAACCGACCGATTTCGAGACCTTTGGCTCCTTCCTGGAGACCGCGGCCCATACCCTGGCCATCGGCATCAAAAACATCCTCCTGTACCGATCCTTGGAGGAGAACGGTCAACAGCTGGAACGCAGATTGGCGGAACTGGAACTCTCCAGGAAATATCTGCGCCAAAGCGAACACCGGTTTCGATCCTTCTTCGATTCCAATCCGGAAGGGGTGATGCTACTCGATTTCGAGGGTCGGATCCGGGATGTCAATCTGGCGGTCGCCCGGATCACAGGTTACGAAAAGGAAGCCATGCAAGGTTCGGAGCTGCCCATGCTCATGGATGAGGAGTCGAAAACGGATATCCGCTCCTTCCTCGAAGGGATCCAAAACGGTATCCTCAATGAGAAGCCGTTCGAGGTCTGTTGCCTTCGCCCGGGCGGCATCAGCGTTCCGGTCTCCATCCGCAGCTGGCTGGTTCGGGACGAGGCGGATGAACTCCTTGCCCTGGGCCTCTTTCTTCGGGATATGTCCACGGAAAAAGCGCTGGCGGAGCAGAAGGAGACGCTGGAGCGCCAGCTCCAGCATACACAGAAGATGGAGGCGATCGGCACCCTCGCCGGCGGCATCGCCCATGACTTCAACAATATCTTGAGCGGCATCATCGGGTTCGCCGAACTCGCCATCGAACACGGCCCCGGGGACAACCCCCGCCTGGCCCATTTCCACCAGAGGCTCCTGGAGGCCTGCGGCCGGGCCAAAGAGCTTGTGGAGCAGATCTTGCGATTCAGCCGCCAGGGACCCACGGAGCTTCAGCCCGCGTCCCTCGCCCCCCTGGTCAAGGAGGTGATCCAGTTTCTGCGATCGAGCCTTCCCGCGACCATCGAGATCTCAAGCCGGACGGACGCAGATCGGGACCGGGTCCGCTGCGACCTCACCCAGATGCACCAGGTGCTTATCAATCTCTGTACCAACGCCTACCATGCCATGCGGCGGGATGGGGGCCGGCTGACCGTCGCCATGAAAACGCTTCGGATCGATTCCGCGCGCCGGTTCCAAGGGCTTGAATTCCGGCCGGGTCCCGCCCTGGTGCTGGAGGTCTCCGATACCGGACACGGGATTCCGTCCCATTGCCTAGAGCGGGTGTTCGAGCCCTACTTCACCACCAAGGAGCCGGGGGAGGGGACCGGCCTTGGGCTTTCGGTGACATTCGGAATCGTAAAAAGCCATGACGGATTGATCGAATTCGAGAGCGACGAGGGGGTGGGGACCACCTTTCGGGTCTACCTGCCGGTCTTCGAACAGGCTGTTGACGAGCGGGAGGAGCCGACTCCATCGATCGCCCGGGGCAGTGGCCAACGGATCCTGGTGGTGGATGACGAACTCTTTTTCATCGATGTGTTGAAGGAGCATCTGGAGAGTCTCTCCTACGACGTCGTGGGGCTGCAGAGCAGCCGAAGGGCCTTGGAGAGCATCCGCGCACACCCGGATTATTTCGATCTGGTGGTCACCGACCAGACCATGCCCGAATTGACGGGGGTGGAGTTGATCCGTGAACTCCGGAAAATCCGTGGCGACCTCCCCATCATCCTCTGCACCGGGTTCAGCGAAACGGTCGGAGAATCTTCGGCCGCACAGTACGGTATCTCCAAATTTCTGATGAAACCGGTCCACCGGGCCGTCTTGGCCGATGCGGTGCACCAACTGCTCGAAGGAGTGACCCCCCATGGGACAGATCCTGGTCATCGATGACGATGCGCATATCCGGGAGATCTTGACCCGGAACATCGCGGACCTCGGCCATACCCCCCGTTGCGCCGAAACCCTCTCCAAGGGCCTGGCAATCCTCGGGGCCGAGGCCATCGACATGGTCTTTCTCGATATCCGGCTTCCCGACGGCAACGGCTTGGACCATCTCGCCGACGTGCGCCGCCGTCCCTCGACACCGGAGGTGGTCATCATCACCGGCGTCGGGGACGCAGCCAGCGCGGAAATGGCCATCCGGACCGGCGCCTGGGATTATCTCCAGAAGCCGCTGTCGCGCCATAAAATCCAGCTGCAGATCGAGCGGGTGTTCGAGTTTCGGAAAAAGACCACCGGAAGCCGGGGGATCGTCTCCCTGAAACGGGATGAGATCATCGGAAACAGCCACGCCTTGAGACAGAGCCTCGATCAGGTGGCCCAGTGCGCGGAGACCAAATCGAATGTGCTGATTTCGGGCGAGACCGGCACCGGCAAGGAACTCTTTGCGCGGGCCATCCACGGGAACAGCCGACGGAAGGATCGGGATTTCGTGGTCGTCGACTGCGCGTCGCTCACGGAGAGCCTGGCCGAAAGCATCCTTTTCGGACACGAGCGGGGCGCCTTCACCGGCGCCGACCGGAACCGGTCCGGGCTTCTTGCGGAGGCCCACGGCGGAACCCTCTTCCTGGACGAAGTGGGGGAGCTGCCCCTGTCCGTGCAGAAGACGTTTCTGCGGGTCCTCCAGGAGAGACGGTTCCGGTCGGTGGGATCATCCAGGGAGAAGGAGATCGATTTCCGGCTGATCAGCGCCACCAACCGGAACCTGGAGGAGATGGTCGCCAAAGGGGATTTCCGCATCGATCTGCTGTTTCGCATACGGACCTTTGAAATCCATCTCCCGTCCCTGAGATCGAGGGTCGAGGACATTGAACCGCTGACACTGCATTACCTCAATCGAATCTGCAAGACCCACGGCCTGAAATTGAAGGGGATGCTGCCCGAGTTCGTGGACCACCTGGAGGCCTGGCGCTGGCCGGGCAACATCCGGGAACTGATCAACACCCTCGAGGCCGCCGTCCTCTCGGATCCCGAAAACCCCACGCTCTTTCCCACGCACCTGCCGACATCGATCCGGTCCCACTTTCTCCAGCGCCGAATGAAAGAGGACGGGGGGAGTGCGTGCCCGTCCACAATCGGCGACCGAACGGCCGAGACCCATTCCCACCGGGAAATATCGGTATCGGTTCCGCCCGACGAAAGCGGTCTTCCACCTTTCAAACCCTGGAGAATCGACATTCTTGAAAAAGTGGAAACCATCTACCTGGATCGGCTCATGCGGGTGACCGACGGAAACATTCAGGATGCCTGCGATATGGCACAGCTCAGCCAATCCCGCCTCTACCATCTTCTGAAAAAATACGGGATTTCCAAGCCCACCTAAGTCTTCTTTCCTAGGATCGATGGAGACCATCACCGGGTGGATCGCTGATGGGCCCCAGCATGCTCGGGCGCACCGCGAGCACAGGTCGATTCCTGCGTTACAGGAAAAAGGAGGACCGGTGATTCCACGGAGGGCCTCCTCTCCCCCTGACGCCCCATCGTAAATGGCGTGAATCAGCGGTACACGGGTCAAAACATCCTCCGGCACAATCTTTGCTAATCCTCTCGGCGACGATCCGGTCTTCCGGTGCAATTGACGATCGAGACCTTTACGATCGGTTTCGATTTGTCCATCCGTCTTCAACGACTCCCGGAATCGATTTCAGGAGGCGGATTTTCCGGTAAGGTATCTCGAGACCGTTATTCCCTTTCCGCCGCCGCCTCGCGATCTCTGAGGACCGGATCTTTTCAACACCACACCCAATCAAGATTTCAACACCACACCCAATCAAGAAGGGAGGGATTTGCGATGCGAACGAAATGGTGGCCGTGCTTCACGATTCTCTTGCTCATGATCGGTGGAAATGGGGGCGCCGCCGATTTGGCCGGTGTCGATATCCATGGATTTATCTCCCAGGGGTTTCTATGGTCCGACGAGAACAACTATCTGGAACGCGCTGGTCCTGGCGGCCGAATACCGGTACCGGGAAACCACCGCCGTTTCAGAGGCGTTGGGTTTTCGGGAGGACCGGGATTCCGAGGCGTACTATGGGAGCGCTTCCTATCGGTTCATGGATTGGCTGGAAATGGGGACCTATTACTCCGTCCACTATCCGTCAAGGAAGACAAGGGCGGGGAACGCTTTGAGGCCATGGGGCAGCCCGACTTCCGGGCCTGGCAGAAGGATCTCGCCTTGACCGCCAGATTCGACGTCAACCAGAACTGGCTTCTCAAGCTTGAGGGACATGTCATGGACGGGACGGCGGACCTCTTTGTATCGGACAATCCCGACGGCTTCGACCAGGACTGGTTTCTGTTCGCGGCCAAGGTTACGTTCAGTTTCTGATGACAGATGAAAGGAGGAATTCGATGAAACCGATTCGCGTTTGGGTGGGAATCCTTGCTGTTCTGGCAGCGGTACAGCTGTGCGATTGGAATTCCAGCGCCGCGGCATCCGATGTCGTGCTGATCGCCAACAACGGGGTGCCGCGGACGGAGATCGGCGCCGATACGATTGAACAGATCTTTCTGGGGCGGAAAACCCGCTGGTCCGACGGCGGCAAGATCTCGTTCGTGATCCTCGACGGCGGTGAAACCCATGAGGCGTTTTTAAAAGCCTACATCAACAAGACCGAATCCCAGTACACCATCTTCTGGAAAAAGATGGTCTTCACCGGCAAGGGAAGATTTCCCACCACCTTTCAAACCCCTGAGGAAGTGCGATCCTATGTCGCCGTGACGCCGGGAGCCATCGGATATGTACCCCCGGGGATTGCGGATTCATCGGTGAAAACCCTGACCGTTACATTTCCATAATCATGTTTCTGCCCACCGGTCCTTTTTCGAACGGCACTACATGGAACCCTCAGAAATACAGAAGGGGAAAAAAATAGGAAAGGAAAAATCGCACTGGGTCTTCTGTCACCTTCAGCTCTTAGGATCGCCAAAAGGATAAAGACGGGATCCAGCGTCTTGTGATTGCTGTAAACCATTGGTTCGACCCTACTTTTATCGAAAGGAGAACGGAAAATGAAAACATGGATCGGGAAACGGATCACGATGCGTTCACACTATGCGGCCATGCTGACGGTCTGTCTTCTCCTCGCCGCCAACGCCGCCTCGGCGACCGATTTGGCCGGAATCGATATCCACGGCTTCATCTCCCAGGGGTTCCTCTGGAGTGACGACAACAATTACCTGGGGACATCGAGCGACGGTTCCTTCGAGTTCAACGAGGTGGGGATCACTTTCGGCAAAGAGCTGACCGATAATCTGAGGATCGGTATTCAGTTCTTTTCCCAGGACCTGGGAGCGATCGGCGATAATGATGTGATTATCGACTGGGCGTACGG
>CAYSLC010000297.1:3035-5653 GCA_964431545.1 uncultured Desulfobacteraceae bacterium | reverse complement strand
ACAATATAATTGGAAGCGAGATACTCCCCCTCCTTGCAGTTTAGATGAGGCAATTAGGGATGTTATAAACGACTATAATGACCTGACAGAAGTTATTTTATTGAAAGGGATTCATAATTCGATTCTCAATAATGGTTCTACTAAAGGGTCCCGTTCTATCGACGGAAAGCTATCACCTTAAGGAGGCATGGCTCTTGAACGTATTGTAAGTAGAAGCGAATGAATTAGTACACAATAAGCATCGGACAAATGACGGGCAGGCCGAACCACCCAAAGCAGAAATATCGGACGACGGCGCTGGGGATGGAAAAACTACAGAGGGAATTGGGAGCTGAACCATGAAACGAATTCGAATTACCGGCGATTCTCAACTGGTGGAATGCAAACATTGCCAGGGACTTGGGCTCTGCAACCAGGCGACGCTCAAATCCGAGGGCAATTACTGCTGGAATGAATGCCCCATATGTGGGCCGGGAGACAAGAAGGAGAATTGTGATACGACTTCTGCGTTGTCGAACCCGGTATGCTCGCTGTGCGAGGGAAAGGGCCATCTGATCATCGAGAAAGATTGACTTCCTTCGCGATGACCACTCCGCACGCGGGCTGCGACCTCTGCGGCCTGCCCCTGCCCCGAAAGCCCATCGCCCACACCGCCTCGGAAGAGACCTGGCGGTTCTGCTGCCAGGGCTGCCGCCAGGTCTTCATCGTCCTTATGGAGGCGGCCGGCACCGCCGATCCGGCCGCGTTCCGGGAGACCGAACTCTTTAAAAGCTGCCAACGGATGGGGATCATCCCGGGTCCGGCGACCCCCCCCGAGCCCGCGCCGCCCCCCATAGACGCCGACGGCTCACCGAAGGCGGAACCGGTCCCCGCCCCCGAGCACGAACCCCTGCGCCTCAACCTCAAGGTGGGGGAGATGTGGTGCCCGGCCTGCGCCTGGATTATCGAGGCGGCCCTCAAAAAGCTCCCCGGCGTGGTCTCCGCCTCGTGCAGCTTCTCGGCCGACCGGCTGGTCTGCGAATACGACCCGGTGCGGACCGACCCCTCGGCCGTCTCCGAAACCGTCCGGCGGCTGGGGTATGCGGCCGGAACCCCCGACGAATCGGCCGAGGCCCGCCTGCGGCGCCGAGAGTTCATCCGCTTCGGGGTCTCCGCGTTTCTCACCATGAACGTGATGATGCTCTCCTTCGCCCTCTACGCGGGCTTTTTCCGCGACCTGGGACCGGAGGCGGTCCGGAACCTCTCCTGGCCCATCTTCCTCCTGGCCGGCGGCGTCTTTTTCTACGGCGGGTACCCCATCCATCGGAAAGCCCTCCTGGGGTTCCGATCGGCCGGTTTCGGCATGGAGACCCTCATCACCACGGGCTCCCTGTCCGCCTTCGCCTACAGCACGGTCAGCCTGCTCTCCGGATCGATCCACCTCTACTTCGACACCGCCGCCATGCTCATCACCCTGGTGCTGCTGGGCAAGACCCTGGAGCGGCGGGCCAAGGCGGAGATCCGGGAGGACCTGGAGGGCTTCTTCGCGCTGATGCCGTCCAAGGTCCGGATCTGCACCGACGGGTTCCCGGAGGGGCGGTACGCCGCCATCGAAGCCCTGGGCAGGGGGGACCTCTTCCGGGTCGATCCGGGGGAGGTGATCCCCGCCGACGGCCGGGTGGTCTCCGGGACCGGGGCCGTGGACGAATCCTCCCTGACCGGTGAGGCCCGCCCGGTGGCGGTGAAGCCGGGAGATCCGGTGCGCGGCGGCGGCATGGTCCTGGAGGGGACGTTCAAGGCATCGGCCGAGGCGGTGGGCCGGGAGGCCGTGCTCGGGCAGATGGTGGAGATCATGGAGCAATCCCTGGCGGAGAAGACGCCCCTGGAGAGTCGCACCGACCGGATCCTCCAGTGGTTCGTCCCCGCCATCGTGGCTCTGGCCGCCGGCACGGGGGCTGTGCTCTGGCTCCTGGGGACCCCGGCCCACGCGGCGGTCCTCCGGGCCGTCACCGTGATGGTCATCTCCTGTCCCTGCGCCCTGGGGATCGCCATCCCCCTGACCCGGGTGGCCGGGATCTCCCTGGCCGGCAAGCGCGGGATCCTGGTGCGGGACTTCGACGCCTTCGAGATCTCCCGGCGGTTGACGGCTGTCGTCTTCGACAAGACCGGTACCCTCACCAGGGGCAAATGGCGCCTGACCGAGGTCCGGCCCGTCGCCCCCTTCACCCGGGAATCCGCCCTCGGATTGGCTGCGGCCGTGGAGGCCGATTCCGATCACCTCATCGCCCGGGAGATCCGGCGGGCCGCCCGGGAGGCGGATGTCCCGGTCCCGGCGGTCACGGATGTGGAGATCCTGGAGGACGGGGTCCAGGGGACCTGGGAGGGGCGGGCGGTCCGGATCGGCTCCCGGACCTTCGTCGATGCGGCTCCGGGCGGCCTTCCGGGGGAAGAGGCCGACCCGCCCGGCGCGATCCGCTCGGCGGTCCATCTCGTCGTCGATGGGGAGCCGGTCGCCTCGCTGGTCTTCGGGGACGCCCTCCGGGAGGGGATCGGACCGTTCCTGGACCGCCTCCGGGAACGAGGGTTCCGCATGGCCATGGTCTCCGGGGACGGGGAGCGGGCGGTCCGGGCCGTGGCCG
>CAYSLC010000297.1:0-2935 GCA_964431545.1 uncultured Desulfobacteraceae bacterium | reverse complement strand
TTCCGCATGGCCATGGTCTCCGGGGACGGGGAGCGGGCGGTCCGGGCCGTGGCCGACCGCTTGGGCCTGCCCGAGGCCGACGGGGGGAAGCTGCCGGGGGACAAGGCCGCCTACATCCGGGAGATGCAGCGGGCCGGAGAAGCGGTCGCCATGGTGGGCGACGGGATCAACGACGCCCCGGCCATGGTCCAGGCCGATCTGGCCGTCGCGGTCCACTCCGGCAACCCCCTCCACCGGGAGACGGCCCACCTCACCCTCATGGGCGGAGATCCGGCCCAGCTCCTCGACTTCCTCGAACTCGCCGCCCGGACCAACCGGAAGGCGGCCCAGAACTTCGCCTTCACCTTCTGCTACAACGCCGTCGCCATCCCCGTGGCCATGGCCGGCCTCCTCACCCCCTTGGTGGCCGTCTGCGCCATGCTCCTGAGCAGCCTGAGCGTGATCGGGAATACGTTGTTGCTGGTGCGGCGGGCGTAGAAATGACTGGAAGAAGAGGGTCCTGGAACGGATCGGGCGGGGAGGGGAGTTAGGGGACTCGATCGATTTTCGGGAAGCCGGCGCAACGGAACGGATCTATTGGGATTCGCCCTGGTGGCTTTCGCCCAGGACTTCGGCGGGATCGACCCCCAGGGAACGGAGCTTCTCGGCCAACTTGTCGGCCCGTTGGCGTTCGAGCAGGGCGGGTTCGACGCCGGTGGGCAGAAGGTTTCCCCCATGGTCCAGCCAGCGAAGCCATCGCTCTCGATGTCCTTCGTTAACCCCGTCCCACAGGGTCAGCCCCAAGCCGATCCTGGAGAGGCTTCGATCCAGCTTGGGGATGTATTCCCCCACGGAAAACTCGAAGATCCGGAGGGGCTCCTTCTGGATGATCCGCAGGGGGTCGAAGACGACATAGTAGAGGACCCGGATCCGTTGATACCGCCTGAACTTTTCGCCCAGTTCCTCCCCCTTCTGATTGGAGACCACCTCGATGACCACATCCGGCGGCTTTCCGAATTCCCAGATCATGTAGGAGCGGTTACGCTTCTCCCAGACGTTTTCGGGCACTCGGACGTCAAGGCTCAAAAAAACGTCCGGCACGACGGCCGGCTCGTGGATCGTATTGAAGACGCCGACATTGGCCGCGGCCAGGAAGGGGCGGCCGGGGTTCCAGGAGACGTTGAGGGAATCCGTCAGCAGACGCTGCTGTTTTTCGGAAAACAGATTGTCCACGGGTGTATCATCCTCCGTCACGAGATGATCGATATTCGGCTCCGGGGCCTCGCTGAAATCCTGATCGGTGATGATTTCGGTCATATTTTCACCCTCCTCGCTAAATCGGCGGCAACGGCCAAACCGTCAAAAATAGAATACCATCCCCGGGGCGAAGATACAATTCGATTCAATACCGTCAATGGGGTTGTCCATTGTCGACCTTGCATTGGTGAAGGGACCCTGGTGAGTTCCCGGCGGCCCCGCGCCGCGCGGGAGCAACGCTGTCGGGAAAAGGCCGGTTGAACGCCCGCGGATGAGCGGATCGGATTTGACGAAGCGGATCGCAGCCGATATACATGAAAGGAAAGGGATCGGTGCGGTGGGCCGTCGATCGCCCTTTTTCAACGCGATGATCCGCCGACCCTGAAGCTCCACGGATCCGGATCGGGGGTTTCCCGATGATCCGGGGAGGGTTTGGGTCCCCTTGTCCGCATCCGGGGTCAATCGATCCCGGACCGATCACCATCACTTCAACCGACGAGTCGAAAGCCATGAAACCAGAAGAGAAGATGCTCTATTTCGAGGTGTCCGAGTTCCGGGCCCGCCTCCGGAAGGTGAAGGCGTCCATGTACCGCCAAGGGGTGGAGGTGCTGCTGGTGACCGATCCGGCCAACATGAACTATTTGACCGGGTACGACGGGTGGTCGTTCTACGTCCACCAGGGAGTGCTGGTCTTCGTGGACCGGGAGGAGCCGGTCTGGTTCGGCCGCATGCAGGATTCCAACGGGGCCCGGCTGACCACTTGGCTGGCCGGCGAGAACATCATCGGGTACACCGATGATTACGTCCAGTCGAACCTGAAGCACCCCATGGACTTCGTGGCCGACCTGCTCAAGGCGCGGGGGTGCGAGCGGCGGCGCCTGGGCGTGGAGATGGACAGCTACTACTTCACGGGCCAGTGCCTGGAATCCCTGCTGGAAGATCTGCCGGACGCGGAGATCATGAACGCCAATCTGTTGGTCAACTGGGTCCGGCTGATCAAGTCGGACAAGGAGATCGAATATATGAAGATGGCCTCCCGCATCGTGGAGAACGTGATGCGGACCGCCATCGACATCATCGCCGTCGGGGTCCGGGAGGGGGATGCGGCCGCGGCGGTCTACCAGGCCCAGATCAGCGGCACGCCGGAGTTCACCGGCGACCACAGCGCCATCTTCCCCATTATGCCCTCGGGGATCCGGACCTCCACGGCCCATCTGTCGTGGGTGGACCGCCGGTACGAGGAGGGGGACATGGTCCTGCTGGAGCTGTCGGGGTGCAAGTACCGGTACCACGCCCCGCTCTCCCGGACGGTGATGATCGGGGAGCCCCCGGCCGAGCTGTCGGAGATCGCCAAGGCGGTGGTGGACGGCCTCAACCAGGTGCTCGACTTCATCAAGCCGGGCGTCACCGGCGAGGAGGTGGAGGCGAAATGGCGGTCGGCCATCTCGGGGTCGAAGGTGGTCAAGGAGTCGCGCATCGGATACGCCTACGGCCTCAACTATCCGCCCGACTGGGGCGAGCACACGGTGAGCCTGCGGCCGGGGGACAAGAATGTCTTTGAGCCCAACATGACGGTCCACGTGATGCCGGGGATCTGGCTCGACAAGTTCGGGTTCGAGTGCAGCGAGCCGATCGTTGTGACGGAGGATGGGTGCGGGACGTTCGTGGACTTTGAGCGGAAACTGTTTGTGAAGTAAGA